>CALGEC010000049.1 GCA_937881815.1 uncultured Bacteroidales bacterium
CCATATCTTAATCTCTCCAACAATTTTATCGTTGCTCCAAAAATATTTACCAGGATTTTTTTTACACGAACCGCTGATAATTCTTTTGCCATCGGGACTATATGCTAAGGAAAAGATAGAACCTGAATGTCCTTCCAAGGTTTTAAGATATTGTCCTGTGTTTGCATCCCATATCTTAATCTCTCCAACAATTTTATCGTTGCTCCAAAAATATTTACCAGGAATTTTTTTACGCGAACCGCTGATAATTCTGTTGCCATCGGGACTATATGCTACGGAAAAGATATAACCTGAATGTCCTTCCAAGGTATTAAGGCATTCTCCTGTGTTTGCATCCCATATCTTAATGGTTTTATCATCTGAACCGCTGATTATTTTTGTGCCATCGGGACTATATGATACGGAATAGACACAATCTGAATGTTCCTCCAAAGTTTTAAGGCATTTAAACTTGGTTACGTCTATTTTCTTTTCAAAGGCTTTTTTGTATTCTTTGATTTCATCTAATATTACAGAGGTGTTCGCTTCAATACTCTCTAATTTTTCTTTATCTATGTTCATTTTATTTACCTTATTGTGAGTTTTAATTTCTATCTACAAAGGTATAACAAATTTTTAAAAGTACAAAAAAATCTTATACAAACTCTTAATTTCACTACTCAAAGTTTTACAGAGAAAAACCTTTATTTTGCGAAAATTTTGTTTTGGGATTTTTGCAAAATTTTTTGCGAAAAATTGATGAAAATTAGGGTTAAATTTTCGCAAATTTGGAGTTTTTTTGCGAAAAGCTCGTTTAGAATTTTCTAAATCAGGGATAGAAATTTCTAAATCAAGGATAGAAAAAATTAAATCAAGGTTTTTTTGCATGAAAATCAATGAAAAAATTGCAAAAATCAAAGAAAAAATCCACTAAAACAAAGACTTTTTTGGCAAAAATCGGGCTTTAAAAAGTTAAATCTTTGATTTTGTGATTTTTAGTTAAGGGCTTATATTTTCAAAATTTCGGATTAAGAATTTCTTGCTTGAAAATATCGCACGCATTTGGGCTTAACTCTTGGGGAAAGTTTTTTATTTCTCTTTCTCTCCTTGAAGGTGCAAACTAATTCTTTGAAATTATTTCTTAGAACAAAGAAATATTCATACCTTTGCAAAGTTTTAGTAATGTGTAACAAATAAAAAAATTTTTAAGATATGAAACAACTAATTGAATGCGTGCCTAACATTTCGGAAGGTAGAGATATGAATATCATAAACCAAGTTGTAGCCGAAGTTGAAAAGGTTGAAGGCGTTAAATTGTTAGACGTAGATCCGGGAGCGACTACAAATAGAACTGTAATCACTTTTGTTGGTGAGCCAGAGCAAGTTTGCGAGGCTGCTTTTATGCTTGTAAAGAAAGCACAAGAGCTTATTGATATGAGAAATCATCATGGAGATCACCCACGTTTTGGTGCAACTGACGTTTGTCCGCTTATTCCGGTTGCAAACATCACTATGGACGAAGTTGTTGGCTATGCAAGAAAATTAGGCGAAAGAATAGGAAACGAATTAAGCATTCCTGTTTATTGCTACGAATCTGCTGCGTTTGAAGATAAGAGAAAAAATCTTGCTTCTTGCAGAAAAGGAGAATATGAAGCACTTGCAACAAGAATTATCACTGATGAATGGAAGCCTTGCTTTGGTCCAAACGCTTGGAGTGAACAAGTTGCTCGCAGTGGTGCAACAGCAGTTGGTGCAAGAGACTTTTTATTGGCTGTAAACTATAATTTAAATACTACTTCTACACGTAGAGCAAACGCAATTGCTTTTGACGTTAGAGAAAAAGGTCGTCCGATGAGAGAAGGTGGTAAACCAAATGGAAAACCTATGAAGGACGAAAACGGAAATCCTATTATGATTCCTGGAACTTTGAAAGGAACAAAGGCTATTGGTTGGTTTATTGAAGAATATGGCATTGCACAAGTGTCAATGAATATTACCGATGCAAAGGTTGCTCCTTTACACGTTTGTTTTGATGAAGTGAGTGCAAAAGCTGCTGCAAGAGGCGTGAGAGTTACAGGAGTTGAAATCGTAGGTTTAGTTCCTAAGAAAACTTTGATTGATGCTGGTAAATATTACCTTGCAAAACAACAACGTTCTCTTGGAGTTGATGAAGCAGAATTGATAAAAATCGCTGTTAAATCAATGGGTCTTGACGACTTAAAGCCATTTAACCCACAAGAAAAGGTAATTGAATATATGATTGAGGACAAAGGTAGCAAGAAATTAGTGGATATGACTTGCACTGCTTTTGCTAATGAAACTGCTTCTGAGAGTCCTGCTCCTGGTGGTGGAAGTATCTCGGCTTATATGGGAGCTTTGGGTGCTGCCTTAGGAACAATGGTTGCTAATCTTTCATCTCACAAAGCTGGTTGGGACGAAAGATGGGAAGAATTCTCTGTTGTGGCTGAAAAAGGTCAAGCTATAAAAGATGAATTGTTGTTCTTGGTTGATGAAGACACTCGTTCTTTCAACTTAATTATGGAAGCGTTTGGCTTACCTAAGAAAACAGACGAAGAAAAAGCAGCAAGAACTGCCGCTATTCAAGCAGCAACAAAATATGCTATTGAAGTACCTTACAGAACTCTTTGCAAATCATTTGAAGTGTTTGAAGTATGTCAAAAAATGGTTGAAATAGGAAATCCAAACTCTGTAACAGATGCAGCAGTTGGTATTTTATGTGCAAGAGCTGCTTGTATAGGAGCATTTATGAATATGCAAATTAACTGCGGTAGCTTAAACGATAAAGAATTTGTTAAAGAAATTATCGCAAAAGGTCAAGCAATCATAGATAAAGCAGAAGCAATAGAAAAAGAATTCACTGCAAGAGTTTTAAAACAAATTTCTGAATAAGATTTTTATTGTTTTTTTCATAACATGGAGGGCTTTATGCCCTCCTTTTTTTAAATTGATTTTTCTTTTATGCAAGATGTAAGAATTTTTTCTTTGAGTGAGGTTACCAAAAGCATTGAACGTACTATTACTTCAAGGTATAGTTCGGAGTTTTGGGTGAAAGCCGAAATGTTAAAGTTGAATTTTTACACTTATAGCGGTCATGCTTTCCCCGATTTGGTAGAAAAAGAAAATGGGGTTATTGTTACGCAAATGCGTGCTACTATTTGGGCGAGCGATTTCAAGAGAATAAACGAAAAATTCACTCGTGCGGGTGTTGAACTTAGCGATGGAATCACCATTCTCTTTAAAGCAAGCATAAAATATAATGGTTTCTATGGTTTAAGTCTTAGAATTAGCGATATTGATACTTCGTTTTCGCTTGGAGAATTTGAGAAAGAGAAAAACGCTTCAATAGAAAAACTAACCGAAGAAAAGATTTTTGATTTAAATAAAACAACCTTTTTGCCCGATTTGCCAAAAAGGCTTGCTGTAATCTCGGTTGAAACGGGCAAAGGCTATCAAGATTTTGTAAATATCATTTCTTCGTATAAGGAATTTGGCATTTTCCACAAACTTTTTCCTTCTTTGCTTCAAGGCGATGGTGCAATCAATACTCTTATTCTTAGTTTAGAGAAGATAAAGGAGGTAAAGGAGTTTTTCGATGCTGTACTCATCATACGAGGTGGCGGAGGCGATATTGGAATGGCTTGTTATAATAACTATGAACTTTGTAAAACAATAGCAACTTTTCCTCTTCCTGTCATTACTGGCATAGGGCATTCGACAAATCTAACGGTTAGCGAAATGGTTTCTTATCACAATGGAATAACTCCCACAGATGTTGCCGACTTTATCATAAAACGTTTTCTTATTGCACAAGAAAATTTAGAGAGAATGGAGAGTTTGATAAAGATAAAAAGCAATCATAGAATAGAAAGAGAGAAAGAACAATTGAACTTAATGGAAAAATATATTGAAGTGCTTAATCCTCAAAATATTTTAAACAAAGGCTATTCTATTACCTATATTAACGGCAAGGTTTTAAAGAATGAGAAAGATATTCAAAAAGGAGATTGCTTAGTAACAAAACTTGCCGAAGGAGAAGTAAGGTCTATTATTGAATAAAATCTTTAAAAAATTATGAATTACAACCAAGCATATACAGAATTAAAAGAGATTGTAAATAGTTTAGAGTCTTCGGAGGTTGATATTGAAGACTTATGCAAAAAAATTGAGAAAGCGAAAGAGTTAATTGCCTTTTGCAAGACTAAACTCTCCGAAGTAGAAATCGATATTGAGGCTTTAAATAATAAACTTCAAGAATTATAGGGCGGAGATTATCTTTTCTGCCAAGAAATAAGAGAGTTTGTAGTTTGATTCTACGCTCCAACCCGCTACATGAGGAGTTAAGACAACGTTATTTCTTGAAAACAAATCTTGAAGTTCAGTCGGTGCATTCTCTAATTCATTAGAAAATGCTTCAAACTCTAAAACATCTAAGCCGGCTCCAAGAATTTTTCCTTCATTCAAAGCTTCTATTAAATCTTTTATATTTACAACTTTTCCACGTGAGGTATTTAAAAGATAAAACGGCTTTTTAAAGTTTTGAATAAAGTCTTTATTAAACATATATTTTGTTTCTTCGGTCAAAGGTGTGTGAAAAGAAAGCACATCGCTTTGAGAAAATATTTCCTCTAAACTGCATTCTTGTGCGTATTCATCGGAATAATTTGTTTTATATTTGTCGTAGGCTATTACCTTGCAATCAAAACCCGATAATCTTTGAGCAAAACTTCTTCCCATATTGCCATAGCCTATTATTCCTATGGTTTTGCCTTTTATTTCCAAGCCTCTGTTTTCTTCTCTAAGCCAAAGTCCTTTTCTTACTTGCATATCGGCAATGCAAATCTTATTAAAAACTGCCAAAAGCAAACCAAGACAATGCTCCCCTACTGCATCGCGATTTCCTTCTGGTGAATTGATACATTTTATTCCTTTCTTCTCTGCATAATCTGTATCAATTGCGTCCATTCCTGCCCCAATTCTTCCAATGACTTTAAGGTTTATTGCTCTATCTATTACTTCTTTGTCAATCAAGAGTTTGCTTCGTACAATTAAAACGCTGTATTGAGAAATTATTTCTAAGAGTTCTTCTTGCGAAACGCTCAAATTAAAATCTAATTCAAAGCCTGCGTCTAATAGTTTTTCGCCTAAAATTGAGTGTCCTTTATCTAAAATGAGTACCTTTTTCATTTGCTATTTTTTATGTATGTAATTGACAAATTCTTCGTAACTTCCGTTAAACACATTCATATCTACATCGCTTTTTATCCCAGGAACAACGCCTTGATGTGAGTATTGCCAAAATTCCCACTTAATTATCTTTGGCTCATTGCAAAGTTTACAAATCCAAAGGTCATAATCATCAAAATTTCCTTTAATATAATGATTGTAAGTCTGTATGTTTGTGTATATAATCGGCTTTTTGTCGTAATGTTTTTCTAAGGTACGCAAACAATTATATATTTCGCTAATTACTTTATTTTTTTTCTCTTTTGAAAACTTGTTTCCACCATACAATTCCACATCTAAAACCGGCGGAAAGTCCATTGGAGTTAAACTAACATTGTTTATAAAGTTGTAAGCCTGCTCCTTGCCTCCTTTATTGAAACGAAAAAAGTGATAAGCCCCTACTATGATTTTGTTTTTCTTTGCCTTGGAAAAATTATACTTAAATTTCTTATCAACAAACGTTTCTCCTTCGGTTGCTTTTATGAATGCAAAATTGATTTTCGAAGAATAGACCTCTTTCCAATTGATTTTACCTTGGTGAGACGAGACATCAATTCCTACAACAGGGAAACGATAAGAATCAATCTTTACTCCCGAACAAGCATAGTACTTTCTATAATAGTCAATGCCGTAATTATATCCTATTATAGAAAGAATAATTAAGGCAAAAATAGAAAGAATAATCCAAATCCTCTTTTTTATTTTTTTATTCTTACTTACCATTTATAAAATAGTGTTCAAGAGATTGTAAAGGTGCAGAAATTTGTTGTTGTTTCCCTTCTCTAAGCGGATAAATAAAGAGAGAATCTTTGCCAATAGCAAATTGAGAAGTTTCAAATTCAGAGAAACTCATCTTAGGCTCTAAGTTTGTAAAATTAGATATTATTTTTTCAAAAGATTGCTCATCAATATTCAACACTTGTGTTATTTTAAGCGGAGTATTCTTTGTTATATCATAAGTTATCGCAAAGAAAGTGCTATCTTTAATTGTACTTTCCGCACAAATGACTTCTTTTTCAAATAAAGCACTTAATAAACCATTGTAATGCGTAACAAAAACCGTTCTTATCAATAAGTTGTGAGTTTCATTCTTTTTTCCTATTTCTTTTAACTGAGCAATAGATTCTTTAAACACCTTTTGCGCTTCAAGAGTTATAGGATTTATTGAATAAGTAGTGTCTTTTGCTTTTTTAATAGGCATTAAAACCTTTGCTTTTATTCCATTTATAGTGTCATTAACAGAAAAACCACTTATAGTTAATCCTTTAATCATATAAGTTGGTGCATCTTCGTTTAATTTCACACTAATAGTTTTATATTTACTATCATTATTTGTCTTATTTTCGGTTTCCTTTTTACCACAAGCAGAAAACAAAAGCAACCCTATCGTAAAAAAACAAAATATCTTTCTCATATCTTTTCTATTGACTAATTTCTATTGCAAAAATACACCTTTTTGTCAATATTTAGCGTTTTAAAGAAAAAAGAATATTATCTTTGCCAAAGAAAAAAAACATAAAATCTATGAAAATACAATTTTTAGGTGCTGCAAAGGAAGTAACGGGTAGCAAACATTTGATTACAACTAATAAGGGAAAGAAAATACTTTTGGATTGTGGAATGTATCAAGGTAAGGGTTTGGAAACCGATGCCTTGAATCGTGATTTAGGTTTCAATCCCGAAGAGATAGATTATTTAATCCTTTCTCACCCTCATATAGATCATTCCGGGCTGATTCCTTACATTGTTAAATTAGGTTTTAAAGGCACAATATATTCTACTCCTGCAACAAGAGATATGTGTTCTATTATGCTTGTGGATTCAGCGAGCATTCAAGAGTTAGATACTCGCACTTTCAACAAGAAACGTGCAAGACAAAATTTAGAAGCTGTTGAACCAATTTACACAACTGCCGATGCACAAGAGGCAATGAATTATTTTGTGTCGGCACCTTATGGAAAAAAGATTTTTATAGATGAAGACATTACTTTAAAGTTTACCGACAACGGTCATATTCTTGGAAGTGCAACTTGCAACATAACAATAAAGGAAGATGGCAAAGATATAAAAATAGCATTCACAGGAGATGTAGGGCGATACTCTAAAAGAATTTTGCGTGAGCCACAACCTTTTGATCAAGCCGATTACGTAATTATAGAATCGACCTACGGAGATAGACTTCATAGCGATATTGATAAGAGTGAGGAAGAATTATTGAAAGCAGTTATAGATACATGTTGCAAAAAGAAAGGAAAACTTCTTATTCCTTCCTTTGCAATAGGGCGAGCACAAGAAATAATTTTTGCTCTTAATAAGTTATGGGAAAAAGGCTTGCTTCCTATGATAGATGTCTATGTTGATAGTCCTTTAAGTCTTAATGCAACAAACATAATGCGTCTTCACAGCGAGTGTTTCAACGATGAGATGAAAGAATTTATGAAAACAGATCCCGATCCGTTTGGATTTGAAAAACTACACTATATTCGCAGCACAGAAAAGAGTAAAAGGCTTAACTCAACTAAGACTCCTTGCATTATTATCTCTGCTTCCGGTATGATGGAGGCTGGAAGAATTAAGCATCACATTGCAAACAACATAGAAAACCCTCGAACAACAATTTTAGGCGTAGGATACTGTGCTCCAACCACTCTTGGAAACAAAATTCTTAGAGGAGATAAACACGTTTCTATTTTCGGACACGGATATTATGTTAAAGCAGAGGTAAGAAGTATTGATTCTTATTCTGCACACGCCGATTACGAAGAGTTGATTCGTTTCTTGGAGTGTCAAGACAAAGAGAAAATCAAAAAACTAATTCTTGTACACGGAGAAAGCAAAACACAAGAAAACTTTGCTAATACTTTAAGAGAAAGAGGTTATAATAACGTTCATATACCTGCAAAATGCGAAACATTAGTCTTAGAATAATTGCTTATTTTTTTTGTTGTTTAGCGTTCAATTCTTTGTTTTCGCAATCCTTTGACAAAGAAAACGACAATCAAATTGGCGATACGGCAGTTAATTTCTCGTTTCTAAACGAAAATGGAAAGAGTGATTTATACCAACTCTTAGAAGAAAGAAAGACAAATGTATTAGTGGTTTTTTATAGCCCGGAATGTGAGGATTGTCAAGCGTTAAAAAAGAAAATGGCTAAGTCAAAAAAACTCAACTCTTTGATAGAAAACGGCGAATTGACAATTCTCGCCGTTGCTCCTGAGGTTGAGCTTTCGCTTTGGCAAGAATATAAAGAGCAAATGCCAAAAAATTGGATAAATTCTTATTGTGAGGACTGCGAGCCTATAACAAAGAGTTATATTTGGACAGTTCCTACCCTTTTTCTTATAAGTAAAGACAAAATTATATTAAATAGAGATTTTAAACATCGTGAAAGAAATAAGTATAATTAACGGTCCTAATCTAAATCTTTTAGGACAAAGAGAAGCATCTATATACGGAAGCACAAGTTTTGAGGAATATCTTGAAGTATTAAAGAAAAAGTTTCCGAATGTAAAGATATCTTATTTTCAATCAAACGTTGAGGGAGAAATTGTAACACAAATACAAAAAGACTCTTCAAAAGACGGAATAATAATCAATGCAGGAGCCTACACACACACTTCTATTGCGATTGCAGATGCTATTTCGGCAATAAAAGCCCCTGTTATAGAGGTTCACATCAGCAATATATTAGCACGAGAGGAGTTTAGACACAAATCTTTCCTTTCTCCCGTTTGTAAAGGAAGTCTTTTTGGCTTTGGACTCAAAGGTTACGAATTAGCCTTATATGTCTTCCAAAGTGAAAATTAACTTAATAGTTTCTTCACCCTTTTTATAACTTTTCAATTCTGGGCAAAACTCAAACACATCTTTACCCATAACAACATCTTTTGCAGGAATTACCACCTTATTCAAAGCACTACATTGCCCAAATGCACTATCTCCTATTTTTGCTATAAAAGGCGAGAAATTAACTCTTTGCAAAGACGAACAACTCCAAAAAGCCTGATCGCCAACCTCTACTAAACTCTTAGGCAAATCAAGTTCCATCAATGCAAAACAATTACCAAACGCTAAGCGATCAATGACTTCTAAACCTTGATTAAACTCTACCGAGCTCAAAGCACTACAACCAAAAAACGCTTCTCTATCTATGGATTTTACATTATCGGGAATTTTCACAAAACTCAAAGACGAACAAGACCAAAAACAACGTTCCTCTATTGACTTTAAGGAAGAAGGAAGCAAAATAGTATATAAAGACTTACACATAAAGAAAGCCTCCTTTTCAATATAGGCAACCGATTGCGGAAGAGTCAAATCCACAAGTCCATTACACATATAAAAAGCACGTTTACCAATTCTTATCAAGCAATTAGGAAAAGTAATCTTTTTCACTTCACTACACATATAAAAACCCTCTTCCTCAATAAGCGAAACCAAATATGTTTTTCCTTTTATTTCAACAGTAGTTGGAATAACAACCTCTTTTGAAAGAGAACCTCTAATTCCCTTTACACTAACTTGACTTGTACCTTCTATAACGCTAAAAACAAGTCCATTTTCAGTAAGAGTTTGAGCGTTAATACCACCCAAAAACATTAAAAAACAAATAAAAAATACTACTCTTTTCATCTTAAAAATTATTGTTTTGCAAATATAGAAATAAGTCTTTAAATAAAAAAAATAAAGCAAAGAATTAAAAAATTATTTCTTTGCTTTATTTTTTTATTTCTTTGTTTTATTCTATCAGAATCTTTTTGTTTGCAAAGCCTCTTTGTGTTTTTATTCTTACGATGTACGTTCCACTTTGAAGATTTGATACATCTATTGTTTCAATGTTTTGACTTCCTTGTTTTCTTAACACAACTTGACCTAAGGCATTATGTATTTCTATTTCTCTTACCTTAAAAGATGATTGCACTGTTACAATATCCTTTGCAGGATTTGGGTAAACATTGGAATATCTATCAACATTTACATCGTAAAGACATACATTAGTATCGGGATACGTGCCATCGCCTAAGGTAGTATCTGTTTCTGCAAAAATTGGGAACATATACATTTGACAAGTGTTTGGAATAGGTGAATTTAATGCGTGACTTAGATTATATAAATCATCATACATATACCTTGGCATTAAATAAGGATTTTCCTGATATTGATTGTAAGGATGCTCACTCCATTGTACCCAAGTAGTGCCTATTGTGTCTCCTTCCATTTTTTCTGCTGTCCTTACTAATGATGGATATGCAAAATTGCATTCAGAAAACACCATACGAGGTATTTGGGTTGAATTTGTGGTTATGTCTTCTACTATATAAAATAATCCATTTACATTTACAGGAGTAGGGAAATAATATTCAATGTAAGAGTATAACCCTGATTCTTGAAGAACAAAATTCGTGTCAATATCAACGGAAATGATTTCTCTATTTAAAGTGTTATTCATTAACCTCAATTTGCCTTTTGGATTAGAGCTATAAAACTCAATATCTGTTGGATTGCCATCCCCTGCTATCATAGCTACTCTCAAAGAAGGTACAGGGGAAGCTGCGTGTTGTAAACTCTTTATAAAAACACGATTATTTACGCCTATTGCAATGCCTTGAACTGTTAATAGAGTATCTGTATAACAAGGTTGTGCCCTATCAAGACGTTGATTAATGCCCTGATATCTTCCTGTTGCAAAAAAATAATAATGATTTCTTGCCATATATGTCTGTGTATCAAAACTTGTTGTGTCATAAAATGATAAAGAGCTACAATATTCTACATCTATAAAATCAGGCAAATAATAATTTTCAGTGTTTTGCGATTTCACTACAAAAGATGTAAGCATAATAAATGCTAAAATAAATAATACTTTTTTCATATTCTTAAATTTTAAAATTACTGACATTGAATTGTGTATGAATTTGATATATACGAATGTTTTAATATTATTGCGTCTTGCTGCCCTACAAGATACTGATAAGTAACATTAGAAGGAATAGGATTTAAAAAGAAATCATTTATAACTTTTACTACATGTGAACTTGCACAATTTAGAAAAGGGGAAGAATTCCTTTTACAATCAAAAATAAGTCCTCTACTTGACGGTGTGTCTTTTGCAAAAGCTGCAAAATAATAGTTTTCGTATCTAATAATACTATTATATTGTTTTATAGGATCTTGTATTGTGTCATTAGGTTGTATGGTATTTATTGGATAACCATTATATACGAATGGTTTTATCGGAAAAATTTCGTCATAACCATGATATCCACCAGCCAAATACAATAAAGTACTATCTTCTGGACAGAATTCTAAATCTATCGGCTCTAATTTCCCGTCTGCTACTTCTAAGTATTGTTTGTTTATTATATTTATTCCATTTATAACTTCAATTGTTGCAAAGTCTGTTTTGTAATAAGCATTAGATGTTTGCTTCCTGTGGGTGTAACCAAAGGTAAATATATCTTTGTTAGTCATTGAATTTTCTAATACATATTTATCGTGTCTTAATTGTGGATGAGAAAATGTTTGATACATATAATTAGAGATACTTCCTTTATTAAAAGCTGTTATTGTAAGAGATGTATCACTAATCTTCTCTAATGTAAGTATTTTATCTTGACCAACGGATAATTTTTTAAATAGATTACTAATATTTTGTCGCATTATTTGATATGTACTTGGATTAAATGTATTCATATCTATTAAGAATATACCATCTGCTATTGCAACAACGTGTATTCCATCGTCCCATTTATAAACTTCTAAATCTGTAACTCTACTAAGCGTTATTGGAGTTGTTATTTTTTGCACAGTAAATGATGCTGGGCTTGCAGAAAGCAAATTACTTATCGACATCCAAGAAATAAATCCCACTCCACTATTATCTTGTCCACAAAAATAAATATTCCCTGCGAATATTTTAAAATCATAAATCTTTAAATTTGGAAAGGTTAATAGTGTTGTGGCATTTGTTCCCATTGTAGAATGAGCAAATACTGTTTGAATAAATGAAGAATCTGGCATAGAAACAAGCAAATCAGTCTTATCTATGCTTCTAATCTTTATTAAACTTGAATCGATCGTATTACTACCTCCTAAAATTCTTTTTGTTGTGGCGGTATTTCCTTGACTTATTATGTGTTGCATTTGTGAAAATGCAACTATTGGCAATAATACCAATAGTAATATTATACTTCTTTTCATTTTATTTCCTCCTAAAATTTAGAGTGTGAATACTTTATTTTCTCTTTGCTTTGATTGGATTTATTTTAACGATGTTTGCTCAAAGCAAGAGAGAAAGCAAACATCATTATTTGCTTAAATTGTTCTTGCAAAGGTAGGTTATGCTTTTATGAGTTTGCATAATATTTTGAATAGGTCTTGCAAATATAGAAATATTTCTTTGAAAAAAAATAAAAAAACAAAGAAAAATCATTTTTTTTCTTCGCTTTTTGAAATTATTTCTTTGATTTTTTTTGCTTAAAGTCTGCCTTTTCTTATGTATGTGATAATCAGGCGAAAAAGCATTAGGAAATTATACCATAGGGCTATTGGTGTGCCGTAGTGTTTGCACATAATTTTGTATCTTTCTTTGTTGGCTTTCACTACGTGCTTACTACTTAGTCCGCCTGATAGGAATTTGGAAATATATAGCTTTGTATTGACTATTTTTTTTGCTCTTTCTATTGAGGTAAGCACCCAATCATAGTCGGCTGTTATGCGATAAGAGGTGTCATACTTTGGTGCTATGATGCGTTTTATGAGAATGGATTGATGACACACTGTCATTCCCCAACGAAATGAGTTTTTTGTAAGTTGTTTTGGTGGAGTGAGTCTGCGGCTGCCTAATTCTTTTTGATTTTGTGCAAGTATCATTGTGTCGCCATAGTAAATATCTGCATCGTCTTGGTGGTTTGAAAATATTTTTTCTAAGGTGTCGGGAGCGTAAAACATATCTCCTGCATTTATAAATATGACATAATCTCCGCTTGCAAGGTCTAAGCCTTTGTTCATTGCGTAATAGAGTCCGTTGTCAGTCTCGCTTATCCATAGGTTAATGATGTCTTGATTTTCTTTTATAACTTGAAGGGTACTGTCTTTCGATGCTCCGTCTATTACGATGTATTCTATTTCTGAATAGGTTTGTAGGCGTAGTGATTTAATAGTTCGTTGCAACATTTCTGAACTATTGTAACATACAGTTATGACTGAGACTAATGGTTTTTTGTGCATTTTTTATTATTTTTTATTAAAACGTATTTTATCGCCGTTTAGTGTAAATATTCCTTCATCTAACATTTGTCTTATAAATTCTATTGCTTTTTCTCCTTCTGCAAATTCTGTATTGTTGTTAAAATACGAGATTGGTTTTTCGCCTTGCAAAAGAATTTCTATTATTTTTTCTTGCAAAGTTAGGACTTTTGTTTGAGAGGAGCGACATAAATCACATTTATTGCATTTTTCGGTTTCTATGTTGAAGTATTTGTGAATGTATTGTTCTCTACATTTTGCATTTTCTATGTAGTCTATCATTTTTTCGGCTCTTTGTATTGATAGGTCTTTTAGGGTTTGATAGTTTTTTTCGGATATGTAGAGTTCTTTTTTCTTTACTCTTTCTTGTTGAAAGATTATATACTCTCCTATTGGAAAACGAATGTAGGTTATTATGCCCATTTTTTCTAAGCTTTGGAGTTTAAGAATTACTTTTTCGGTTTCCCATCTTAGATAAGTGGCTATTTTTCCTTCTTCAATGAATGTGTATTCCATTTGATTGCACCCGCATATTCTTAGTAGGGTTGCTAAAAGCGAGGAATAGTCGTCTTCTATTTTTAGTATGGTTCTAAGTTCTAAATAGTCCGATTGTATTTTTACTTTTGATATTGGAATTTCTCTTTGATTGTAGTGAAGTATTCCTTCTCTTGATAGGATTTTCAGGGTTGAGAATACGGAAATGAAATCGAAGTGATAGGTGTAGCAAAATTTATTTAGCGAGAAAGGGGTTTCGTAGTTTTTTCCATCATAGTAGGCTATATTGTATTGAGAGTAAAGGGCATTGTAGATTTCTTTGATTTTTTCCATTTCGGGATATGACATCAATACTCTCTTTCTAAGATTTTTTACATCGTTTTGGTGCCAATAGAGTATTGCGTGTGCTTCTTTTCCATCTCTTCCTACTCTTCCGACTTCTTGATAATACTCCTCTATGCTTGAAGGTAGGTCTAAGTGTATTACAAACCTTACATCTTGTTTGTCAATGCCCATTCCAAAGGCTTTTGTTGCTACCATAGTTTTCAATTCGCCTTTTTGCCAAGCTTCTTGTCGTTGTTTTCTTTCATAGTTGCTTAGTCCTGCGTGATATTCTGCTACACTTAGATTGTGTTTTTTTAGTTCTTCGGCATAGATTATAGCATTTTTTCGCGTGGAAACATAAATCAAACCCGTATCGTTATGTTTTTTTATAATTTCTATTGTTCTTCCTATTTTGTCGTTGTCGTTAAAGACTAAATAGTTAAGGTTTTCTCTCTTGAAACTTCCTCTTATGCAATTTTCTTTTTTGAAATTAAGATTTGTTTGTATGTCTTCTATTGTGCGTTGAGTTGCGGTTGCTGTCAAGGCTAAGATTGGCACTTGCGGATAATAGTCTCTTAATTGTGAAATTTCTCTGTATTCTGGTCTGAATTCGTGTCCCCATTCCGAAATACAGTGTGCTTCATCTACAACAAATAGACAAGGTTTCATTTTAGAAAGATAGTGTTGAAAGACTTGATTTTTGATTCTCTCGGGTGTAATAAAAAGAAATTTATATTTCATTGTTAGCACCTTATTCAAGACTTCATCTATATTTCTATGAAATAAATCTTCGCTAAGACAACAAGCCTTTAATCCTTTCTTGACAAGAGAGTCGGTTTGGTCTTTCATTAAGGAAATCAATGGAGAAATTACAATACATATTCCTTCTTGCATAAGGGCGGGTATTTGATAGCAAATACTCTTTCCTCCTCCTGTTGGCATTAAGGCTAAGGTATCCTTACCTAAAAGAATTGAGCTTATGACTTGTTCTTGAATTGAACGAAAGGAGTCATAAGCCCAATATTTTTTTAATATGTTTCTTGCTTTTTCAAGCATTTATTTACTTTTCAAAAGTAAAAGGTGAATCAAAATCTTTTAAGCGTGGCAAAATTTTGTCTTTGTCCGAAAGGATTGGATTTTCTATTTGCCAATCTATTTTAAGGTCTTCATCTGACCAAAGTACGCCTGATTCTGATTCTTTATTATAGAAATTAGAGCATTTGTAAGAGAAAACTGTGTTATCTTCTAAACTTACGAAAGCATGTCCAAAGCCTTCGGGAAGATATAGCATATTCTTTTTCTGAGCATCTAATTTCACTGCTTTATATTTGCCAAAGGTTGGCGAGCCTTTTCGCAAATCTACTGCAAAGTCAATAACACTACCTCTTATTACTCTCACTAATTTTGCTTGTGCAAAGGGTGGTTTTTGAAAGTGAATGCCTCGCAAAACTCCTTTTGAGGACATTGATTCGTTGTCTTGCACAAATTTTTGTGTAAAGCCAAGTTGAGCGAGTTTTCCTTCGTTATAGGTTTCGCAAAAGTAACCTCTTTCATCGCGAAAGACATCTGGCTCAATTATCAATAAGCCCGGTATTTCGGTTTGTGTTATTTTCATTTTTTTATCCGTGTATTGCTTTGTTATAGGCTGCTTCTATAGCTTCCATTACTGCTTCACTCATTGTTGGGTGTGGGTGAATTGTTGAGGCTACTTCTTCTGCTTTCAATCCTTTTTGACGTGCAACTACGATTTCTGCAATCATTTCTGTTACGTTATCGCCTATCATACTGCAACCAAGGATTTCATCGGTTTTTGCATCGATTACTATTTTTACAAAGCCGTCTCTGTTGCCGCTTGCTGCTGCTTTACCCGATGCCATATACATAAATTTGCCTACTTTTACTTCTCTGCCTTCGGCTTCTGCTTTTGCTTTTGTTAATCCTACGCTTGCTACTTCCGGAGTTGTGTATGTACAGCCTGGTATGTTAGAATAGTTTACGATTTCTGGATTTAAGCCTGCTATTTTTTCAACACAAACAACTGCTTCACGACTTGCAACGTGTGCTAAGGCAGGTCCGTGTACTATATCTCCTATTGCGTAAACGCCTTCTACATTTGTGCGGTAGTATTCATCTACTTCTATTTTTCCTCTCTCGAATTTTACGCCTGCTTCTTCTAATCCTATGTTTTCTATATTGGTGCTAACCCCTACTGCTGAAAGTACTACATCGCATTCTATTACTTGTTGTCCTTTTTTACCGCTTATGTTTACTAAACATTTGTCTCCGCTTGTATCAACGCTATCTACTGAGGTTGAAGTAAGAACTTTCATTCCGTTTTTCTTAAAGCAACGTTGTAGAGTAGAACTTACTTCTTCGTCTTCATTAGGAACTATGTTTGGCATATACTCTACAAGGGTTACTTGTGTGCCTAATGATTGGTAAAAGTGTGCAAATTCACTTCCAATTGCACCTGAGCCTACTACAACCATTGATTCTGGTTGTTCTTTCAAGGTCATGGCTTGGCGATAGCCGATAATCTTCTTGCCATCTTGTGGCATATTTGGTAGATTGCGTGAACGTGCTCCTGTTGCAAGGATTATGTGTGTTGCTTCAAAGATTTCTTCTTGTCCGTCTGCTTTTTTAACAACTACTTGTTTGTTTGCGTTTAGTCTTCCTTCGCCTTCTATTACTGTTATGTTGTTTTTTTGCATTAGGTGTTCAACTCCCTTACGCATATTGGTTGCTACGGTGCGTGAACGTTCAACTATTGCTTCCATATTTGGCTTTGCAGCTGTGGCATCTAAGTCTATGCCATAGTTTGCTGCGTGTTTCATATATGTATAGGCTTGTGAGGATTTCAAAAGTGCTTTTGTTGGAATACAACCCCAATTTAAGCATATTCCTCCTAAGTTTTCTCTTTCTACAACTGCTGTTGAAAATCCTAATTGTGAGGCTCTAACGGCTGCAACGTATCCTCCTGGACCGCTACCTATTACTATTACGTCAAATTTCATTGCTATTATTTTTTAATTTTATCTATTGCTTCTGTTACGTTTATTGCAAAGTCTGCTAATTTTTCGCATTGTGCATACAAAGTGCTGTATGATATTCCTGTTTGATAGGTATATTCGTTTTGTTTTACGGCTTCGGTATGTTCTGCTCTTAGTTGATCTCTGTATTCGTTGATTTGGTGTTCTAATTCTTTGGCTTTTGCAATGTTTACACTGTGATAGTTTGCAGAAAGATTGTTATTCATTTCCAAAACTGAGTCTTTTACCATTGAAAACATCTTTTGCAATTTATCATTCATTTCTTGAGTGTAAGAAATATTTTGTTTTCTTTTGCTTTCTATTGTAAGTGATAATTGATAGCAACTATCGCCTATGCTTTCAAGGTTATCTACTATTCTAAGCATTGCACTGACTTCTTGAGATGCTCCTAAACTCATTCCATTTTCTGAGACTTTTGTTAGATAGTTTGCTATCTCTACCTCCATTCTATCGGTTATTTCCTCATACTTTTTGGTTCTGCTCATTAGTTGGTCAAATTTCTTTTCGTCATTCAACTCAAAAAGTTCTGGAATAAAGTCATACATTCTTAAAACTCTTTTTGAAAAAGCTTCTATTTCTTTCTTTGCAGGCTCAATGCTTAATTCTCCTGCTGACATAAAGCCTGAAGGTATGAATTTCAAGCGGAACTCTTCTTCTTCATTGGTTGGTATTAGTTTATTAACCAATTTTTCTATCGAAGGTATGAACCAAACTAACATTAGAGTGTTAAGAATATTGAAACAACTATGGAAAAGTGATAAGGCTACGGGAATGGCTACGCTTTCTTCAAAAGGACTTACTCCTTCTATGTTTTCTACAATTATTCCCATTAAAATCAAAAATGGTTTAAAGAGAATTAACACCCATATAACGCCTATAACATTGAACACTAAGTGTGCTAAGGCTGCTCTTTTGGCAGTGGAATTTGCCATAAAGGCTGAGATATTTGCAGTAATGGTTGTACCTATGTTTTCTCCCAATACTAAGGCTGCAGCTACTTCAAATCCAATCAATCCTTGGGCACACATCACCAATGTAACGGCCATCATTGCCGAAGAAGACTGAACGATAACTGTCATTACGGTTCCTATCAACACAAACAAGATATATGATAAGTATCCATAGTTTGACATTGAAGAAATGAAGTCTAAAACCGGTGCATATTCTGGTTGAGTGAAATCAGGCATACTATGTTGCAATGCACCAAGTCCCATAAACAATAGAGCGAAACCTATTAGAAATTCTCCTATTGATTCCTTTCCTTTTATGAATAAGAATGGTGCTGCAATTGCTATTACAGGATATATAATTGTTGAAATAGAGAATTTAAATCCTAAAAGTGAAACAATCCATGCAGTAACGGTAGTTCCAATGTTTGCTCCCATGATTACGGCTATTGCTCCTGTCAAACTCAAAAGCCCTGCGTTCACAAAACTTACAACCATGACTGTTGTGGCTGAGGAAGATTGTATTAGGGTTGTTATGCCTGCTCCTGTTAATACTCCGCTAAATCTGTTTGAGGTCATCTTTGAAAGTATGCTTCTCATCTTATCGCCTGCAACCTTTTGCAATCCGTCGCTCATTACTTTCATTCCGTAAAGAAATAGTCCTAATGCTCCAACTATCTCCAAAACCTTTAATAAAATATCCATACTTAATTTTCTTAGTTACTTATTTTTCAAAAAATTCTTTGGCAAAATTACAAATAATTGATTTAATTTTAAAAATATTACGTCAAAAAAATAGGACTCAATCCCTATGATTGAATCCTAAAAGTATTATGGAAAAAATTTACTCTGTTATTTTCTTCTCAATAGCCTCTAAATTAGCACGGAATTTCTTGTCTGTTTCACAACTATTCTGCACTGAACGACAAGCATGTAGTACTGTTGCATGGTCTTTATTACCACATTTGCTTCCTATTGTTGCTAATGAAGATTGTGTGTGTTTGCGTGAAAGAAACATTGAAATGTGTCGTGCCGCTACAACATCACCTTTTCTTGTTTTTGACAACATTGTATCAATAGGAATATTGAAATAATCACACACAATCTTTTGTATGTATTCTATTGATATTTCTTTTGTGTTGCTCTTAACAAATTTATCAATCATATCTTTGGCTAAATCCAAAGTTATTTCTTGTTTGGTGATTGAAGAACGAGCAATCAAAGATATTAAAGCGCCTTCTAATTCTCTTACGCTTGAATTGATATTGTAAGCCAAATATTCAATTACGTCTTTTGGCATTGAAATTCCATCCTTAAAGAGTTTCTTTTCAATTATCTCCATTCTTGTTTGTGCATCAGGCATTTGCAAATCTGCACTCAAGCCCCACTTTAAGCGAGAAATAACTCTTTGTTCCAATCCAGAAAGTTCAGCAGGTGATTTATCGGATGTAATTATTAGTTGTTTACCTGCTGAATGTAGGCCGTTGAAAATTTGGAAAAATACTTCTTGTGTACCCGTTTTATTAGCAAAGAATTGTATGTCATCAATGATTAACACATCTATCATCATTTGATAGAATTGCAAAAAGTCATTTCTTGTATTGTTTTTTGTACTTTCTACAAATTGTTGAAAGAATTGTTCTGCACTTATATACAATACGGTTTTTTCGGGAAATCTTTTCTTGGTTTCAAGACCAATTGCGTGAAGCAAGTGAGTCTTTCCTAAACCCACAGAGCCATGAATAAATAGCGGATTAAAGGAAGTTTTTCCCGGATTTTGAGCAACTGCATATCCTGCTGAGCGTGCAAGTTGATTACAACTACCCTCTATAAAGTTTTCAAAAGAATAGTTTTCGTTTAGTTGGGAATTGACCTTTACTTTTCTAAGACCAGGTATCACAAAAGGATTTGGCAAATCTTTTGCTTGAGAATCTATGCTTACAGGTATGTTTTGTGCATAGTTTTGTGTTGCAGGCAAGTCGTTAGATGGTAAAACAGGATTGGCAGTCGTGTTTTTTATTACAGTATCCATAACAACAGAGTAAAGTAATTGAGCATTATGTCCCAATTCCTTTCTTATTGCTGCTTTTAACACATCTATATAATTTTCCTCTATAAATTCATAGAAGAACATACTTGGAACTTTTAGAGTCAATATATCATCTTCCAATTTCAAAGGCTCTAACGGATTAAACCAAGTGTCAAATAACTTTTTATCCGCAATGTTGTCTTTAATGAAATTCAAACAATTTTCCCAAACTTGTTTACAATCCTTTTTCATTATATAGGTTATATTATATAGTTCTTTAATTCGTTTTTCTGGAGAGCAAAATTACGTTCATAATTCTTGAAAAAAAAATTAAATTAAATTTGATTTATTCTTTTTTTTATTGTATATGCAAATCGAGCATTTTTTAGTTTATTTTTCGGACAAAGCAGTTCATTTTTTACAAAAACCACATAAATACACGCTTTTAAGAGTTTTTTGAGTCAAAAATCACGATTTTTTAGCCCATACTTATTTTTTTTTAATAAAAAAAATATTTTGATGTTTTTTTTACACAATTTTATTGTTAAAATCTTTTTTTTTATAAGATTTATTCCTCGCCTACAAACTCTATTCTTATTGTAGAAACAGGTGGAATAGAACTTTCAAATTTTGAGGTATTCCTCTTGTCTATCAACACTTCTATTTGACAATTAAGATCAAAGACCTGATTCTTTTGTTCGGCATTATTTTGCTTTAAGATATTCATTACCACATTCATATCCTCGTATGCAAAATAAATATTGTATTTATTTTTAACTTGTTTTTCTATAATTTGTGCTTGTGCAATACATTCGGCTGAGGATTCTTTATAGGCTTTTATCAATCCGCTAACACCTAATTTTGTTCCTCCGAAATATCTTACTACTACTAATAATACATTTGTTAAATCGTTTGATTGTAATTGTCCATATATTGGTTTGCCTGCTGTTGAGGAAGGTTCGCCATCGTCATTCATTCTAAATGTTTCTTTGTCGTATCCAATAATATAGGCATAGCAATGATGAGTGGCGTCATAGTATTTTTTCTTTAATTGAGTTAGGTATTCCTTAACCTCATCTACTGAACTAACAGGATAAAGAAAGGATAGAAATTTACTACCCTTTTCTTTATATATACTTTCTACGGATTTATCTATTGTAAAATATTTCTCCGCCATAATTTTTCTTTGATTTATTATTGCAACATTAAGGCTACTCTTTTCAAAGAATCGGCAAATTTATCTATATCCTCAAAATCGGTGTACAATGCGAAAGACGCTCTTGCTGTTCCTGGAATATTGTAGTGTTGCATAACGGGTTGAGCACAGTGATGACCGGTTCTGATTGCTATTCCTAACTGATCAAGAAGTGTTCCTACGTCAAATGGGTGTGAAGTGCCAACAAGAAATGATATTGCTCCTGCTTTTTGTGGTGCATTGCCAATAATTCTTACGCCTTCTATCTCTTGCAAACGCTCGGTAGCATATCGCATTATCTTATCTTCGTGAGAAATTATGTTTTCTAAACCTATGTTGTTTATATATTCTAATGCTTTTCCAAATCCTATTACATCGGCAACCGATGGTGTACCTGCCTCAAAACGATATGGTGCAACATTATATGTAGTCTTTTCAAACGTAACCTCTTTAATCATTTCGCCACCTCCTTGATAAGGGTGCATTTCTTCCAACAATTCTTTTCTACCATAAAGCACTCCTATACCCATTGGAGCATAGATTTTGTGAGCCGAAAAACAATAGAAATCACAATCCAAGTCTTGAACATCGACCTTTAAATGTGCTATGCCTTGTGCTCCATCAACAATGGTTAAAATATTTCTTTGTTTTTTTTCTATATTTCTTTGTTTTATTTCTCTAATTCTTTGAATTATTTCTTTAATTCTTTGAATTACTCCAAGCGAATTGGACACTTGTGCAAGAGATACTATTTTTGTTTTATCACTTAAAAGTATTTCTAATTTAGATAGGTCATAAGTTCCATCATCTTTTATTGGCAAAACTTTGATTTTAGCCTTTGTTCTCTCACAAGCCATTTGCCAAGGAACAATGTTTGAATGGTGTTCGCTTTCCGAAATAATTATTTCATCACCTTCTTCTAATTGATAAGAAAGACTTGATGCTAAAAGATTTATACTCTCGGTTGTTCCTCTTGTGTAGATGATTTCCGAATTTTCTTTTGCATTTATGTAATTCTTTATTTGTTCTCTTACCGCCTCAAACTTATCGGTTGCAATTTGACTTAGAGTGTGAACACCACGATGTACATTGGCATTGTAGTTTTTGTAATAGTCGGATATAGCCTCTATAACTTGAATAGGTTTTTGAGTAGTTGCCGCATTATCTAAATAGATAAGTGGTTTTTTATTTACGTTTATTCCAAGAATTGGAAAGTCTTTTTTTATTTCTTTTATATCCATTGTCTATTTTTCTAAAACTAAATCAGGAATTTCGCTCATTGTACTTACATAATGAAAAGTCAAGCCTTCTAAGTATTGACTGCTTATATCCTCTACGTCTTTTTGATTTCTTTTTGAAAGAATGATGTCGGTAATCTTTGCTCTTTTTGCTGCAAGAATCTTTTCTTTTATTCCTCCAACAGGCAATACTAATCCTCTTAGAGTGATTTCTCCCGTCATTGCAAAACGTGAATTAACCTTTCTACCACTAAATAAACTATAAATTGCGGTAAACATTGTTATTCCTGCACTTGGACCGTCTTTTGGTGTTGCTCCCTCTGGCACGTGAAGATAAATATCTTGGTTTTCAAACTCTTCTTCATTCAATCCAAGTTCTTTTGCATTTGATTTAATGTATTCGTAAGCCAAAGTTGCAGATTCTTTCATCACATTACCTAAATTTCCTGTTAGGTTGATATTTCCTTTGCCTTTTCCTTTGCTTGCTTCAATGAAAAGTATCTCTCCTCCTACCGAAGTCCAAGCAAGTCCTGTTACAACGCCTATCATATCTTTTTCTAAATGAACATCGTGCTCTGCAATAGGCAATCCTAAGATTTCTTGGAGGTCTGAGGGTTTTATTGCTTTGGTATATTTTTCTTCTTTAACGATTTGAACTGCTCTATGACGAACAAGTTTTGCTATTACTTTATCTAATTTTCTTACTCCCGATTCTCTTGTGTATTTATTTATGATTGCCGAGATTGTTTCGGTTGATAGAGAAATATGTTTTTTGGTTAAACCATGTTCCGATAGTTGTTTTGGAAGTAAATGCTTTGTTGCAATCATTTGTTTTTCCTCTTCAATGTAACCGGATACATCTATAACTTCCATTCTATCAATTAAAGCAGGGTGAACACTTGAAAGGCTGTTTGCCGTTGCAATAAACATTACATTAGAAAGGTCATAATCTACATCTAAATAGTTATCGTGAAATGCAGTATTTTGTTCTGGATCCAATACTTCAAGCATTGCCGATGCCGGATCGCCATGAGCACTCATTCCTTGAACCTTATCTATTTCGTCTAATACAAAAACAGGATTAGAACTCTTTGCTTTTGCAATAGATTTCAAGATTCTGCCCGGCATTGCTCCTATATAAGTTCTTCTATGTCCTCGAATTTCGCTTTCATCTCCCAATCCACCTAAGGCAATTCTTACATATTTTCTTCCTGTTGCTCTTGCAATGCTTTTTCCCAAAGAAGTTTTTCCAACACCCGGAGGTCCCACAAGACAAAGAACAGGAGATTTCATATTACCTTTTAGTTTTAAAACTGCAAGATATTCTAATATTCTCTTTTTTACTTTTTCCAATCCATAATGGTCTGCATCTAATATTTTTTGTGCTTTATCTAAGTCGAAATTATCATTAGTAAAATCTTCCCAAGGTAAATCCAACATGAAGTTCAAGTAATTTAATTGAATAGAATAATCAGGAGAACTAACATGTATATTAGATAGTTTTCTGATTTCTTTTTCAAAAACTTCCTCTACTTCTTTTGACCATTTTTTTGTTTGAGCTTTTTTTCTAAGTTCTGCTATTTCTAAATCGCTTGGTGAACCTCCTAATTCTTCTTGAATGGTTTTTAATTGTTGGGTAAGCAAATAATCTCTTTGTTGCTTATCCATATCGGAGGAAACTTTCCTTTGGATTTCTAATTTAAGCTTTTGTAATTCTAATTCTTTGCTTAAAACTGATAAAACTTTGTTTGCTCTTTTTGAAAAGCCGTTTGTTTCTAATAGTTTTTGTTTTTCTTTCACATTTATGTCTAAATGTGCAGCAACATAGTTTAATAAGAAATAAGGATTTTCTATGTTTTGAATTGCAAAACTTGGATCGGCAGGAATACTTGGCATCATTTTCAAGATTTTAAGATACATATCCCTTACTGCCTCTGCAAGTGCCATATAGTTTTCTGGCAAATCCTTTGCTCCATCGGGATATTCTCTTACCTTTCCTTCCCAATATGGTTCTGTTTGAACTAATTCTTCAAGTAAAAATCTATCCATTCCTTGAAGAATAACCATTGTAGTTCCGTCAGGCATATTAAGGGTTTTTACAACCTTTGCCATTGTTCCTACTTTGTAAAGATCGGAGGTTTCAGGATCATCAATATCACTTGATTTTTGTGCTACTATCCCTATTATTTGTTTGTTTTTATACGCTGTTTTTATAAGTTTTACACTTTTTTCACGCCCTGCTGTTATTGGCATTATCACTCCGGGAAAAAATACATTTCCTTTAAGCGGTAATATAGGTAATAATTCGGGCATATCTGAAACCGATAAATCTTTTATATTCTCTTCGGTTAGTATTGGAATTATTTCTGCATCTGCTCCACTCATCATTTCACTCAATTCTACCAAATCTTTTTTTAACATTATCTTAATTTCTTGTTTTTTAGAGTTTGTGTATAAACATTTCTTAGAATAGATTTATCCTCTTGACTCATTTCAATATTTCTTCTTTGATACATCTTTTCTGCAACCTCTATTGCTTTGTCTATATCATAGGATTTCAAACCCATTACTCCACCCCAAGCAAACGATGGAATATAATTTCTTTGGTATCCGTGTCCATAGATATTTGAACTAACACCTACTATTGTTCCTGTATTGAACATAGTATTGATTCCACACTTTGAGTGATCGCCCATAATGGTTCCAAAAAATGTTTGAGCGGTTGGAACAAAAGTATTCTTTTCTATGCTCCACACCCTTACTTCTTCGTATGTGTTTTTAAGGTTTGAGGCATTTGTATCCGCTCCAATATTACACCATTCTCCTATAACCGAATTTCCAATGAATCCATCGTGAGCCTTATTGCTATATCCAAAAATCACAACATTAGACACCTCTCCTCCAACCTTAACGTATGGTCCCAAAGTTGTTGCTCCATAAATCTTAGATGCCATTTTCAAAACGGAATGTTCACACATAGCCAAAGGACCTCTTACCACACTTCCTTCCATTATTTGAGCATCTTTTCCAATGTAGATTGGCCCTTCCTTAGCGTTCAAAATAGCAAATTCAACCTCTGCACCCTCTTCCACAAATATATTCTCCTTTCCAAGAACTCTATTCGTATCGCTCAAAGGCATAGACTTTCTTCCTTCGGTCAATAACTTAAAATCCTCTCTCAAAGCCTTATCGTTTAAAGCAAATATATCCCAAGGATTAGTGATTTTTATAAAATCGTCTTTCACCTCAACCTCATCGGAAGTATCTTCTTCGCTCAAAAATTGTTCTTTTGTCTTATACATAGCCACTACATTGTTTTCGCAAACTAATGTTTGGCCAATTTTAAGTCCTTTTATAGCCTCAACCAATTTTAAAGTAGGACAAATACTTCCATTTATCAACATCATTTCCTCACTTTGAACAGTTGGATACTTTACCGAAAGATAATCTTCTGTAATTGTAGAGGTTTTTTCTCCTAAATACTTTTCCCACTTTTCTCTAATAGTCAAGATTCCTATTCTTATATCGCAAACAGGTCTTGTATATGTAAGTGGTAATAGAGAGTTTCTTGATGCATCAAATAAAATATAATTCATAAGTCTTTACTTTAAAAAATTCTTAACTCAAATCGGGCTACAAAGATACAAAAAAAAACGTTCCGAGTTTTAATTCAGAACGCTTTTATTATGTAGAACTTTCAAAATTTACTTAACAAGTGATTTTCTGTTTTTGTATTTGTTCATAAACTTATCTACACGTCCTGCTGTGTCAACTAATTTCACCTTACCAGTAAAGAAAGGGTGAGATGTATTAGAGATTTCCATTTTGATTAGAGGGTAAGTAACGCCGTCTATTTCAATTTCTTCTCTTGAAGCAGCACAACTTCTTGTTATGAACACTTGTTCATTTGACATATCCTTAAAAGCACAAAGTCTGTAAGTTTTTGGATGAATATCTTTTTTCATTTCTTAATTTTTTTGCCGTTCGGCCCATTTTTACCAAACGGATTGTTAAACATTATTTTAAATTTCGGTTTGCAAAGATACAACTTTTATTATATATAGCAATACTATTTTTCAAAATTTTTATTCATTTTTTGTTTTTTCACTTTCTTCAAGCAATTTCACTTTTGCTTTTAGTAGTTGAATTTCAGCCTTTGCCTTTTCTATTTTCTTATCAAATTCTGCTTTTAATAAATCTGCTTGTTTGCTACTTGCTAAAAATCCAAGGTTATTTTCCCAAACATTCAAATCATTTTGCAATTTTTGAATTTGATCTAAAAATTCTTTCTTTTCTCTTGAAACATTTCTCTTTCCATCGGAAGAATCTAATTTCATTTTAAAATTATTCAAATTAGATTCAATAGAGTCTGATTGAAGTTTATCAAAGTGAGCATCAATAGCTTTGCGGAATTCTGCATACAAACGATTTCTTTCATTTGTTGAAACATAGCCTACCTCTGACCATTGACGTTGAAAATCTTTGATAACATCTAAATTATGTTGTTTATCTTCGGTAAAAGAAAATTCTTTCACTGCTTGAATCAACGCTTCTTTCTTTGCTATGTTTTCGTTTTCGTTTTCCTTACGATTTTTATAATCTTGCGATTTTCTTTCAAAGAACTTATCGCACGCCTCACGAAAACGCAACCAAAGTTTATCGGATTGTTTTTTTGAAACATAACCTACTTCTTTCCAATCGGCTTGTAGTTTCAATAAATCCTCTGTTGCTCTTTTCCAATCGCTTCTTTCTGCAATCACTTCGGCTTGAAGACAAAGCTCTACTTTCTTTTGATAATTTTCATCTTGTGATTCTTTCATTTTTACGAAAGCTTCTTTCTTATCTTCATAGAACTTATCTATTGGCTTTTTAAATCTGTTCCAAATATTCTCATTTTCTTCTTTTGGCACAGGACCGATTGTCTTCCATAAATCAAACAATTCATTAACCTTTGTTGTTGCCTCTGTCCAATCCTTAACACTTGAAAGTTCGGTTTTCAAAATCTCTTCAAGTTTTTCACACAAAGCCTTCTTTGCTAAAAGGTTATTGTTTTGTTCTTCTCTTATTTTTTCGTAGTGTTCTTGACAACGCTTGTTTACAGCCTCTGTTGCCTTTTTAAATCTCTCCCAAATCTCATCACTCTTATCAGCAGATACTCTACCGATTTCTTTCCATAATTGATGACATTCTTGTAATTGACGGAAAGAATCATTGATTGAAGGCTCCAACAAAAGACTCTCTACTCTTTCACAAAGAGCGATTTTCTTTTTCATACCAATTTCCAAAAGTTCTCTATTGATTTTCACCTTATCATAGAACTTTTCTATTAGAAAATGATAACTTTCCCACAAAGAATTAGCCTCTGAACGTGGTACTGCTCCAATTTCTTTCCACTTTGTTTGTAGTTGATTAAATGTATCGTATATTTCTTTTAAAGAGCCTTCTTGTTGCAACAACACTCTCAATTCTTCAAGTATTGCTTTTTTCTTTTCTAAATTATCTATTTTATCTTGCTCTTGTTTTTCCAAATATTTTTGTCTTCTTTCTCTATATTCACCATATAGTTTACGGAAGTCTATATCTAATTGATCTAATTCACTCTTGTAATCTTGCTTATCTCCACCCTCTTCTAAGAATTTTTCAAAAGCCTTTGCATAAATCTCTTTGCTTTGAGCATCAAAAAATTCCTTAATCACTCTTGCTCTTTGCTTTAACACATCAAAGTTATTTGCATTTAGCAAGTTTTGAAATTCTTTCAATAATTCTTCTCTATCAAGTGTTTGATAGTGTTGTGTTACTTGTTCAATGTTTTCTTCAATAGGTTGTTCCATTTTTTCATCTTGTTCAACAAGACTTTCTGAAGTATTCATTAAATCGTCCATACGATAAAATTTAAAAGTTGTTGTTAATTGTTATTATTCTATTTTTTTGCAAACTTATAACATTTTTTTCAACCAATGAAATAAAAACATAAAAATTGAGAAAAAATTTGCAGATTCATTTTTTTGTTCTAATTTTGCAATCGCAACGGTTCACTAATGCAAGTTTTTTGCAAAGTGATTAAAAGGGAATCAGGTGAAAATCCTGAACAGTCCCGCTGCTGTAAGTTCTAAAATATTTGAATAACAATCTTAGCCACTGTTTTCAATAATGGGAAGGCGTTATTCAAAAGAACAAGTCAGAAGACCTGCCGTGAAAAGATTAAAGAATAAATTTCAGTCTTCGAGGAAAGGACTAAATTATGAACAGAAAGATTATAGCAATATTAGTATCAATTATCTATTCTTGTGGGCTATTTTCACAAGACACACTTCGAGTAATAACTCTTGAAGGCTTTGAGGTTATAGACACCTTAATTGAGAATCACAACCAACAAACCTCCTCTCATAAATTAGAAATAGAAAAGTTAAAAAAACTTTCTGTTTACGACATTGGTCAAGCAGCAAAATTTCTCCCAGGAGTAACAATCAAAGACTATGGTGGAACAAACGGCTTAAAGACAATATCCGTTAGAGGCTTAGGCTCAATGCACACAAACCTTCTTTACGATGGAATAAGCATAAGCAACACACAAAACGGACAAATAGACCTATCGAAATTCTCTGTAAACAACATAGAAGAATTAAGCCTTGACAATGGCAATCGCATAATGAATATGCAAACTGCAAAAAGCCTTGCAAGCGGAAGCGTACTTTCACTATCAAGCACACGACCAACCTTTGCCAATGAACAAAACACCAATGGCAATATATCACTTTCATACGGAAGTTTCAATCTTTTCAACCTAAGTGGCAATCTCAATAGAAAGATTAACGAAAAACTTATAATAAACCTTAACTCCGAATTTGTAAACTATGAAGGCTCCTACCCTTACACCCTACACTATGGCAACGGAGTAAACGATAGCACCTCAAAGGAAAAAAGAGAGAATAACGATATGCTATCTACGAAAATTGAATCAAACATTTACGCAAATATTTCAAAGAAATCTTCATTTAAAACAAAGATTTATTTCTACTATGACCAAAAAGGCTTACCTGGCCCTACTACCTTATATTATCTATCCTCTGCACAAAGACTTTGGAATAGAGATTTATTTCTACAAAACGTCTTTACACACCATTTCAATCAAAACCTATCATACAAAAACCACATAAAACTCTCTGCAAACCACACACGCTACTTTGACCCTTATTACAACAATAGCCAAGGCTTTCAAGAAGACATCTACAACCAAAAAGAAGCCTATTTAAACAATATATTAGCATGGCAAAACAAGAAAAGAACAATAAATTTTTCCCTTACCAACGACCTAACACTAAACTCTCTTGATGCAAAAACAAACTATGAATTTGACCCAAGACGTTTCAGCAGCATAAGTGCAATAACAAGTGCTTGGAAATACAAAAAACTAAGATTAGACCTTAACCTGCTACACACCCTTACTAAAGATTGGGCAACACTCCACAAAGCCTTTGCAATGCAAAACCATTTCAGCCCATTTCTTAGCCTATTACTAAAAGATTCTCACTATGAAATCAGCCTATTCTACAAAGATATTTTCCGCATTCCTACCTTCAACGACCTATATTACAATCTTGTTGGAGAGCCTAACCTAAAACCCGAAAAGGCTAAGCAATATAATTTACACACAGCCTACTTCACACAAATAGGACAAGAAAACTATCATAATATTTACTTAGGCATAGACCTATATCACAACAAAGTAAAAGACAAAATAGTAGCCGTTCCAAGAAACAACCTTTTTATTTGGAGCATGGTAAACTATGGACAAGTAATGATAAACGGTTTGGAATTAAAACTAAACTACACACACGAAAGATTTATAAAGCAAGAAAACATTAAAATAAATCTTAACCTGATATACAACTACCAACAAGCCATAGATAGCGACAAAAACAGCAATACATACCTACACCAAATACAATACACACCACGTCATAGCGGAAATGCAATTGCAACAATAAGTCTAAGAGACCTATCACTCGCCTACACACTTTCTGCCGTAGGAAAACGCTACACAATGAACGAAAACACAGAACGCAATTCCTTACCCTCATATAGCGAACACTCCCTAAGCCTTAGCAAAGCCTTTAAAAATTGGGAAGTAAAACTATCTTGCAACAACCTAACAAATGCTCAATATGAAATCATAAAAAGCTACCCAATGTGTGGAAGAAACTATAATTTAAGCATCAAATATAAATTTTAAAACAATAAAACACCATGAAAAAGACATTTAAATTAAGCGTTCTATTTGCACTGCTTGCAACATTTTACGCATGTGAACCAAATCCACCACAAAACGATGAACCAAAAGAAATCGGCAAAGGCTACTATGTAGTATGCGAAGGACTATGGGGACGAAACAACGCAAGCCTTGATTTCTACGACCTATTGAAACAAGAAACCACAATAGATGTTTTCCAAGAGCAAAACGGAACCTCATTAGGAGATGTAGCCAATGACGTAATAGAAAAAAACGAAAAACTATACATAGTAGTCAATGGCTCAAACTGCGTAATGGTAGTAAACAAAGACAATGCCAAGAAAGTCGCTCTAATACCTATTACAACAAGTGAAAACCCTCAACCAAGAAATATAGTAGAGGCAGGAGCAAGGATTTATGTAAGTTGTTTCGATGGACATATTTGCGTAATAAATCCAACAAACAACAAAGTAGTATCAACAATCACTACACAAGGACGCAATCCTGAACAAATGACAATTAGCAATGGAAAACTATACGTTAGTTGCAACGGAGGATTAGACTTTCCTAACTATGACAACAAAGTAGAGGTATATGATTTAGAAACAATGGAAATGATAAAACAAATAGAAGTAGGTTTAAATCCAGGTAACATACAATCAAAAGACGGATTCATATACGCACAAATCAGAGGAAACTATGGCGATATAGCACAAGAGTTGATAAAAATAGATGCTCAAAGCGATGAAATAGTAGAAAGAATAAATATTGACATAAATACTTTTGATATAATAGGCGATAAAATACTTTTCACAAACACCGACTACGCTACTTACACAAATACATATAAAACAATCCCATTAAACAATCTTAATGCAACACCAGAGGATTTCATAACCACAATACCAGAGGACAAAACAATCACTACTCCTTACAAAATCTCACACGATGAAACCAATGTATTCATAACCGATGCAAAAGACTACACTTCAAACGGACGATGCTTTGTATTTGACTACCAAGGCAACTATCAAATAGACTTTGAAACCTACACCTGTCCACAAAAAGTAATCAGCAAAAAATAGAAATCCATTTATACTTATTTTTCCATACTAAATCAAAAAGAAAAGAGGCGATTGAATTTCTCAATTGCCTCTTTCAATTTTTCTTTAATCCCAATCTAATGCTACGGGGAATTTCTTACGATATTCGTTTAATGCGTCTTTGTCAAGGGTTGCGTAAATAATTTCTTCGCTATTGTCTTTTGCTCTTACTATTGTGTCACCTTGATAGTTTATGGCTATTGATGCTCCTTTGTAGGTGTAGCCTTTGTGGTCTATGCCTGTGCGATTTGAACCTAATACGTATGCTTGATTTTCTATTGCTCGGGCTGGTAATAGCATTTCCCAATGATTGATTCTGTCATCTGCCCAACTTGCTACGTATATCAATACATCATAGTCGTATCCTTTTTCTTGTGTATAGGTATTTCTTGCCCATTGTGGAAAACGTAGGTCATAGCAGGTTAAAAGTTTAAATCGCCAACCTTTATATTCTACTATTTGTTCTTGATTGCCTCTGCTGACTACTTTTGGCTCTTTTGAAAGACAGAAAAGGTGGGCTTTATCGTAGTATTCTACTTTATCTTTTGTTACAAAGAATTGACGGTTTACATATTTTTCACCTTCTTTGATTAGTATGCTTGCATCTACTGCTATGTCTTTTTCTTTTGCTATTTGTTTTAAAAATTCCAAACTCTCGCCTTGCATATCTTCTGCAAAGTCTGTGTCTATTGTAAAGCCTGTTGTGTACATCTCCGGAAAAATCAATAGATCGGTGTCTTTATCCAATTGTTCTAAGGCTTGTTTGTAGCGTTCTATATTCTGCTGTGTTTGGTTGTCTTTTGTGTCTGCTTGATATATTGCTATTTTCATATTCTTTTGTTTCTTAAAAATTCATCGTCCACAATTACAAGGGTGATCCATTCTTATTCTTGCCCTTGGAAATAGTGTTTTTATATGTTTTTGCTCTTCTTTATTCATTTGTATCGCCCTAAGGTCGAGATATTTTAAGTCCCATTTCTCAAATGCTTGCGGTAGTGTGTAGATGGGATTGTCCCACATTATAAGAGTGTCTATTTTTAGTTCGGAAAGTGTGGCTGATAAGTTGTCTATGTAGTTTGAGGAAAGGTCTATGTAATGTAAATTCACTAAGGTTGATAACGTATCGGGTATGTGTTTTATTTTATTCTTGCTTAAAATTAGTTTTTCTAAGTTCTTTAATTCATATACTTGATTTGGTATTTGTTTTAATTTTTGTTTTGATAAGTCAAGACACCTCACGCAATCCTTTTGCTTTAAGGCTTCTTCTAAGGATTTGTAACAAGGGCTTTGAGCTAAAAGATTGGTTGTAAAAAATAGGCTAATAATTAGATAGTATATTTTTTGCATTTTCACAGTCTTTTTTTATTTGCTCTACAAGGGCATCTACCGATGGAAACTTTTCTTGCTTTCTTAAAAACTCTTTGAATTCTATTTTTATTTCTTTGTTATAAATATTTCTTTCAAAGAAAAAAATATGTAATTCTATGCTTTTTATTTTCTTATCAAATGTTTCTCTATTGCCTATCGATACTACGCCTTTATACATCACATCATCTACCTCTGCTCTTACTGCATAGACTCCATCGGGTGGTATTAACTTATTGTTAGAGGGTTTTATATTTGCCGTTGGATAGCCAAGGTTTCTACCAATCTTATAACCATGAATTACTTTCCCTTCTATGCTATAACTATATCCTAACATCGTATTGGCAAGGCTTATTTCTCCTTTCTCTAAGGCTTTTCTTATTTGTGTAGAGGAAATCTCCTTATCATTATGCCAAACACAATTCTCCACTCTTTTTATCTTAATGGATTTATATTCTCCTTTTGCAAGAATATCATCAAATTGAGTTGAGCCTTTTCTTCCAAAACGATTGTCATATCCAAGCACTATGCTTTTTGGATTAAGATTTTCTATTACAAGGTCTAAGAAATCCGATGCTTCAAGCCTTGCTATCTCTTTTGTAAAATGGAGAATCACCACATAATCCACTCCACTCCTACGCAATCTCTCTAAACGCTGTTCTTTGGTTTGCAACACCCTTACCTCATTCTCATTCTCTGCAATCACTTGTCTTGGATGATTATCAAAAGTAATCACCATAGAGCAAGTATTCTCTTTCTCTGCCTCTTGTTTCAAGTCGTTCAAAAGTGCTAAATGCCCCTTATGCACTCCATCAAACATTCCAATAGAGAGAATAGGTTGTTTATCAAAATATCTTAAATCCTCAAATTTTAATACTTCCAAAACACAATAAATTATTGGTCAAATGAGTTTGCAAAAGTACAAAAAACAACTATCTTTGCAAAAAAAATAAGAATGGATATAATAAAACCTGAGAACGATACCTATAAATTTCGCTTACCCGTACAGATAAGATTTAGCGATTTAGATGCTCTAAACCACGTAAACAATAGTTATCAAGCCCAATACTACGATTTAGGTCGTATAAACTATTTTGAGGCGGTTCATGGAGGTCAAATAAATTGGAATGAAGTCATAGTAGTGATAGTAAACACAGAAAACAACTTCTTCAAACCCATTCTACAAGGCGATGAACTTTATGTAGAAACCAAACTTGTAGAATTTGGCAACAAATCGATGAAAATGCATCAAAGACTCATCACCTCCGATGGTCAAATCAAAGGAACATGCAAAACAATTCTTGCAGGATTTGACAAAAAAACGCAATCCTCAGCAAATATTCCACAAGAATTTAAAGACAAATTCTTAAAATTTGAGTCCACAAAATAAGGTTAATTGAAAATAAATGACTACTTTTGCCGAAAATAACAATAAAAACATAAAGAAATGCAAAACATAGATTGGAAAAACCTACCATTTGGTTACTTCAAAACAGATTACAACGTACGTTGTTATTACAGAGATGGAAAATGGGGTGAATTAGAAGTTACTGATTCAGAAGAAATCACAATGCACATGGCAGCAACATGCTTGCACTATGGACAAGAAGCATTCGAAGGAATGAAAGCATTTAGAGGAGTAGATGGAAAAATCCGTTTGTTCCGTCCATACGAAAATGCAAAACGTTTAATACGTTCAGCAGAAGGCGTTATGATGGCACCAGTTCCAGAAGAATTATTCGTAAAGGCTTGTATAGAAGTTGTAAAGAGAAATGAAAGATTCGTTCCACCAGCAGGAAGCGGAGCATCGTTATACTTACGTCCACTATTGATAGGAACAGGAGCACAAGTTGGAGTAAAACCAGCAAATGAATATCTTTTCGTAGTATTTGCAGGCCCTGTAGGACCATACTTCAAAGAAGGCTTCAAACCAGTTCAAATCCAAATCGTAAAAGATGCAGACCGTGCAGCACCACTTGGAACAGGAACACTAAAAGTTGGAGGAAACTACGCAGCATCTCTTCAATCAGGTCAAAGAGCTCACGATGAAGGATTCTCAAACGTACTTTACCTTGATGCAAAAGAAAAGAAATACATAGATGAAGCAGGAGCAGCAAACTTCTTTGGAATAAAAGACAACACATACTGCACTCCAAAATCATCATCAATCCTTCCTTCAATCACAAATATGTCATTACGTCAATTAGCAGAAGACATGGGATTGAAAGTAGAACAAAGACAAATCTCAGTTGATGAATTATCTACATTTGAAGAAGTAGCAGCATGCGGAACAGCAGCAGTTATCTCTCCAATCGGAAAAATAGTAGATAGAGAAACAGGTAAAGTATATGATTACGGCACAGAAGCAGGCCCAATCTGTACAAAACTTTACAAACAATTAAAAGGAATCCAAGAAGGAGAAGTAGAAGATACTCACAACTGGAACCTTGTAGTAGAATAAACTGATTTTTTTTGACTTTATAAGCAAAAGCCGTTCGATTAACCATATTGGGCGGCTTTATTTTTAAAACAATGGAAAAAATCTTAGTAATACAAACAGCCTCCATAGGCGATGTAATTCTTGCAAGCTCACTCTTAGAAAAACTACACCACAAATTCCCTAACTCACAAATAGACCTAATGATAAAAGACGGCAATCAAGCCCTTTTTCATGAACATCCTTTTATCAATAACCTATGGATATGGAATAAAAAAGACAAAAAATATCTAAGACTATGGGATTTATGCGATAGAATAAGAAAAGAAAAATACGATGTAGTCTTTTGCATACAACGATTCTTTTCCTCAGGCCTTGTAACCCTATACTCAGGAGCAAAAAAACGCATAGGATTCAAGAAAAACCCCCTATCAATATTCTTTACCCATAGAGTAGAACACAAAATAGAAGAAGGCATACACGAAGTAGATAGAAACATATCCCTACTCGAAGGCTATTGGTGTAAAACCGCACCACGCCCAACGCTCTATCCTACAAAACAAGACTATGCCAAAACAAGCATATACAAACAAGGCAATTACTACACCCTAAGTCCCGCATCACTATGGCCAACCAAGACCTTAGAAAAAGAAAAATGGATAGAACTAACAAATCACTTACCAGAAGAAAGCCCACTCTATCTCTTAGGCTCTCCACAAGACGAAGCACTATGCCAATACATAAAACTCCACACCAAACACACCAATACCTTTAACCTATCGGGCAAACTAACCCTATTACAATCAGCAGCCCTAATGCGAGATGCCAAAATGAACTTCACAAACGACTCAGCACCTTTGCATCTTTGCACTTCGGTCAATGCACCGGTAACGGCAGTCTTTTGTTCCACAAGCACAAGCTTCGGATTCACACCCCTAAGCGATGATTCCTTAGTAGTAGAAGCCACACCAACACCAAAATGCAAACCATGTGGCCTACACGGAGCAAAAAAATGTAAAAACAACACCTTTCAATGCAGTAAAAACATAGACATAAACAAACTAATAGAAAGAATATGAAAAAGATAATCCTTAGCCTTGCACTTGCCATAATAGCAAGCCAAGCCATAGCCCAAAAAAACGAAATAACCTATCGTTCATACGTAAAAGACGCCAAACAACAAGACACCACCCACACCATAATCTATCGCAATCAAGACCAAATAGCCATACAAACCACCCTTGACCTACAAGAATACAATCCAATCAAAGGCCTACCCTTAGAAACCCTATTCATAGACTATCAAACCTCCACCATCACCCGTCAATTAGAATACACCGATGGTCAGGTTTTCACAGCCAGCACCCAAATACCCGAATCAACCAACCTAACCCCACAAGGCGAAGAAACCATACTTGGCTACAAATGTCAAAAATACACAACCTCCATAAACTCCAACAGCATAGAAATATGGATAACCCAAGACCTTAATATGAATGCCACACCCTTTGCACAATTCTCAGGCATAAAAGGCACAATGATACAATACATAAGAAACGGAAGTCAAATCACACAACTACATACCAACACAAAACTAAACAAAAAAGCCAAACTCACCACCCAACCAAAAGAACACACCACCCAAGTAAGCCTACGCCAATTAGACCAAATAGAAAAAGACAAAAAAGTCATCACAACCAATATCTTCAACAAAGAACGCATACACTTTGGTGACACCACCAAACACCAAGGTCCAATGCCCTTTGACACAACCATACACTTTGCGAGTGGCACCCTAATCCTAAAAAAAATAAACCTTGACCACCTACCCGACCATTACCAAATCTTTGCCGAACTAACAACACAATCCTCAGGCGATGCATACGATAGAACAGGAAGTATATTCATAATCCCACAAGACAGCATCACCTTCTATGACGCACTGACCAAAGGCATAAACGCAGTGCCATACTTCACAAGCAAAAAAGGAAGTAAATACCAAGGAATGACAGCCACACCACACTACACCCCAATAGTAGAACTCATACGCTTCTTTACACCCTTTGGAGTAGGACATTTCAACGACCGAGTACAAATAGACGGTTTAGAATGGCAAGAAGAAGTCTATTACAAACAAGAAATCACCGACCTTAGAAACTACTTGCAAGGCGAAGTCCTAATAGGAGCATTCATAGGCAATTATGACGGAGGCGGACACTTAGTTTCCTTAGACCTAAAAGCCTATCCGGGCGACTATGTAAACAACTCCTCAAACAAAAAACAATGGATACTACCCCTATTCAACACATGCAACGTAATGGAGATGGCAGGACAAAACTATCCCCACTTCTTCGATACCGACACCCTTAGCGTAGCCTTTGAAGTTCCCGAAGGCATAAAACAACTCCGCCTACGCTACATAACAACCGGTCATGGAGGCTGGGGAGGCGGCGATGAATTCAATCCAAAACCAAACAACATCATCATAGACGATACAACAATCTATCAAATCACACCATGGAGAGAAGACTGTGGACGTTACCGCGAATGGAATCCAGTCTCAGGCAACTTTTGGAATGGACTCTCCTCTTCCGACCTATCACGCTCAGGCTGGTGTCCGGGAACAGCAACCCAACCAAACTACATATATCTTGACAACTTAGAACCCGGCATACACACCATAAAGATAGCAATTCCACAAGGAGCAGCCGAAGGAGGAAGTTTCAGCTCTTGGAGCGTATCGGGCGTACTAATAGGCGAATAACCTTAAAAACAATATTTCAAAGAACAAAACTTAAAAGGAGGGCTTTAACCCTCCTTTGTTTTTTACTCTACCATGCCTTTGACTTCTAAGTCGGCTTCTTGGTATTTTACTTTTGCTAAGATGCGTTTGAAGCTTACGCTTGGCAAAAAGCGACAAGTGAAGTGAGTGATAGTGTTTGCGTCCACTTGATCTACATCAAGTTGCGATTTAGCTCTTATTGCTGGCGAAAAACTACCTAAATAGCCTAACTTCACTGCACTGCCGTTCAACACTGCCTTGCTTATTTCTATTTCCAAGGCCTTTAATACCGCCAACACATCGGCATAACTAATTGTTGTAGAGTTGCTGATTGATTCTGCTATGGAATCTAAATCTACATCTTGCCCTCTGAAAAGGCGTGCAACATATCTCTCTCCCGGATTGCTGCCTACGTGAATGTCACGTTTTACTTTTACGTACTTAATCATAATGTTTTAATTGGTTTTTGGTTAATAATTTATTTTACTTGCTCTGAGTTAATTGTATTAACTAACTTATAGCCGTTTTTAGCCGAAACGTTTCCTCCAATAAACGAGGCAATAGTGGTTAAAATCACTATTACAAACTCAATGATTCTTTTCCAATTTGGTTTTTGTGTGTTTTTCATACGCTTTGTTGTTTTTGATTATGATGCAAAGATATAGTTAAAATTTAGTTTAACAAAACGATGCGTTATTGTTGATTTATAATAAATTTTAATTATTTTTAATTATCTATAATTCCCATTTATAATGACGTGTTTCGGCAAGAAAAGTTTTTAATCTTTTGGAATATTGCTCGTAAAATAAACCCATCACCTTCTCTTCTCCGGTATCTCTATTCTTTGCTACCTCAATCAAGGAATCATAGCACTTATATTCTTCAAAATCCTCTTTCCTCCAAAAGTCTTTCGCATTTTTCATAAAGTCTTCGTTCACTTTGTGCATAATCAAAACATTATCTGCCATATTACTAAGGTCGTAAGTACCAGCAATATCGTCTTTTCTTACCACTCCAAAGGATTTTCTTGGGTGTGCAATGAGAATGATATGAATACTCTTACTTCGAGCATAGTCTGCCAATTCTTTTATAAAACTACTTTGTTGATCAAGTTTTTCATTCTTATTAGAACTTAGTTTCATACAAGCCAAATTATCTAATACCAAAAGATTAAGACCTTTCTTTTCAACTGCTTGTTGAACACTTTCATACAACTTACCCCAATCACTTCCACAAGAATTGTCATAAACAAAGAGCGTATCTTTCAAGCTTTGATCTATTCGTTCATTGTTTTGTTCATTGTCCTGATTTAGCCCTCTTGCAATCTTTCTAATCCATGCTTTCAACCTCCAAGACTGCATCTCACCAGAGAAAAGTCCTACTTTAAAGTTTTTATCGCAAATATTTAATACAATGTTATTTAAAAAGACTGTTTTTCCACAACCATTCACACCTGTAAGCACGGTAATTCCTCCCGAGGCCAATCCCCCTCCAAGACAACGATCCAATTTCTCATAGCCTGTCGGGATTCTTAAAACACTATCGGCTTGTTCATAACTAATATTCTCGAAACTAACCCATTCCTCCTCCAAATTCACATTTGTTTGCACGTATTTATTGTAATCCTCCGAAGTAAACGAGGTTGCTTTACAGCTATTGGGCTCAACCTTTTCTCTAAACTCGTGCCAATGATACGAAGAACACGAATCATGAAAACACTTAAAACCAAGATTGCCATCATCAAATTGAAATACGGCAGAATCGGGGCTTTTATGCTCGCTATTGAACGGACATTCCTTCAATAAGTATTTTACTCCACCAGCAAGAGAACGTTCCTTAAAAGCGATATTATGGCTTTTTAAGAACTCTTTTACATCAAACCTACCACTCCTTCCGTAATTATTGTACTTGACAGGCTCGGAAAAAGCGATTTTATTATCTCTTACCACCTTTTGAAAATAAACCATATCAATGCTCTTGATTTGATTAGGACAATGCTCTATGCGACTCAAACGATGTGGAGTCAATTCGCTATTTTCACCCTTCATTGCAAGAGTTCCATAGAGTTTTGTAAGCCTTGAACGATTAGAAACCGCAACATCTATCTCTACATCTTGGGTAGAAAAAAGCATAGAAATCACTTTAATGAAATCTTTTACCAACCTATCAGTCTGTTCATTAACCACCATATCACAAGGCAACATAATATGATAACCATTACCCGAAAGACAACCCACATAGTCGTAAAAACCATTATAAAACAAAAACTCCCACACCCTTTTAGCCACTTGCTTTGCCTTTTCCAATTGTTCATCAGTAGAAGAAGTGCCAGAAGGACGGCGAGGGTCGAAATCCAACATCACCCAACGCCTTTTCACAATATCACAATCGGCAATTCCTCCTCCATTCTTTAAAATCTTCAAGCACTCATTATTCTCATTGTAGATAACCTTACTTTTCAAAACATGAGCATCAATCTCATTAAAGACAAAATACCAATTCACATTTCCACCCACAGCACTTTCAATCGAGTTAATCAAATTTCCAACATTTGAAAACACACCTGCAACCAACTGTGTTTTTCCTTCAAGAATTCTAATGCCGCGCACTTGTGTTGCTGCCAAATTAAAAACATTAAATGTTTTAGTCAATTCAGAATAATCCATATCTTTCTTTTTTTATATTTTTTCTTTTAGTTATTATTTTATTATTATTTATTATTGTGTCTATCTGATAGACTACTCCATCTACCTGATAGACTATTCTGTCTATCACATAGACTGTCCAAAATGAAACAAATACCTATTTTTTTCTTTGATTAAAATATTTTTTTCAATGAAATATTTTAATATTTTAAAGACTCTCGCTCTACAAATTCCAAGAACAAAAGCAAGATTATCTTTACTACCATAATAGCCTTTGGGAAAACTTTTAATATAACTAATCAAAAGAATTTCATCAGGTTTAAGCCTTTTGAGTAAAGTAATTTCTAAGTTACTTACAAACTCCAAATCAACAATAAAAAACGCCATAGACAACTACTTTTTTAATTCTTGTTTAATCAATTCAACCTCCTCGTCAGAATATCTTGTCTTTCTTGAACCATCTTTTGAAAGCATTCCTAACTTTCTTTTAACATTGAAAAGAGTCGAATAAGAAATTCTTAATTCCTCTAACACCTCGCAGGTGAACCATAATTTTTCTTTCATATTTGTAATAATTTTAAATGAATAATTTTGAGGCAAAAATAGAATCAAAAACATCTTTTCAACAAACGAAAACCTTAGTTCATCAAAGCATTTAAATAGGTTTAAAAATAAGATGTTAATAAATTGTAAACTAAAATATTTACTCTGTATAATAGTTTTACTATCTTTGTAAAAATCAATAAGGAAAAAAGTAAGTAAAAAAGTTAATAGAAACGAAAAATAATTAGTTAAAAGGCTGAAATTTAGGAGTAAAGAATATGAATAAAGATATAAATCCACAACAAGAAACAAGCACAACAAAACACAAGCGTTCAATTAAGCCAAACAATATAAAATGGACTTCGGCTTTAATTGAGCAAGTGTATGAACAATGGTATATGAAATATTCTTCTACACCTATAACAAAAATTATTTTTGAGAACTTTTTATTAAACAAAAGAGAGAGTTTAAACCTTGATTTTAACATCAAAATTTCCAATGCAGACCTTGTAAGAATAGGCCTTATGTTAGGATTTGACTACAACAAAATGAACAAAGCCTTTGGTCAATACCGACAACGCTTAGGCGAGAAAAAAGCATTAAATTGCAATTACTGTCCCAAAAGCAAAGAATCCTTTATCAACGGCGGTCAAATAGTCAAAGACCTACAATCAATCCTAAAAGACAATTGCGTACCCTACATTTACACCGACCAAACAGAAGAAGAGAAAAAAACTTACTTGAAAATCATCGGTCAAGACTACCAAATAAAAGCCCAAGAAATAAACGAACAAATAAGAATTTTACAATTAGAAGCCGAACGCTACACCAACATAGCAAAAAACTACCAAGAAATGACCCTACAATAGCAGAATTTAACTCTCTCCTATCCAATCTTGGTCTATACCAAGTAAACGACATAGGTTTATTGCTTCGGTTGGCACTTGGTTGCTCTTGTCTTCTATTAAGGAATAGTCAATGTGTTGAGTGATTTCTTCTATCTTGATTGGGGGTTGTAGGTCTTTGTGATTGAAGCCTTTTACTCGCATTCTTTGGCTTGGGGCTTCTATATTGGAATAGTGGGTGGTTACTACTACTAAACTGCCTTTTTGATGGCATACTTTTAAAAAGCCTTCTACTAATTTCTTGCCTTCTATTGGATTGGTGGTGCGGGCAAGTTCATCTACAAGGACAAGATGGCGAGTGTGGGTTTTTATTTCTTGTATTATATTGTGAAGGGTTTTTACCTCGTAGGCAAAGGAGGATAAGCCTTCGTTTTCGTTTTGTCCATCGCCTATGCTTGTTAGTATTTTTTCTACAAGACATACTTCTCCGTCTTGACAGGCTGTGAAAAAGCCGTATTGTAAGAGTTGTTGGTTTAAGGCAAGGGTTTTAAGGATTAGGGTTTTGCCTGCCATATTGGCGCCTGTTATTAAATAGTTCTCTTCTCCTATTTCTATGTCTATGCTTTGGTAGGTTTGGTTCTTTTCTTCTAATAGTTGTTTTACTATGGGATGGAAGATTTTTTTGTATTTTATTTGTTTTTTATCGGTGATTGTAAGGGGTTGTAGGTTGTGTTGGGTGCTTAGTTTGGCTTTTGAAAAGGATAGGTCTATTTGGGCTATTATTGAGAGGCTGTTGTGTAGTGTTGGTATGTGGGGATAGAGTTTTTGTGTGAGTTGTTCTCTTATTTTGTTTTCTATTTCAAGGGTTTTTACGTAGAGTGAGTGGGCTTTGAGTTCGTTTTCTTCTTCTTTGGCTTGTTGCCATAGTTTGCGGGCTTGTGATAGTTCTTCGCTATATGCTGAATAGATGTAGAATTGTTGGTTTTCTAATCTTTCGGGGTCTAATATGTTGATTATTTCTTGTAAATCGGGCAATTGAAAGAGTGGTGAGGTGAAGTCTTTTTTTAGTTTTTTTATGTTTAGGCAAAAGGCTTTGATTTCAAATAGCGATATATCGTCAAGGATTTGTTTTTGTTGTAGGCTTTTTATGCTTCCGCTTATGTCGTGTATGGCGGCAAGGTGCATAAAGAAGCGTTGGGTGGTTTGTGGGCTTAGTGTAGAGAGATGGTTTTGACATTCTGTGATTTGTTGCCATTGTTGTTCTATCCATTGTTTGCTTTGACTCAATGGGGTGTGCATTAGGAGATTTCTCGCCATGGGGGTTTGTATTTCCATTTGGCTATATAGGGCTCTTAGGCTTGGATTTTGGTTTATGGCTTGTTGGAATGTCATGTCTTATAGCTGTTTTACGTTATATATTTTTATTGGTATTTCTTTTCTAAGGGCGTCTAACATTTCTTCGTTGTTGAAGTTGTAGCCTGTTGGTGAGATTGGATTGGCGGTTATGGCTATTAGATTGGTCTTTTCTATGACTTTTATTTGTCCGCCTCTGTGTAGGTATTGCAGTACGTTGTCTTCTTGGGCAAAGATTTTCGTAAAGTCTTTTATTATGATTTCTATTTCTTGTGGATTCTTTTGTATTTTTAGTAGTTGTACGAATTTGTCGTTTAAAGCTCCTGCTACAAATAAGCGTTTGCCGTATGTGAAGATTTTGTCTTTGTATTTGTCTATCATCATCAAGGAAGGAATTTCTAAGTCTTTGATTCCTTCTTGTGTAATGGCGTATATTCCGTTTTCTATTTGTTGTAATTCTTCGTAAAATTCTCCTTGATATTGTGGGAGTTGTGTCATTTGATAGATGAATTTTGTCTTTTTTACCACAACATTGAGTGAGGCTGAGAGTGAGGCTCCTGTTGAGAGTATCATTGCATCGGTTATACTTGGGGAACCAAAGCTTTTTCTCGATAAAGCACCGTCTATTAGAATTAAATCTGCGTTTTTTTCTAATTTTTCTAAGAGTTTTTTTAGGTTTTTTGTATCGCTTGGCCCTCCAAGTAGGACTTTTCCTCTTGTTATGGCTCTTGCGGTTATGAGTTTGCCTAAGGCTGTGTAGTCTTTCGATACTTCTTCTATGGCACTTACTATTTCTTTTTGTGCATAGAGTGTTTGTGAGGTAATGAAGGTGGTGTTTGGATAGATTTCTATTTCGGGTTTGGAGGTATTTGTTACTATATCGAGAGTTTCTCCATCTACTCCTATTGAGGAAATGGCGAGTTTTAGGTTAGAAAAAGTGCGGAGACGACTCAACACATAGTTTAGTGTTTGAGTCTTCCCCGCATTCTTTTCCATTCCTACGAAGGAGATGCTTTTGTATTTTAGAACATCTTCAATAAAAGGCATTCCTCCAAGGATTTATTTAGTTCTTTTTTACTCTTTCGTGTCTTGCAAGGTGTGACGGTTCAAGTGATAGTTTTTCTCCTTGTAATAGAGAAGCAACTCCATCATTCTTGATTTCTGTTCCTTTTAAGAAATCTACATCACATTCACCTGGTACATAGTTTTCAGGTTCTGTGTATGTTGTTATCACTCCTTCAAAGTTACGTAATACTACTCTGTTTGGAGATTGTGAAACTACGTATTGTGGCATTACTGGTGTTTTTCCACCACCGCCTGGTGCATCTACTACAAATGTTGGTACAGCGTAGCCTGATGTGTGTCCACGTAGGTTTTCTATTATTTCTATTCCCTTAGAAACAGGTGTACGGAAGTGTTCCAATCCCATAGAAAGGTCACATTGATAGATGTAGTATGGACGTACTCTCATTTTAACAAGTTCGTGAACAAGTTTTTTGAATACTCTTACATCATCGTTTACTCCTCTTAAAAGAACTGATTGGTTTCCTAATGGAATACCTGCATTTGCTAAGCGTTCGCATGCTGCTTTTGCTTCTGGTGTACATTCATTAGGGTGATTGAAGTGAGTGTTCAACCATATTGGGTGATACTTCTTCAACATATTTACCAAGTCGTCTGTTATTCTCATTGGACATACAACCGGTGTACGAGAACCTATACGTATGATTTCTACGTGTGGGATTGCTCTAAGACGTTGAATGATTGATTCTAACATCTTATCGTTTACCATAAGTGCATCTCCTCCTGAAAGAAGTACGTCTCTTACTTGTGGAGTTTTTGCTATATATTCTATACATTTGTCTATTCTGTCTTGTGTTGATTCGCAGTCGTTTTGTCCTGCAAATCTTCTACGAGTACAGTGACGGCAATACATAGAGCACATATCTGTTATAAGGAACAATACTCTATCTGGATAACGGTGAGTAAGTCCTGGTGCAGGGCTGTCTTCGTCTTCATGAAGAGGGTCAAGCAAATCTGCATCTGCTTGATGTAATTCTGCTCCTGTTGGAATTGCTTGACGGCGTACAGGGTCGTTTGGATTGTTTACATCAATCAAACATAGATAATATGGAGTGATTGCCATACGTAGTGTTTTCAACGCATTGGCTACTCCTTCTTCTTCTTCCTTAGTTAAAGAGATATATTTCTTTAAGTCTTCTAAGGTTTCTATACGATTTTTTACTTGCCATTTCCAATCGAACCATTGTTCGTCCGATACGTTTGGAAATAACTCTTTACGTCTATTTACTTGCATTTGCGTATAATTTTAAAATTATGCGTAAAGTTCTGTGAATATTTTTCTTAATGCTTCACATTCTCTTAATTCTTGAAGAGTGATTTCAGCGTGTCCTTTTGTATAGCCGTTTCCAACTATCATTGTTACGTCTGATCCAACTCCTTCTGCTCCTAATGCAGCTTTTGTGAATGAAGTTGCCATTGAGAAGAAATATACAACTCCTGTATTCTTTGTTACAAGAATAGATGTCATTTCTGTATCAGGGATATTTACGTTGTTGATACAAACATCTGCCATTTGTCCGTTTGTAAGTTCTTCTATTTTCTTCATTACAGGAACTGGTTGTGTAGCATCTGCTGAGAATACTTCATCACAGAATCCTAAATCCATCATACGTTTTGTAGAACGTTCGCTGTGGCATATTCCTATTACTTTACCTGTTACACCTGCACGTTTCTTTGCTTCATAGCAGCAAAGCATACCAGATTTTCCACCTGCTCCTATGATAACTACTGTATCACCTGGTTTAACAAGTTTTGCAGTTTGAGCAGGAGCACCAGCAACGTCAAGTGCAGAAAGTGCAAGATTTTCTGGAAGGTCAGCAGGTATTTTAGCGTAGATACCGCTTTCAAACAATATTGCTTTACCATCTATATCTACTTGGTCGATATCAGGACGAATATCTTTTATTTTGTCTATTCTTAATGGAGTAAGTGATAAAGAAACCAATGTTGCAATTTTATCACCAACCTTTAAGTCAGTTTTTCCAATCAAAGCATCACCTATTTTCTCAACAGTACCAAGCAACATACCGCCAGAACCTGTTACAGGATTACGATGTTTACCTTGTTTTTCAACGATAGACATCATAATCTTAGCAATTTCTTCCTTATCTCCTTTTGCTTGTTCTTCAATTTGAGTAAAAGAAGCAGAGTCAATGTTTAGAGTTTGTACATCAATAAGGATTTCATTATCATAGATTTCATCCATATTGTTATCTACTTTGTTTGCTGGTTGAGGCAACACTCCTTTTGGTTCAATTACACGGTGTGTTCCGTATCTACATCCTTTTTTCATATTAAATCGAATATTTATACTTGTTAATAATTAAATAAATTCATTAAGTTTGCAAATATACGTGTTTTTTTGGTATTCCTTAAAATAAAACAAAGAAAAAATTCAAAAAAGCAAAGAAATAATCAGAAAAACGAAAGAAAAATTTCATAGAATCATATATCTCAAAAAAATCCTTATATTTGCACTGCGTAAAAATGAAACAATATATATCTTCCAAGTTACTGCAAAAGGCAGAAGAATTTAGAGACAAAATCATTGCCTTGCGACCATTTCTCTAAGAGACTTTAAAGTCTCTTAGAGAATATTATCGCATTGGTCTTACTTATTCAAGTAATGCCCTTGAAGGAAATAGTTTGACAGAGTCAGAAACTAAGGTGGTTATAGAAGATGGTTTGACGATTGAAGGCAAGCCTCTACGTGATATATATGAAGCAGTAGGACATGCTCATGCGTATGATTACATTCATACCCTTTCTGCAAGCAAACCATTGGAAGAAGCAGACATTCTTGAACTTCATCGTTTATTTTATGAGAAAATAGATGGCGAAAAAGCAGGGCATTATCGAACAGTCCCTGTATTTATTAGTGGTAGTAAATATGCTGTTTCGCCACCTGCAAAGATAGAAGATGATATAAGAAAATTTATAAAATGGTTCAATGACAATGAACACAAAATTCCAACTCCTGAGTTTGCTGCACTTGCTCATCAAAAATTTGTGTTTATTCACCCATTTATTGATGGCAATGGGCGAGTTGCTCGTCTTATACTTAATTTAGCACTTATTAGAGGTGAATATACAATAGCACTTATTCCAGCCATATTAAGACACGAATATGTTCAATCTCTTGAAATATCGCAAAAAATCCTAATGTTTTTGTAGATTTTATAGCAGAAAGAATAATTGCTACTCAGTTGGATTTACTGCGTCTTTTAAACAATGGCGGTGTAAATAGCAATACAAATGGCGGTGTAAATAATAAAAGTGGCGGTGTAAATTTAGAAGAATTTATATATAATACCATAAAAAACAATCCTGGCATCAACACTCCTGCCATTGCCGAAATATCACAAAAAAGTTTAAGAACAATTCAACGATACTTAAAGGCTCTTTCTGATACAAAGCGAATAGAATTTCGTGGTGCATCAAAAAATGGCGGTTATTATATTATGAAATAAAAAAAATTAAATATCATGAAAAAATCACTTTTAACAATTATCGCAATTTTGTTTGCTGTAAGTTTATCGGCACAAAGCGTAAACAAAAACCATTCTTTTGGTTTTGGTATTCAATTCAGTTCTTTTCCTTTAACATACGCTTATTCGGGAAGTTATGAATTATCTGGTGGAAGTTTCGACCTTGCAAATGCTTTTGCAATTGGTGTATCAGGAAAATATGAATATGCTTTCAATAGAGCGTTTTCTCTTTCCTTTGAACCGGGTTATCTTTACACAGGCTTGTCTTACAAAGAATATCAAATATATCCACCTTATGCGTTAGTGAGTAATACTAATCTGAATATACATCAGTTAAACATTCCTTTGATTGCTAATTTCAAATTTCCTTTGATTGAAAACGTAAACTTTCTTGCATCGGGTGGAATGAATGCTTTGGTTTCTTTACAAAAGGAAATCAACTTTTTTGAAAATCCGACAGTAGAATACGCAAATGGATTAAACTCTTTAAATTTTAAATCTTCAATTACTCCCGAAATAGTAATGAAAGCAGGTTTTGAAATTGCAACAAAACACAGAATAAGAGTAAACGCTTGTTATTATTTACCTCTTACAAAGAATGCTTACTACTCTATGAATTTACCGATTGACAAAATAGAGTACGATGCAATGAGGATAAGTCGTTTAGCTTTTGAATTATCGGTATTGTTTTAAGAAATAAAAAGGGAACTAAACGTGATTTAGTTCCCTTCTTAGTTTTTATAAGGTTAATGCTTTTATTGTTGCATTGGGATTAGGTTTTCTGATATGATTAGTTCTGCTTCTGTTGCGGCTTGAACTTGTTCTACTGTGAATTCTGGGTGAATTTCTGTCAATACTATTCCTTTTGGTGTGATTTCCATTACGCCCATTTCAGTGATTATCATATTTACTTGTCCTTTTGCTGTTAGCGGCAATGTACATTTTTTAAGGATTTTTGGATTTCCTTTTGCTGTGTGTTCCATTGCAAGTATTACTCTTTTTGCTCCTACTAAAAGATCCATTGCTCCTCCCATTCCTGGTATTTTTTTGCCAGGTATCATCCAGTTTGCAAGGTCGCCGTTTTCATCTACTTGCATTGCTCCAAGGATTGAGGCATCTACGTGTCCTCCTCTGATTAGAGCAAATGAAGTTGCTGAATCAAAGGTTGCTGCTCCGTCTATCATTGTGATGAAACCGCCACCTGCATTGATTAGTTCTGGATTTTCTTCGCCTGGTTTTGCGTCTGAATCCATTCCTATCAATCCGTTTTCGCTTTGAAGTAATACTTTTACTCCTGGTTTTAAGTAATTAGGTATTAGGGTTGGTATTCCTATTCCTAAGTTTACTACGAATCCATCTTGAAGTTCCAAAGCTGCTCGCTTTGCTATGACTTCTCTTACTTGATTCTTGTCCATATTTTGTTTTGTGTTTTTTTCTTGGTTTGTTATTTTCCCATGCGTCTTGCTAATTCTTCTACTACGTATGAGGCTACGTCATCTGCGTATGTATTCATTCCAAAGCCTGCATCGTATCCAAGTTCTTTTGCAAGTTCGTGTGAGATTCTTGCTCCTCCACAACATAGAATTACTTTGTCTCTTAGGCCTTCTGCTTCTAACATTTCAACCAATTCTACAAGGTTTTGGATATGTACGTCTTTTTGTGTAACGGTTTGTGATACTAAAAGAGCATCTGCTTTTAATTCTATGGCTTTTGCTATGAATTCTTCGTTTGATACTTGTGCTCCCATGTTTAGAGCTTCTATCATTTCATAGCGTTCCAATCCGTAGTGACCTGCATAGCCTTTCATATTCATAATAGCATCGATTCCTACGGTGTGGGCATCTGTTCCTGTGCTTGCTCCTACTACAACGATTTTTCTTCCGATTCTTTCTTTGATAAATTCGTCTGTTTCGTGCATATCCATTACGTTAGACTCTACTTTTGGAACATGGATTGTAGAGTAATCTACTGTATGCACTGTGCTTCCGTAGCAATTAAAGAATGTGAAGCCTTCTGTTAATTCTTTATAATATACAACTTGTGGGTTTTCAAATCCCATCTTCTTCATAAGTTGTTTTGCTGCTTCTATTGCTTCGTCTCCACAAGGTACAGGTAATGTAAAACTTAATTGAGTTTTACCATCATTCATTGTGTCGCCGTATGGTTTTACTTTGGTTAAGTCAAGTTCTGTGTCGAAGTTCTTGGCTTCCATTGAATATAATCCGCCGCTCATTATTGTTGTCCTCCTTTTCCTTTCATTAAGTCAATAAATGGGTTGTAGTAGTGTTCTCCTTTTTCAAACACTCCTGCAAGTCCTTTTCCTCCGTCAAATGGACGTTTGATGTCTGCAAAGATTCCTTTTTCTAAGGCTTTGAATAGTCCTTCTTGTGTCATCTTTTCCAATAGTTCTATTGCATCGTCCAATACTTTCTTTGCTCTTGTTTGCATAATTCCGTCTTTTTTGAACTCTAAGTCATCGCCTATGTTTTTCATATTACGGAATATGTATTGTGCATTTTCTATTGACAAATATCTATCTGACATAAATGGAGTGTGGATTGCTTCTGTCATCATTCCTAATAATTGAAGACCTTGTCCTGTCCAAATAGCAATTTCATTAAATAATGCATCTTGAATATGTCCACGGAATATGTTTCCTGTCATAAACTTTGTTGGTGGCATATATTTTAATGGAGCCTTAGGGAAGATTTCTCTTATCATTTGTGCTTGTGCAAGCTCGTAAAGGAATCCATTTTCTAAATCTGGTGTCATTTCAAAAGCATGACCAAGTCCCATTTGTTCTTCTGGTAATCCTGCTGCAAAAGCTAATTGTTCGTTAATCAAATCAGAAGCCAATACTGTGTGTGCTTGTTCAAAAGCATCAGCAGTTGTCAAGTAGTTGTCTTCTCCTGTATTGATTATAACACCTGCAAAGCCGTTGATTACACGTGAGAAGTATTGGTCAATCAAAGTTCTTTGCATATTGATGTCACGGAACAAGATACCATATAAAGCATCATTCAACATTACATCTAATCCTTCTAATGCACCCATTACTGCAATTTCTGGCATACATAAACCAGAGCAGTAGTTACATAAACGGATATAACGACCAACTTCTTCTCCTACTTCGTCCAATGCCTTACGCATTATACGGAAGTTTTCTTGTGTAGCAAAGGTTCCACCAAATCCTTCAGTAGTTGCACCGTATGGAACATAGTCTAAAAGCGATTGTCCTGTTGTACGAATAACCGCTATAATATCTGCTCCTTGTCTTGCACCTGCTTGTGCTTGAATAACATCTTCATAGATGTTTCCTGTTGCAACAATAATATATAGATATGGCTTTTGACCCTCTCCTATTGTTTCAATATAGTTTTCTCTACGTTTTCTATTAGCTTTAATTCTTTCCATTGATTGATCGATGAATGGTTGTAAAGCCTCTTTTGCTTTTTCCATATCACCTTGTGGCAAAGTTGCTAAATCCAACTCTCCTTTTCCAACCAATTCTGCGATTTCATTTGGAGTCTTTCCTGTTTGCATAACAGCATTTCCCAATACAGGCAAAACACCATTTGAAAGCATTCCTTTTTCTTTTAAATAATCAACCAACACATTTGGCAAAGGAACACCACTTTCATCAATTCCATCAACACCCATCAAACGACACAAAGTTCTTTCGCAAGCAACGGTTGAATAACCATCAACAAAATCTTGCACTTGATCAGAAATAACCTTTGCAAGTTCTTTTGCGTGTGCTACTTTATTAAAATCTAAGCCTAATTTGCTTTTTTCCATATTGCGTTAAAGTATTTTTATCAATTAAAACATTTTAGCATAATTCTTTGCTTCTCTTTTTTGCCAATCACCCTTGTGATAAACATACGAAGCAATCAAAGGAACAACAGTTGTAGCCTCAGCATAAACCATTTGTTCAAAAGTAGTATCTACCTTACCCCATGAGCAAGCTTCTTTCAAAGTAGAAGAAGAGCAAGCACCATCTCTTACATCAGCAACAGTGATTTGAACAGCATATTTGTGCATATCAACATCTTTTCCTAACACCTCTGCACACACAACAGTATCTTGTGCAAAGTTTTTAGGAACACCACCACCTACCATAAACAAACCTGTTGTACCAGCTTTGATTTTGATTTGAGTAAGTTCCAAAAAGTCTTTTACGCTATCGATTGACAAGTGTTTTTCAGGATTTGCAACTTGGTGCATAACCAATCCGAAACCAGCAGAGCAGTCAGAGAAAGCAGGAACAAAGATAGGCACATTGTTTTCATAACAAGTTTGAATCAAACTATCCTTTTTCTTAGCATTACCTTCTGATAACCATTTACCAAGTTCCCAAATAAACTCTCTTGAAGAATAAGGACGAGGCTCCAATGAATCAGCAATCATTTTAATAGTAGCATCGCAATTTTGAAGTTCTTCCTCATCAATGTAAGTATCATAGATTCTATCAACATAATTACTTCTCAAATACTTATCATCAATAAAAGGAGTACCCTTATAATGTTTGAAACCTAAGGCTTCAAAGAAATCCATATCAATTATAGAAGCACCTGTTGAAACAATGCAATCCACCATTTTATTTTTCACCATATCAACATAAACTTGCATACAACCAGCAGCAGAAGTACTACCTGCAAGAGTCAATATAACAGAACACTCCTTATCGTTCATCATTCTTTGAAAAATATCAGCAGCATTAGCAGTATCTCTTGAAGAGAAACTCATATCACGCATTGCATCAATAATTTGTGTAGAATCAATTTGTTTAATATCTACATGCTTTACAACTTCTTTCAATAAATCCTTTTTTTCCATATCTTAATATTTTTTTATTATTTGCTTAGTTTAAACTGCAAAAATAGTAAAAATTCGTGCAATTCCAAAGAAAAATTTTCAGAATTGTTTGTCAGAACAAAAAAATGCCGTATCTTTGCAAACGGAAAGTTGGCAGAGTGGTCGAATGCGGCGGTCTTGAAAACCGTTGATCTTAACGGGTCCGGGGGTTCGAATCCCTCACTTTCCGCAGAGAAAGAAAACAACAAAAAAAGCAAAGAATTTGAAAAATATTTCTTTGCTTTTTTCCTTTTTTACAAAGACTTTTTTCAAAAAAATCAAGAAAAAATCAGCAATAAAAACAATGAATATACTCTTTAAAATATGTCAATATTTTCTATTACTATTAGGAAAAGCAACAAAACTAACCTACATTGAAATATCCGTTATTTTCAACCTATGGTTTCAAGGCATTATATTAACCCTATCCTCCTTCACCCCACTAATAGTCTTATTATACAACGGAGGCTTTAATTCACACCCATACTTATCAATTACAACAACCATTTACGCAATAGTTTACATCATACTTTTCACACTATTGATAATCCATTACAAACTCCCATTCAATAGAGCCTTTAACCTATGCGTATATGACTTAGAAAACATTGCAAAGAAAACACACTTAACCTACCAAACAATCAACATTTTAATTTTCATAGTAGGTTTTCTCATAGCAATTCTCACAAACATAACTATCGCTTTAATAATATATTATAAGTTATTTTAAAAGTATGTAAATACACTTTAAATAAAATACAAAAAAGCAGAAGTAAGAAACAACTTCTGCTTTTTCTTTTATTTCACGCATTTTACGTGGATTACTTTTTTGGTTTCAAAGAATTCTTCTTCAAAGTAATTGTCTATGTCGTAGATTTTGATTTTGTTTTTTATTGTGGAGAGTTCTTCTGTTAGGTCGCCGCCTTTTAGGTATAGGACTCCGTTTGCAAGGTCGTGGTATTGGATTTTTGAAATCTTGCCTTTTGTCCATTGCATAAAGTCGGGCAAATAGGTTACGGCTCTTGATACTATGAAGTCAAATTGGCGGTTTACGTTTTCGGCTCTTATTTGTTCGGCTTTAACGTTTTTTAGTCCAAGAGTTTCTATTAAGGCTTGTACTACTTTGATTTTCTTGCCTATGCTATCTACTAAATAGAATTTTGTTTCGGGAAACATTATTGCAAGTGGCAAGCCTGGAAATCCTCCTCCTGTTCCTATGTCCATTACTTCGCATTGTGGTTTGAATTTGCACACTTTTGCTATTGCAAGTGAGTGAAGGATATGGTGTTCAAAAAGGTTTTCGGTGTCTTTTCTTGAAATGAGGTTGATTTTTTCGTTCCAAGAAAGGAATTCCTTAGCCAACAATTCGTATTGGTCTAATTGTTGTTGGCTAAGGTTTGGAAAATATTTTAATAGTTTTTCTTTCATGGTGGTTTAATCGTTCAAATTGTTTGTTGGATAAAGGCTTTCCCACATTGTTTTGTCCCCTTTTAGGTATTTGTCAAACCATGCGTAGATTGAGTTATTCCATTGTAGGCGTTTTTCGTAATCTACTATTCCGTGGTCTTCTCCTTTTACGCTTATGAAGGCTACGTCTTTTCCAAGGAGTTTCAAGGCGTTATACATTTGTATGCTTTCTCCGATTGGAACGTTTGTATCTGATGAGCCGTGAAGTAATAATAGTGCTGCGTTAATCTTATCGGCTGAGAATAGTGGTGATTGTTTTGTGTAAAGTTCTGGATTGTTCCATGGATATGAGTGTGCAGAAGCTGCTGTTGAGTATGAGTATCCCCAATAGCCTTCTCCCCAATATGATGTTATATTTGAAATTCCTGCGTGAGAGATTCCACAAGTGAATATGTCGGTTCTTGTTAGCAGGTATTGTGTCATAAATCCTCCGTAGCTTGCTCCCATGCAACCAATCTTTGTGGCATCTACAAAGGTGTGTGTTTTGCAGAATTGTTTTACTCCTTCTATGATTTCATCGGCTGTTCTTTCTCCCCAAGCGTTTACGTGACGTGCTGCAAACTCTTGTCCATAGCCTATTGTGCCTGATGGGTTAAGTACATATACTACATAGCCTCTTGCTGTGTAAAGATATGGTGTGTAACGCCAAGAGAATGCTCTTTCGGTTGGTGTTGTACCTCCATAATAGTAAACAATCATTGGGTATTTCTTTGTTGAGTCAAAGTCTGCTGGCAAATAGTATCTTCCTTCTATTGTTGTTTTTTTGTAATCGAAGTCCCAATCATACATTTCTCCTATTTCCATTTGTGCATATTCTTCTTCTCTTGGGAAAAGTATTTGTTTTGATGTTGTGAAATCGTAAGAGAATAGGCGTTGTGGTTTATTGTAATTTTCGCCTATGTACATTGCTTGTGTTCCTTGATTGTTTATCGTGAAAGAAGAAACCATATCACAAGATAGGTCTAATTTTACGATTTCATTTGTTTTTAGATTAAAGGTGTAAACATTGACAGAGTCTTTGTCGGTTGTTGTCATATAGAGTTTATCTCCTATGATTTGGTATGAGTTTAATGATGGGTTGAAGTCTTTTAAGATTGGGTTTAAGCTTTTGTCTTTTTTGTTCATCAAAACTAATGTGTTGTGATACATATTTGCTATTTGTTTCTTTCCAATCTTTGCTGCTACTGAGTTAAATCCTTCGGCAGAGGTTGTAAACAATAGATTGTCATCATCAACGTATTCTACGCCAAATGCAAATTTATCTTCGCAAATAAGTTCTGTTTGCATTGTGTTAAGGTTCATTTCATAGAATTTCTTGTATCCAAAAGGACGTTCTGTATATCGTTCGTATGAAACGGCAAAGAGAATTTTGTCTGATGATGAATTTACATCACATAAATAAACGCTATGATTTGAGAAGGTTAGTCTTTGAAGTGATGAATTACCAATACGATATAACCAAAGATTTGTTCTATTTCTCCAATTTGCATCGGAGCGATCTTCCGGTGATTGTAATAATTCTACGTCTTTTTTCTTGCCTTCAAATTTGTCTGCTACTGTTATAATGAAGGCTTGTTCGTTATCTAAGAAATAAATGCTACCACTTGGTATATTTCTTGCTATAACGTTTGTAGAAAGGTCTTGTGGATTCATCACAACCAAAGAATTGTCGCCATTTATCTTTTCTGTGTAGTATAATAATTCGCTTTTTGGCAACCATTCTATTGAGTGATTGTTTTTAGAGGTAAATATTAAGTTGTGATTCTTGTTATAAAGCTCCCAATACCAATGATTCTTTCCTTTATTGTCGGTGTTACGACTTTTCAATACATAGAAATTTCCGTTTGGAGAAAGGCTTACTTCATACATTGTTTGACCTTGTAACATTGTTTCTAAGTCTAAACCTTGTTTCATTGTGAAATCGCCAAACTCAACATCGTTTTCGGTTTCTATTTTAAGTTTAGAGTTTTCTTTTATCAAAAGATTTAAAGTAATATCATAAATTCCTTGATTGTAAGTTGCTAAAACATTTGTTGTGTCTAAGTCTTGTGAGTCTTTTTCTTTGCTTGTTTGAGCAAAATCTGCCTTAAAAGCAGTGTTTGTTATGACTTTAAATGCTACTTCTTGGCGTTTATTGCTTTTCATTTTAAAGCCAAGCGATACTACATAGTCTTTTTCGCCTTTATCAAAGATAAGGTATCCGTTTTCATCAACTGAGGTTTTTACAGCTTTGCTTTTATCTGCCGAAAGTGTTTTGAAATCTGTCAAAAGATTGAATGATTTTCCGTTGTTATCAACACTGTCTATCATAAACGGCATTTGAATTTGGGCTTTTGATAATAGAGAATAATTCTCTACTACTTTTTGTGCAGAAAGTGTGAAAAAGAAACATACTGCACTCAATAATGTTAATGCTTTCTTCATAGTTTTTTACGTTTTTAAAGGTGCAAAGATAAGAAAAATAACAAAAAAACGTTTCTACTATGAAAAACTCTTAGAAAAATGGAACATAATTTCTTTTTAGAAAAAGCTATTGAAAAGGCCGTTGAAAATATTGAGAGAGGTGGAGGACCTTTTGGAGCGGTTATTGTAAAAGATGGAAAGATTATAGCAAGTTGTGGAAACAGTGTAACGCTTGACAACGACCCTACGGCTCATGCGGAGGTTAATTGCATAAGAGAAGCGTGTAAGGTTTTAAATACATTTGAATTAAGCCAGTGTGTGATTTACTCTTCTTGCGAACCTTGTCCTATGTGTTTGTCTGCAATCTATTGGGCAAGGATTCAACATATTTATTATGCTGCTACAAGAAAAGATGCGGCTCTTGCGGGATTTGACGACCAACATATTTACGATGAAATTCCTCTTGAAGAAAACAAAAGAAGCTTACCTATTGAAAAAGTAAGCATTTCTTGTTCGTCTTTACCTTTTGACAAATGGAAATCAAAGGAAGATAAAACTCGATATTAAAAAAGGAAGACTATTGAGTCTTCCTTTTTTTTATTTTAGAATGAGAATCCTACTCCTAACATTAAGTTTTGATTCATTGTTTCGTCATCTTCGTAAACAAATACATTTGTTAAACCGAAGTTATATCTTGCATAAACGTTTACATTGCTTGCAACGTTTAATTTTAATCCTGCTGCTAAACCAAAATCAAACATATTGTAATCATCAGATTCAAAAGTGTAATCACTTTCTGTTTCTGTATTGACAAGGCCTTGTGTTGTTACTACATTATGTGAAGACATTCCTAAATTAAATCCAAATTGAGGACCTGCTTCTATTGTAATCATTTTAATAGGAGAGAATTGTAACATAATAGGAACAATTACATTGTGTGAAGTAAGAGTTGTTTTAGAAGATATTGTTTGATTCAATATCTCATTTACATCTTTTTCCATTCCTCCTTGCATAGAATACAACACTTCTGGTTGAATAGAGAACATTGGGTGTAAGTTAATTTGAGCATAAATACCAGCGTGAAATCCTGGTTTCATAGTTTCTACGGCTTCAGTAACTCTTGAAAGGTTTAAACCTGCTTTTGCTCCAAATTTAACTTGAGCTTGAGATGTTAAAGATAACATCAAAACTGCCGCTAAGGCAAGAAATACTTTTTTCATAGTGTTTTAATTTTTTAAAGTTAGTATTTATTTAACGTTATTGTTCAACATTTATTATTTTATTTTGTTCAAAAAGTGGTACAACTTTGCATGTATCCAACAAAAAAGTGTAATCAAAAACATCGGCCATATTATGCTTTCTCAAACGATGAATATGCGATGCTTTTTCCATATATTCTCTCAAATTGTCTTTGCTTGCATTCCATAACTCTAAGACACATTGAGTGGAATCATTCTTATTTTCAAAGTTATCTGCTTTTAAAATTTCTTCTGCTAAGGCTCCTGCAAATATTGCGTCCTCTAAGGCAAAAGTATTATTCCAACCACTACATAAAATTTGAACATCTTTATTTTGTTTAATCAAATAATTTGCCAAAGTAGTAAGATTGCAAAATGCTCCTACAAGAATTTGAGATGGGTTAGAGCTTTGGCTTAAACAAATAGCACCTGTGCCATTTGTTGTTGAGTGTACAATTTCATTTCCTTCAACTCTTTGCCTTGTAAACTCCAAAGCTGAATTTCCCCAATCGGCAAATGGAAATGTATCTTCTATTCTCTCCCCCGCAACAAGATATCCTTTATCTTTATAAGACTTTGCTTCCTCTATTGTACGAACAGGGATTATTGCCTTTGCACCATTAGACAAGGCTGTGCAGATTGAGGTTGTTGCACGAAGAATATCTACTACAACAACATTGTGTCCTCCGTTCATTTTGCGAAAAGGATACAAGGCAGGCGTTAATATAGTTTCTATTTTATTCATAAAATTTTCTTTTTTCTTTATTCCACAAGTGCGAATGTACCTTTTTTCACAACTTTCTCTCCATCTGAATTTACATATTCTATTACATATACGTATGTATTAGGGTGACAAAATTCTCCCTTGAACGTTCCGTCCCAACCAATCTCAGTATCCTTGCTTTCAAACAATAATGCACCTTGTCGATTAAACACTCTCATGAAATAAGAACCTTGTTTTACAAAATAACACGTAGGTTTAAAAATATTATTATCTCCTTCGGCTGCACGAGGAGTGAAAGCATTTGGAATAAATATTACGGTTTCTCTTTTTATGCTTGCTCTTGTTGAAAGGGCTGTTTGTACCTTTCCATCATTTCCTGCTCCTGCCTCAATTGCTCTTACATAATAATTAGTTTTATCTGATGCCGTTATCACATCTCCCATAAAATCGGTAAAAGTTGAAGAGCCTGATGTACCACAAAGCACAGGTGCTGGCTCCGATTCTGGTTGTCGATAAATTTCATAAACACCTACTCCATTATCCCAAGAATTGTAAGCATTCCAAGAAAGAGCGTTTGTGTTTTTATCAACTTCGGTTAATTCCAATCGCATAATTGAAGCAGGGCGTGAGGCTTTATAGACAAGATTACACGCATCGGGTGCTTCAAAGATATAGGAATAATCATTGTTATTCTTATCCAAAGAAATATTATCTACATATTGCACTGTATTATTGCCTGTGTATGGAATATTTGCAATTACTTGATATTCGCCTCCATTCTCTGCACGTTTCAAACGATATTTATTTACAACTATATCGGCATCTACAAAAAATTCTAATTCAACTCCTTCGTTTCTATCCTTAACCGACACCTTTCTTATTTCAACAAATTCGGGTTGTTGCGCAGAGGAAATCGTCATAACAACTTTATTTGATTTTGAAGTAATGTTATTTGCACCTACTGCAAGAACATAAAATTCATAATTAGGAATTGTTGGATCTATTGTTGCTTGATAGTTTAAGGCTTGTGTATTTCCAAGCAAAGTAAAGGTTGAACCATTTTCTTTTTTATAGATTTCATATTTCAAAACATCAAATCCTTCATATTCGTTCCACGAAAATTTAACTTTATCACTACAATTTTCTCTTTGTGCTAAAAGAACTACATTTGAATGTCTGTCTGTGCGAAGCGATGTATTGAAACAAGTATCAAAAGCCATAACTGCCAAAGAGTTTATTTGCTCTACCGAACAAGATTCACAAGTATAGGAAGATGCATCTGCACCCCAAATCGTATCAAGTGTAACACAAGGCTCTCCACTACACACTACATAACCCATTACATCATCTGAGGTTGAAGGAATCCACTCTAAAAAAACTTGTTGTGAGTTTTCATCTACGCTTATTCGTTGTAAGGCCGGCATATTAGGAATTTGAGCATCTCCTATTATGTGTAAGACCTGATTTGAACGAGAAACGCAACCGTTATCATTCTCTAATTCTATTTTATATAAGACAGAATCCGAGCATATAGGAGGTAAATTATCGGTATAAGTTCTTTGCGTTTGTTCAGTTAAGAATTGCCAATCTGTGTCTTGACGTTTTAGTTTTCTATAAATCTTATATGGTTTGTTTTCGCTACCAGGGGGTGTTGTAGAGCCCATTGAGGTCCACGAAAGCGAAATTGAGTTATCGTTATTTAAGGTTGAGGTAAGAAAAATCGTTCTTATGTAGCCAAAAGGACGTCTTTCTTCTCCAAAATCGGCGGTTACTAAATAGCGTATTTGCTCTAAATTTGCGTTTCTAACGTTATCGGTATAGGAATCTTGATTTATGTCGGTTGTCTCCCCTACTCTTGAATATGCTTCTTCAACATCTGAATATGCTGAAATGACATATTCCACAAATCCTTCACCTTCCATAGTTTCATAAAACAAAGTAGTGCTTCCATCTTCATTTACTTGTGCACAATAAACATTTATAGAGTTTTGACTCCAAAGAAAAGATGATAACATCAAACATATTGCAAAACAAAACGCTTTCATAATATTATTATTTTTATATTAAAATTTCTGTATCACCGACCTTTATTTTTGAAATATAGTTTAGGTCTAAGTATTTTTGAGATAAATCCCTTATTTGAGTAGGTGTGATTGATTTAATTGTTTCTATAAATTTTTTATAATAGTCGTATTGACAGTTTATTTTGGTTAGAAATGAGTATTTATCAGATTTGTCAAATGCTCCGTCTAAATTTCTTATGCACTCGCCTATTAAATAATTTTTCACTTGCGATAGTTCCGACAAAGACACTAAATCATTTTGTAGAATTGTGATTTCTTTTTCCACCTCGTTGATTGCGGCTTGTGCTTTATCGGCTTTTACATCTGAGGCAATAGAAAAAACTGAAGCATAGCGATATGAAGATAAATTTGCTGAAATTCCGTAAGTATAGCCTTTGTCTTCACGAATATTCATCATAAGACGTGAACCAAAATAGCCGCCTAACAAACACACAACAACGCTAAAAGGCAAAAAGTCTTGATGAGAATGTGGCAAACTAACGCAACCCATTCTTATACTGGCTTGTGAGGCTCCTGTTTTATTGATTGTTTTTTCTAAGTCTTTGTTTTTAAAATTTAAATCAAAGAAATAATTTTCTAATTCTTTGTTTTTTTCCATTCCTTGCCAAGACTTAGTTCCAAAAAAGTTTTCTATTTCTTTTGCAAATTCTTTATCGTAATTACCCGATAATATAATTTCGCATTGAGAAGAAGTATAGAAATCACGATAAAAAGCCTTAACATCGGCAGGGGTTAGTTTATCAAAATCTTCTTTTTCTCCAAATTTAGAAAGAGGGTGATTCTTCGGAAATATCGTACGATAAAATTCCTTATAGGCAATCATAGAGGTTTTTTGAGCGTTAATCTCAAAATTTTGCTTTTGTTTTGAAACATAAACCTCAAACTCCTTTTCGTTATAATTTGCTTGCTTTATGATTTTTTCTATTAAGGGTAGAAGATTTTGCTGATATTTTTTAAGGAAATAAAACACTAAGCTTGTAGAATCTCTTTCCGATACTCTTTCTACGTATGCCGCATAATAATCTAACTTATCTGCCACCTCAATTGCAGAGAGTTCTCCACACCCTTCTGTGATTAGACTTGAAGCGGCTGCGGAAGAAAAAAACTTTTCTTGATTTACACTACCTGCATTAAGAAAAAGAAATTCCAAACGTATGATTTCCGAATCCTTATCTTGAAAACAATGTAGTTTCACCTCATTTGAGAAAGAAAACACATCATTTGGTTTACAACTTAGCGAAATGTCAATATCTAATAGTTGAGGTAATTTATCTTTCATCATCATTTACTTTTTAAAATTCAATAGTTAATTTAGCATTTAATTGGAATGGTGTAAGGTAATTAGGCACTCCATAATATTTATTGCTGTAATCTGCTACCCAAAAGTAAGAAACCACATTTTTACTCGAAAATACATTAAAGCACTCTACGTTTACCCAAATTTTCTTGAAGTATTTGAAAAAATTATTCTTAGCCCAAGAAGCGTTTTCATCTTTTAGTCTAAACGTAAAAGCGATATCTGCTCTTAAATAATCGGGCATACGATTTGTATGCATATATCGTGGTGTGTTTGGAGCGCCAAAAGGATATCCATTACCGTAATTAAAACTCAAATAAGCCCTTATGAAAGGCATATTAGGAATATAATCTTGGAAACTAATGCTTATGTTATATAATTGGTCGGTTGGACGTGGTATGTAGCCTTTTCCATCTCCTTGAATATCTTCTTGCGTATTCATAAGAGAGAAACTAATCCATGAATCAATACCTTTTATCATTTCTCCAAACAAACGCACATCTAATCCTCTTGCATAGCCAACTGCGTTATTCTCTGCCATATATCTTACTTGAACATTGTCTAAGTAATAAGGGTTTAAATCCCATAGATGTTTGTAATAAATAGTACTCATCAACTTAAAAGGACGTTCAAGCATTGTAAAATTCCAATCAGACGAAAGAACAAAGTGCAAACTCTTTTGACTCAAAACATCGGAATGAACATTTCCATTTTCATCTCTTAATTCCTTGTAGAAAGGACTTTGAGCGTACATTCCACAAGCAAAACGCAATAAAAGGTCTTGCTTAATATTTGGTTTAAAACTTATACTTGCTCTTGGCGAAGGCACAAATTCTTTGTTATAATCCCACCATTGTCCTCTTACTCCAAGATTAGCGTACCATTGTCCATAATCGTAGGAAAAAATCCATTGTTTTTGCACGTAGGCTGAAAGACGTGTTGAGACAATTGAGTTATTGGACTTAAATACATTATTGAGTTGCGGAGGTAAAATATTATCAAAAATTCCTATATTATCGGGAATAGACGGTATACTATAACCTGAGCTATCCACCATTTTCCATTCATTTACTCTATCTTCAATAAATTCATATTGCCACTTAACTCCCCACGACAAATTACCATTATCATAAATTTTTACGCCTTTATGTTCTATGTTGTATATGTTTGCAGAAAGGTTATTGCGAGCATGTTCAATGTAAGTACCGATTCCTCTTTCCAATCCTTCATCATCGCCAAATCCAAGTCCTGTTTCCGAAAGATAATACTGCCCTTGAATATCATAATTCACCTTTTCATTAGTGTTGAAAGCAGATGTTATCAACTTTAATACCAAGTCTTTTTCAGGTTTATAAGTGTACATAAAAGCCCCAAACAAAGAAGAAAATCTATCTAATTCTTGTCCATCAAAATAAACCTTTAATTTCAACATTTCATAGAAGTTTCCAAAAGAGGTTTCTCTGTTTTCAGGAATAAAATTATACTTATTATCGGCTATATTCCCCAAAAAAGCAAGTTCACTCTTTTCATTAAGGTCGTATGTCAAATAAAGTTGAAAATCATTAAACGTTGGATTGTATTCTCCTTGTGTTTCCAAAGAATTAAGCAGGTATTTATTTGTTTTACGTCTATATCCCATTTGATAAGTCAAACGACTACCTATCAATCCCTCTAAGTGAAGACTCGCACCCAACAATCCCAAAGACACATTGCCTCCAAATTCTTGTGGTTTCTTATAACGAATATCTAAAACCGAAGACATTTTATCGCCATACTTTGCATCGAATCCTCCAGAAGAAAAGACAATATCGCCAACCATATCACTATTGATAAAACTCAATCCTTCTTGTTGTGCATTCCTTACAAGCAAGGGACGAAATATTTCTATATCATTCACATAGACAAGATTCTCATCAAAATTCCCTCCTCTAACCGAATATTGTGAACTCAACTCGTTGTTAGAGGAAACTCCATCTAAGGTTTTCAAAAGATTCTCCACTCCTCCTGTTGGTCCTACTGCATTTTTCGCCCAATCGGTTGTAATTCTCGTTACTCCTTCAATTCGAGAGTTATCTCCCTTGATTTCAATCGTTCCAATAGTTTCGGCAACACTTTTAAGAGTGAAATCCATCTGCTTTTCCTCTCCTTTTTTCAAGGTTAGGCTAATTTCTTGTGTGGCATAGCCTATGCAACTTACCACTATTTTCAATTCTTTTTCTGAGGGAAGCGATAATTTGTAATAACCCTTTGAATCGGAACTTGTCCCCAAAGTTTTTTTTAAATTAACAACTCCTATATTGACTAATTCAAGGCCATTACCTTTTTCATCTACAACCCTACCTTTTAGAAATGAGTTGTTTTGTGTAAAGGAAACAAGAGTAAAACAAATAAAAAATATATATAATATTAACCTTTTTGACATAGTTATGTATCTTAAAAAAGCAAAAATACAAATTAAGTCAAATATAACAAAGAAATATTAAAATAAATCAAAGAAATATTTTTCTAATTCTTTAATTTAAATTAAGGCTTGTGCCTTTTGGATATTTCGCTTGGTATTTTACTTTTAGATTTAAAGTTTCTTTTGCTTTTAATTCTTTCTTCCAAAGTAAAATTCCGTCTTTATCGATTTCCGCTCCTTGAATGTCTATTGGTGTAATGGTGATTTCGGGATTGTTGTGTATGACTGGTATTTGGTCTTCAATCTCTAATTTCACTGTGTTCTCACTATTGTTTTTTATTACAATCTCTATTTCTACTGTTGTTTCTAATGTTTTTGAGAAAACATTTTTTTCGGGTGTTGTTTTATGAACTTTTCTTTGCACGGCTATCTTTTCATCAACTCCCGCAGGCAATACAAGGGTGTCAGTCTGTGTATTTGAAGGCAAAAGCTTTGTTGTAGATGTGAATTTGTTGTCATAATAAATATTACATTGCGCATCTATTAGATTTAAGTCTTGCCAATCGCAAATAAGTGCTTGAAGATAGGCTTTGTTTGTTAGTTTTGGACGAATGATGTATTTATAATCTATCTTAACATCTTGGGTTAGGATATTGATTGTTTTCTTTTGAGATATAGATGGAAGGGTTATTTTTCTATCTAAATGAAATTCTCTTCCAACTAAGCCTGATGTAATGATTTCTGACTCTTCTTCCTCTACTGATTTTAAGCTTTTAGCCACCATTTTAAAGACTCCGTCTCTGTTTGAAGCAGTATTTGCAACGTATGGACTAAGTTCAGGTAAGAAAGTATTGTTTCCTATGTTTTCGTTGCTGAAAGAAAGGTTTACATCGTGCCAATCTTCACACGAGAGTTGATAAAGATTTGCTTGAAGAGAGATTTGGTTATCGTTTGTGTTTGAGTTAATTTTCAAATCGTAAACAGGATTCCAATTACTTGCAGTAACAAGGTAAGAATATTTTAATTCTGCTTTGTCTATTGCTTGCTTAGAATAGATTTCTACTTTGATTGTATAGTTTTTTTCAGTGTTTGAAAGCAATTCTTGAGAATATTCTTGTTGGAATATTTGTTTTTGTTTTTCTAAGGCTTTGTGTTGTTTTTCTAATGTGGCGAGTTGCTTTTGTTGAATGCGTAAATTCTTTTTCAATTCCGTCATCTTAGTTTGATAATACTCTAAGGCTGATTTCATTTTCGCTACTGTATCTATTGTTTGTGAACTTGAAATTGGCTGAAAGTTATCAAGTGCAGCGATTTGTCTTTGAGTTATTTGTATATTCTCTTTGACTACGGCAATTTTTTCTTCGCTATTAAGGATTGAGTCTTGAAGATTTTTGTAGTATTGACGCTTTGACTGTGGCAATGTTTGCTCATAGTCTTTATAGTCTTCGTTGTATTGCAACAAAGGATTGTAACTGATTATTTGATAGTCTTTATTGGTTTGAAAATGTAAGCTTTCCGTATATAATCGTGAAGAGTTGTCTTTTATATAGAAAGTGTTATCTCCTTTTTTCAACGACACCTCTGTGCTTTTCTCTATTAAAGCCATGTGAGGAAACACAATCACATTTTCTATCTTTGCTTTTAGCGTTTGGGCATTAAGGGTTTGAATTACCAATATAAGACTTAATGCAGTTACAATCCTTTTCATACTATTTATCTACTAAGTTTCTTTTCTGTTTTCTTGCTTGATGAAGTTGTTTTCTTAGATGATGAAGTTGTTTTCTTGTTTGATGTTGTTGCTTTCTTTGACGATGAAGTAGTTTTCTTAGATGCGTTTGTTTTTTTAGAAGAAGTATTTTTTGTAGCCTTTGTGTTCTTTGAAGCATTATTGTTTTTTACTTCCTTTTTATTGTTAGTTGCAGGTTTTGTTTCTTTGTTCGCAGGTTTTGTTTCCTTATTTGGTTTTACTTCCTTGTTTGTTGTAGGCTTTACGTCCTTGTTCGCAGGTTTTGTTTCTTTATTTGGTTTTACTTCCTTGTTTGTTGTAGGCTTTACTTCTTTGTTCGCAGGTTTTGTTTCCTTGTTCGCAGGTTTTACCTCTTTATTTGGTTGTACTTCCTTATTAGTTGTAGGTTTTACTTCTTTATTCGCAGGTTTTGTTTCCTTATTTGGTTTTATTTCCTTTGTAGAATTCATTGATGAGAAAGGCACTATTTGTTTTGATGTTATGGTTTGACCTTTCTCTTTGTTTTCTTTTGTATATTCTTTTGAAATTTCCTTTGCACGAGTCATTACTTCGTTATTTGGTTTTGAAAGTTCCTTGCTGTCAAACACCACATTTGGACGTTCTTTCTTAAAGTTAGTTTCCAAAGAAGATTCATTAGGCATTGATTTTATTTCTTTAATTTCATCAGCCGAAAAATACTCGTCATAATTTATATTTTTAAAACTTCCTCTTGTTATTACACCACCGCCTGTTTGTACATTAGGATTCAAATTACCTGTTTCGCCTCTTCCTGTTACGTGTCCGTTGCTATGAACTATACCTCCATGATTTCCATGGTTGTTATGGTGTGAATTATTGTGTGAGTTGTGGTGTGGAGGTTTATGTCCATGAGGGTGATTGTAATGATGATTATGACGAGAGCAATAAGCAGCAAAATAACCATCATAATAACCATTTGCATATCCACTTGCGTATGCAAAATTTGTGTTATATCCAAAACTAAAACTCCAACCGAAATAAGTGAAGTAAAAAAATTCCCAATAATCATCGCAATTGTCTATTACCATTAAAGCATATTCTCTTGCCTTTAAAGAATAGTGAATAGCGGCACTGCGACAATTTCTTCTATATAAGTCATACGCATAATCGTTATAATAAACGGCCTTAGACAAATAGCGTTCGTTCCAAAAATCATAAGTATATGCTATATCATAGGCTTGATCTATCACATAGGCTGTTTTATTTATCACACTCTTTGTGTATGAGCGTGAATACCTTCTTGCAAATGTATCATTTGTTACTAACAATGTTGATATGAATACAAATGTTACAACTACTAAATTCAATAATCTTTTCATAACATTTAATTTTTATTGGTTTATATCTATTATTTAGACAACTAATTCTTTAAATTATTACACTTATTCTTAAATATCCATTACTATTCTTATGCCTCCGTCTCCTCCCTTAGTGTCTGGTGAAGAATCAAAGCGATATGTGCTTAGGCAACCTTTGGCTGTGCTTCCCCAACAACCACCTCTAAGAATTTTATAATTGCCATCTCGCCAATCTTCGCACCATTCATACACGTTTCCGCTCATATCATATAGGCCTAATTCGTTTGGAAGTTTGGTTTTAACACTATGGGTTTTTCTTTGCGAGTTTTCTTTATACCAAGCAACATTTTCTATATCATCACTGCCTGAATATTGATAACCTTTTGAATAAATACCTCCTCGTGCTGCAAATTCCCATTCCGCTTCGCTTGGAATCCTAAATCTTTTGCCTGTTATTTCGCTTAGTCGTTTTGCAAAATCTTGTGCATCGTTCCAACTAATATTTTCCACAGGAAAATCATCGCCTTCATACCAAGATGGATTGTTTCCCATGACTGCTATCCATAAAGCTTGCGTTACTTGGGTTTCACAAATGTAATAATCCTCTATGGTTTTCTCCATTTCATTACACATAAGGAAAGTTCCACCTTTTACATAGACCATATTAAAATCAACTCCCTTTATAGAAAATCTTTGTTTCTCTGTAATTATTGTTTGTTCTTCTTCTATTGATGAGTGTTCTTTTTCTTCTTCTAAAATAGTTCTTTCATTTTCTGAATTATTTCTTTCATTTTCAAAAATAACTCTTTCATTTTCCAAATTATTTCTTTCATTTATTTCTTCCTCTTTTTCAACAGGTTTCACCTCCGACTCTGACAATATATTTTCTTTACTTTCTATTGGAGAGATTTGTGGTTTTGGCATTGAGAGTTGGTGAGAATTGAAAGTAGAGTCTAATTTTAGTGTAGTGTGTTCTTGTTCTTCTTTAATTTCTTCCATAGGTATTAGACCTATTCTATTCATTTCCCAAAAGCATTTAACGGTTGCTCTCACATCTGCCATAGAATTGTGTGCATCATCAAAACCTACTGAAAATAATTTCTTGTGTAATTCTTGTAATTTAGGATATTTGTGTCCGTAATAGCCAGGAATGCGACAATAATTAGTGCTTAGAAGCATTGTACAAAAGGATTGTTTTTCTTCCATAATATCTTCGCCTCCCATTCTAACAAGTTCAGCTCCTATTATCTTCTTATCAAAGGCTACATTATGACCTACAACATATTTTGCTTGTTTATAATCATCTACAAACAAAGAAATAACTTCTTTAAGCGGTTGTCCTTTTTCGTAAGCCTTCTCAAGAGTTATACCATGTAGATCTATTGCTGATTTTGATATTGTATAGTTATCTGGATATATTATATAATCGTGTTCTTTTAAAGTTTCGCCTTTTTCATTTGTTACAATCCAAGATAATTGCACTAATCGTGGCCAATTAGCCGTATTTGTAGTTGGTTCATCGTAATCATCTGGCAATCCTGTCGCTTCTGTATCGAAAAATAAGATTTGAGTTTCATTTGCTTTCTTTGATTGCTCATTATGTTTTCCTGTTCTCAAATGATAATTTGTTTTAACTAAATCCAATTTATCAAGAGGAAAATCCGAGCAAAAAGTAAGATGAAACATCATATCTGCTTCCGAACCAGATATTACGCCAATAGAAATCAAGGAAGCAATGTTAAAATGAGACATTTCGTTGTTTGAGAGATTGAAGTAATTGATAGCCTTATTCATATCAAGTTCTACCATTTTTCCTGTAGCATAAAATGTTCCCATAGTATTGAAAGCGTCCTTTGACTTGCAATCTTTGATAAATGCAAGATTATCTTCCACCTCATCATAGCAATTTTCGTGAGAGGAAGTTGCAACTTGTTTTGTTATTCTAACAAGATTAAAATCCATTCCATTGTAATTGCATTCTTCAAAGTGATAATCACCACAAAAATAGTTTAAAAGATTATACACATGGTCATTATCAACATAGTAAGGCTTATAAGCAGGTATTGCATTGTTGCGAAACTGATATTTTCCACCTTCTTTGTGTTGAGATGGTGGCAAAACCAAAAACGCTTTCCAACGAAGTTCCATTCTTTTGAATAATTCCCTATCTTCAATTCTCTTTGCACTATAAGAATACACCTCTTCGGAATATTCAAAATCATTCATTCTAAAAATAATATGCAAGCCTCTTCCACTACCACTATCAATTACCCAAGCATAATCTTGTGGCAAACCTAAAATAGCAAGACATTTTGCAACAAAATCATCTATTCGACCTCTTCTATCATAATAAGAGTAATATAATTCATCAATATCTAATGCCCTATATTCATTAAATCCACTTATTAGGCCTATTCCAACACTATCTTCCCAATTAAAATTATGTATTTCATCTTGTTTGACAGATATATAACGCTTCCAATTATCTATAATAGGCTTTTTGTAGTTTGCTTTCCCTACCGGAGAGACATTCATTCCCATACTTTGATAATAAGTCGCATAAAGATACAATTCGTTTCTCATAATTTCATTATTTAAAGACAACTTGCAAAAATAATATTTAGTTAAGAAAATACAAAATCATAAGGTAAAAAAGGCTAAATTTCATTTCTTTATTGTATCTTCGCAAAAAAATTTATTCATTATTTAATATATTTATATGAAGATTAAAGTATTTTTATTTCTAATGCTTGGCTCGCTTATTGTTTTTGGGCAAAGCAAAAGTAATTCTACACAAGATTACATCAACACTTACACAAAAATTGCCATTGAGCAAGAAAAACAATATGGAATCCCTGCTTGCATAACTCTTGCACAAGGAATATTAGAATCAGGTAGCGGGCGCTCGCGTTTAGCCACAGAAGCAAATAATCATTTCGGCATAAAATGCCACAATGATTGGAAAGGAAAAAAGATATACAAAGATGACGACAAGCAAAATGAATGTTTCAGGGTTTATGACAATGCCGAACAGTCTTATATTGATCATTCGCTTTTCCTTGTTGGTAAAAAAAGATATGCAGACCTTTTTAAATTAAAAATTACCGATTATAAAGGTTGGGCAAAAGGGCTAAAACAAGCAGGATACGCCACAAATCCAAAATATCCTCAACTTTTGATTGATATTATTGAACTCTACGATTTGGCAAATATTACTCAAACTTATCAAGAGGAAGAATCGCAAGAAGAAAACAAAGAAATAATTTCTCAAAACAAAGAAAAAATTCCTCAAAGCAAAGAAATAAAACAAGAAAAGAAAGAAAAGAAAAAACCTTTCTGGAAACGCTGGAAAGAAAAACGCCAAGAAAGAAAAAAAGATAGAGAAAAACGTAAATTAGAAAAAGAACTTCAAAAAATAATTGACCAACAAGATATAAATAGATTAGATTTTGAGGTGGAGTTTTAAAGAAAGAAAAAAGGCACTCATAAGTGCCTTTTCTTTTTAATTAAATCTCTTGGAAATCTTCTTTACCTACTCCGCATAAAGGGCAAGTATAATCTTCTGGCAAGTCTTCCCATTTTGTTCCTGGAGCGATTCCATTATCTGGATCACCTATTGCTTCATCGTAAACGAATCCGCAAACTGTGCATTCATACTTTTTCATTTCTTTTGTGTTTATTTAATTCATAACTTCTTTGCTTCTAAACATTCGGCACAATATCCTTTGTGATAAACTTGTGTCTCAACATCAGCAAATCCTTTTGTCTTTTCTGTTTGTGGTAATTCGACATTGTATTCCAAAGGAACATCTACTACTTTTCCACAACCATGGCAAAATAAGTGTGCATGTCTTTGTCTATATCCGTCATATCTCACCATTTTTTCATCAATCGTTAGACTAAGTATTGCTTTCTTCTCAACAAATAGCTTCAAAGTATTGTATATAGTGGTCTTTGACAAAGTCGGTATCTTATCTTGAAGTTCTAAGTAAATCTCATCAACCGTTGGGTGAGTGCGATGTTCCAACAAATAAGTCATCACCGCTATTCTTTGAACGGAAGGTTTTATATCCCTTTCAAGAAGATATTGTTTTACCGTATTTAATGTCCATTTCTCACTCATATACTTTGGGCTATTAGTAGTTTTCTGCTCTAACTTGGAAATATGATTGAGGATGTTCGCAAACTGGGCAGATTTGTGGAGCTTTCTTTCCAATAACTATGTGTCCACAATTTGCACATTGCCATACTGCATCATTTTCTTTTGAGAACACAACACCATCTTCTATATTTTTCAATAACTTACGATAGCGTTCTTCGTGTTCTTTTTCGATTTTTGCAACCATTTCAAAAAGTTTAGCAATTCTTGTAAAGCCTTCTTCTTGTGCTTCCTTAGCAAAAGTTGCGTACATATCGGTCCATTCATAGTTTTCGCCGTTTGCAGCATCTTTAAGATTAGTCATTGTATCAGGAACCTCACCTTCGTGCAACAATTTGAACCAAATCTTTGCGTGTTCCTTTTCATTCAAGGCTGTTTCTTCAAAAAGATTTGCCATTTGAACATATCCGTCTTTCTTAGCCTTTGAAGCATAATATAAATACTTTGTATGAGCTTGAGATTCTCCTGCAAAAGCAGCCATTAAATTCTTTTCTGTTTTACTTCCTTTTAATTCCATGATTCATTCTTTTTTTAAAATTAAACAATATTATTTAGACATTTCCATAAGTTCAAAATCCACTACACCGTGTTGGCACCAAGGACAAATAAAGTCTTGTGGCAGGTTTTCTTCTTCGTGAACATATCCACACACTTTACAAACCCATGCTTTTTTCTTATCGCTTTTTGGTTGCGGTTTAATGTTTTGGTGATAATACTCGTATGTTAGCGATTTCTTTTCAGAAAGGTCTTGTGTTTCTACTACATCTGCCAAAAATAATGTATGTGTTCCTAAATCCATTTTAGAGAAAACCGTTCCCGAAATATAAGCATTTGCATATTTTTCAGTGATGTAATACATACCTTGTTGATTCTTTTGAGCGTAAGGATAGTTTTCAAATTTTTCTACCTCTCTTCCACTTTTGAAACCAAAGTGTTGTATCAATTCCATTGGCACATCGGTTGTCAAAATGCTTAAAGTAAACTTGCCTGTGTTAAAAATCATATCGTGAGTCAGGTTATTCTTGTTCACAGTGAATGCAATTCTTATAGGATTGTCAGTAACCTGCATCGCAACATTTGTAATACAAGCATTATCTTTTTGATTTTCGTGAGCCGATAGAACAAATAGTCCATACTCTAACTTATCTAACACATTCATATCTTTGACTTTTTAAAATTATTACTTATTTAAATCTGCCACAACCTCACTAACCATTGCCTCCAACATTTCAATTTGATTATCTTTCATTGAAGAGCGAATAGTTAAAGTAGATTCTAACACATTCATTTCTTTCATTTCCTCAATAATTGAACGCATTTTGCAACCAGCAACAGGACCCCAAGTACCATTTTCAATAAGAGCAAAACTACGTTTTTGTAATCCGTGAGCCTTTAAGTCCAATAAGAAATTTTCCATTGGAGTAAACACACCACCATTATAAGTTGGAGCAGCTAAGATAAGATGTGAACAACGGAATGCCTCAGAAATCAAGTAAGAAACGTGAGTTGCCGATACATCATAGCATCTTACATCTTTCACACCAGCTTCTGCCAAAAGGCTTGCTGTCTTATTTGCAACCGATTCAGTATTTCCATACATTGAACCATAGACAATCATCACTGCTTTATCTTCTGGCTCATATAAACTCCACTTATTGTATTTGTCAATAAAGTATCCCAAATCATTTCTCCAAATTGGACCATGCAAAGGACAAATCATATCAATTTGAATACCTGCTGCCTTTTTCAAAACCGTTTGAACAGAAGAGCCATACTTACCAACGATATTAGTATAGTAACGTCTTGCATCATCAATCCAATCTCTGTCGAAATTAACCTCGTCATTGAATAAATTTCCATTTAAGGCTCCAAAAGTTCCAAAAGCATCTGCCGAAAACAAAATCTTAGTTTCAATATCGTAAGTAAACATTGCCTCAGGCCAGTGTACCATTGGAGCCATTACAAAGGTAAGTTTATGATTTTTTGTTTCAAAAACATCACCCTCTTTCACTGTTATAAATCTATCATCAACCTCAAAATCAAAAAATTGTTTTATCATAACAAGTGTTTTTGCATTTCCAATCAATTTCATTGCAGGATAACGCAACACTAAGTCTTCAATCAACGCACAATGATCAGGTTCCATGTGATTAACCACAAGATAATCCAATTCTCTTCCATTTAAAACATACTTAACGTTTTCAAAAAATTGATAAGATATTGAAGCATCGGCAGTATCTAAAAGAACGGTTTTATCTTCGTCCATTAACAAGTAAGCATTGTAAGAAACCCCTCTTGGAATCGGCATTACATTTTCAAATAAAGCCAAACGGCGATCGCTTCCCCCTACCCAGTAATAATCATTTGTAATTTTTCTTGCGTTGTGCATAATCTTATTTTTTTATATTTAACACTTAATTTAACTATCTTGTTTTTTATTTTAGCTTTTCAAAATTGTAATCATTACAAATTTGATTTCGATTGCAAAAATAAGCGTTTTCTTTAAACCAACAAATATTTTTGCAAGTTTTTTTAAAGAAAAAATCTTAAAACACTTTGTTTCAGTAAATTAAAATAAAGAAAAAAATTACAATTCCAAAGAATTATCTTTCAATAAGAAGTCATAAATACTCATTGTTATAATTCCATTTTCATCTCTTATGAAAGGAGTTTCCTCTCCTATTATAACAATTTTCTTAAATGAATCATCAACTTTAAGCAAAGAAGCTCTTTCTTGTTTAATCTTTTCTTCCGTTTCCATACGATAAGCAGATTGTATATAATATCGCTGATTTCCTAAATTACATACAAAATCCACTTCCAAATTTGCACGTTGTTGCTTACTATCTTCATTTTTCAAGACCACAGGAACAACACCCACATCAACATTAAAGCCTCTTATTCTTAATTCATTATAAATTACATTCTCCATCAAATGACTTTTTTCATATTGACGAAAATTCAAACGAGCATTACGAAGACCTAAATCCATAAAATAATACTTAAAAGGAGAATTAACATATTTTCTCCCCTTAATATCGTAACGAGTAACCTTCTCCACAAGGAAAGAATCGCACAAATACTCAATATAATCCTTTATTGTATCGTATGATATATTAGATTTCTTTTCACTCTTGAAAGTATTTGCCAACTTATTCGGATTAGACAAAGCACCAATGCCAGAAGCCAAAATATTGATAAGCTCTTCCAAGTCTCCATCTTTCTTAACCCTATAACGCTCTTTAATATCCTTTATATAAGTTTCCTCAAACAAAGAAGTTAAATACTTTACCTTTTGTTGCTCTGTTTCATACATTAAAATTTGAGGCAATCCTCCATAAAGCATATACTCATTAAAAGCCGTAGTAACAGAACCTGAATAAGCAGACATATATTCCTTAAAACTCAAAGGATACATCTTTATTTCAAAACCCCTACCTCTAAACTCCGTAGCAATATCCTTTGATAAAAACTTTGCATTACTACCAGTTACATAAACATCTGTATTCCTCATTTTCAAAAAACCATTCAACACATCTACAAACTCTTCAAGCATCTGAACCTCATCTAATAAAATATAATACAAACCCTCATCTACAATTCTACTCTCAACATAAGAATACAGATTATCAGGATTTCTCAAAGCCTTATTTTTATAATCCTCTAAATCCACTACAATTATATGATCAGAATCAACACCACTTTCTTTAAGATAAGAAGTAAAAAGTTCAAACAAAAGAAAAGACTTACCACATCTTCTCATTCCGGTTATCACCTTTATCATTCCATTATTTCTTAACGAAATCAACTCGTTCAAATACTTGTTTCTATCAATTCTTTTCATATCTCTATTCGGAATTTCTGTCATTTTTGACACTTTTTTCGACTACAAAATTAAAAACTCTTTCAATGCAAAACAAATTTCAGTCGAAATTTCTGTCATTTTTGACACTTTTTCCGACTGAGAGTATTTTTTTCTCTATCTTTGTAACCAATCCTTGTCGTTAGGGATTATTATAGTAAAAGGAAACTAAATTTCAATGAGCGAAAAAGAGTATAAGAAAATAATTGAGCTTTATTCCGATGGGGTATTTGCCTATCTTGTAAAAAATTTACAGGATAGGGATTCTTCAAGATACTTTTCTTTCGCTTTGGAACAATAAAGAAAAGATTGAAAAAGATAAGGTAAGAAATTGGCTTTTTGTTACAGCTCACAACAATATGTTAAAACACTTTCGCTACAACAAGGTTAGAGAAAACGACTTTCAAAGCGACACTCCTATTTACTCAAACACCGATAACAAACAATTATTAGACTTCTTACTTGAACAACTCAGCGAAAAAATGCGTCAATGTTTAATGTTGAAAGAGTGGCAAGGCTTTTCGGTTAAGGAAATCGCAGAGATATTACAATTAAGTGAGAGTGATGTAAAGGTAAATATATTTAGAGCAAAATTAAAACTAAAAGAAATATATGAAAACAACGAAAGATAATATTGAAGTCATACTTTTTGATTATGCAGAGGGCAATTTAAGTCCTAAGGAGCAAAAGGAGGTTGAGGCTTTTCTTGAAAACAATCCTCAATACAAGCAAATGCTTTCTTCTTATAAAGATTGCAAGGGTTTAGATAAGCCTTTGGACGTAAAGTTTGAGGAAAAAGATGAATTATTTACTCTTGCAACGGGCAAAAAAGCAAAAAGCATTGTTTTTGTTCCAAGATATATGAAATACGCTTGCTCAATTGCGGCAATGATATTATTGTTTTTTGCTATCAAACCTCTATTAGAAAAAGAGGTTATAGTAGAGGAAAAAACGCCTACTTTAATTGCTCAAAAAAAAGCAAAGAAAAATTCTGAAAAATCAAAGAAAAATTTTGAAAAAGTAAAGAAAAAAAATAAAAAAGTAAAGGAAAATTTTTACTTCTCAATAGAAGAAGAGCAAGACACTATAAATCACCAACTTGCATTCCAAAAAACAGAACTTGCAAAGCCACAAATAAAGAAGCAAGAGCGTATTCTGTATATGAGATACGAAGAGAGTATAGTGGTAAAAAAAGAAAGCAAACCTACTCTTGCAAGCAGGATTGTCAAAAGCATAAATTTAGACAAAAAGATTGATGAGTTTTATAATTCAGACTTTGTTTCCAACACACAAAAAGCGATAAACACAGTGAGAAATATTGGAAAGAGACAAGTAAAAACAACAACTACAACAATAAAAAGAGAAGAAAAAATAAATGTTTAATAAATAAAAATTAAAAGTTATGGTAAAGAAAATCACAACCTTAGTAGCATTAGTGAGTCTTTTTACAGCGTTCAACGCAGTCAAAGCTCAAGAGGAAGAAGACAAAGCCTCTAAAGTGGAATTTAGTCAAACAATTCATCAAGGCGAAACATTGAAATTAGGTAACTTTATTTCGGTGGTTTCAAAAGAAGGTTCAAAAGGGAAAAAGAATGTAAAAATTTGCACTTCTACTGATTCCCCTATTATAGATGAATTAGATGAGGAATTAAATTGGATATGGAATAGCAAGGATATTACAAATGCTGATACAATTTTTGTTTTGGCTGATTCTGTTCTTCTTGAAAAGAAATTATGGAATAGCAATGGTAATATTTTAGACGAAAGGTTTATCGTAGTTTTTACAGATAACAACAGATATTCTTTAAGTTATGCTAACGTAGCAGATATTGACGAACTTGCTACTTTCACAACAGTCATCAATATATTTAACAAAATAGCAAATGAGGGTGATAAATTAAAGCAATTCGATACAATAAACTTAAATATCGAAGAATTGAATAAAGATTTAGAAAAAGCATTAAACAAATATCATAAAGGCATAGATGTAAACATAGAAACACCGAAGAAAAAGAAAGATTTATTGGATATAAACTTTACTTTCGGTGCAAGTTATGTAAATTGGAGTAATGCAGGTTTTTATTCTGTTCCGCAATCCTCTGACCCTTTTTCATTAAACTACGGAATACGATCAGACATTATCTTACAATTTATAATTTTTCCTGAAAGTCTTATTTCTATATCAACAGGTGTAGGACATCAAGCTAACGATTTTGAATTTAAAAACGGATTTAACAACTATGAATTTGCAACAAACCCTACATCAAATAACTATTCTGTACGAGAAAACTATCTTGCAGCAAACTATATTACAGTTCCATTGACAATAGACTTTAACTTAAATGAAGATTTTAGAATACATATTGGAGCAATAGGCGGAATAAATTACAACACTTCATATACTGGATTTGTTCGCAACTACAAAGAAAACGGAGAAACAACAGTTCAATACTCTGGCTCTGCATTTAGCCAATTCAACCCTTTCAAATTAGACGCCATGTTTGGAATTTCATTTGATCAATTCACATTCTACGCTAACTATGCTTTAACCGATATGTTTGAAAGCACATATAAATTCCAAGCAAGACCATTTAGCTTCGGCTTAATGGTATGGTATTAAGCCCATTTCACTACATAAATTAAAAAAGGCTGGATTTTACAATTCAGCCTTTTTGTTTTTTAGTTTTAAGAGCGTGATTTCGGGTGTTGTTCCTAATCTTATTGGTATTCCAAACGTGCCACTGCCTTGCGAAACGTAGATTTGAAGGTTGTCTTTCTTGTATAGCCCTCTGTTATATACGAAATTCTTGTCGTTAATCAAGGTTAATGGAAAGAGTTGTCCGCCATGGGTGTGGCCACATAAATAAAGGTCGGCTCCTGCTTTTGAGATATATTCACTTCCCAAAGGTGTGTGATGCAAAACTATGGTTGCAAGGGTGTCTGTTGTGGGAATTGTTGAAATAACGCTTTGAATGGTTTTTCTTTCTGCAACAGATAATGGGTCGGAGGTTTGTTTGTCGGGTTTCATATACTCTAATCCTATAATTCTTAGCCCAAGTGTATCGACAAATTCGTTTTCCAATACCCTCACTCCTATTTCTCTTAGGTTGTTTTTAAGTTTTTCTACTCCTACTTGTGCATCGTGATTGCCATCTACAAAATAAATTGGTGCTTTTAGGTCTTTTAATGGTTGGAGTGTTTGTTTGTCCGAATTGTAATGGCTTTCTACTAAATCACCTGTTATAAAGATTATGTCGGGAGTTAGTTCGTTTACTTTGTTTACTATTTTTCTTAGGTGGTTTTCGCCTCTAAAATGTCCTAAATGTATGTCGGAAAGATGCACTGCTTTGATTTCTTTTGTAAGGTGTGGGAGTTGTATTTGTGTTTCTTTTTCTCTTATGCAAAAGGCGTTGATTGTGGTGTATAGAAAAAGAAGTGTAGTGAGCGAAATTAAGATTGAAAGATGTGTTTTGCGTTTTAGACGAAAGATTAGTTTGAGTACATCGCTCACAAGTAAGGATAATAAAAAGATTAGCAAGAATGACAATAAGTAGGCAAAGAATACGACTAATATGTGCATAAAAGTATTTACTGTAAAGGGCATTGGTGCTGAAAGCATCGAGTAAAGTGAAAGCAATATCGCTAATGTATAAAATAGATATATGTATAGGGGTTTTATTTTTAAGAGTTGTTTTGTTCTTACTATTAAATAAATTGTGCCTATTAAGACTACTGAAAGAAATATTGGAACTACCATTTTGTTTTCTATGTTAAAAAAGCGGTTCTCCTAAAAGGAAAACCGCTAAAGTATGGTCAAATTTTGATTTTATCTTACAATTACAATAATTGTTTATTGTAATTTGTTAAGCTTTCTAATGCATTTGTTTTTACGTTAACGTAATCTGTTACACCTTGTGCATTGAAGCTTTCCATTTGTTCAACAGGGTTTCCTGCAACAACGATATGTTTGAACGCTCCTTTTAATGTTGGAAGTGCTCCTGCTACTAATTCTGCGTATTCGTCATCTGATGAACAAAGAACAACGATATCTGCTTTTGATTCTACGGCTGCTTTTGCTCCTTCTTCTGCTGTTGCAAATCCAACGTTGTCTATGATTTCGTATGCTGCTAATCCAAAGAAGTTTGTTGTGAATTGAGCTCTTGCTTTACGCATTGCAAGGTTTCCGTAAGTCAATAAGAATACTTTTGGTTGTTTTCCTGATTCTTCTGTTTGCATTCTTAATTGTTCAAAAGGCTCTGCTAAACGTGTACGAGGTAATGCTTTTATTTCATCGCCTTTTTCTCCACAGCAACAACAAGGTTTGTTGATTTCTGGTTTCTTTTCTGTTAAGTTTGGATATTGATTTGTTCCTAATATTGTTGTTTTACGCATTGCAACGTCTTTTGCTCTTTTTGCTGCTATCTCTGCTATTGCGTCTTGTATGATTCCTGCTTTTATTGCTTCAACAAATCCACCTTTTTCTTCTAATCCTTTGAATATTTCCCAAGCTTTTTCTGCTATTGCATTTGTTAAGCTTTCAATGTAGTAAGAACCTGCTGATGGGTCTACTACTTTGTCTAAGTATGATTCTTCTTTTAAAAGAATTTGTTGGTTAGTTGCTATACGAGTTGAGAATTCGTCTGCTTTTTTGTAAGCAACATCAAATGGATATACAGAAATTGAGTCTGCTCCTGCTATTGCTGCTGACATTGTTTCTGTTGTTGTTCTCAACATATTTACGTATGGATCGTATATTGTTTTGTTGTAGAATGAACTTTCTGTGTGAATGTGTAATTGATATGCTGTTTCACATTTTGGAGCGTATTGTTCCATAATTTTTGTCCATAAAAGACGTGCAGCTCTCAATTTTGCAATTTCCATAAAGTAGTTGCTTCCTGTTGCAAAAGCAAATACTGTTCTATATCCTACTGAATGTGCTGGAATACCTTTTTGAGTTAGGTTGTAAAGGTAATCGTTTGCAGCAGATAATGTATAAGCTAATTCTTGAACTATTGATGCTCCTGCATTGTTGAAAGCACTTGCATTGATTGTTAATACATCAAATGCAGGTATGTTTTCTTTTACTAAATTGATTATCTCAACTAATGTATTGTAACTCTTGTCTAATTCTTCGTAGAATTTACCATGAGATAATGCGTATGCGTATGCATCAAAGTTTATTGAACCTTTGATTTTTTCTTTATCTAAGTTTTGTGATTTAACCTCTTCTATGAATAATTTTAATGTTTCAAGGTAGTTATCACTCTTAATAAAGTTAATTTTAACCTCTTCTAAATTGATTCCTGCCAATAAAGCTTTCATATCAGAGGCAGTTTTAATGCTTTTAGCAACTAAGCCCAAAGAATTTACTCCTCTTTCTATTCCTGCTAATGCAATTGCGTTAGCTGTTTTTGCATCACATTCAATCACATCTTGACGAATATCCCAAGCATTTGTTGTTTTTTTGTAACCTCTTACAAATGGAGCTTGTGCAGGGTTTCCATTAAGATATTCAAGTGTTTGAAGGTCTTCTGCTCTGTAATAAGGCTTAACATCAAATCCTTCTAATGTTTTCCAAATCAATTTTTTGTTATAATCAGCTCCTTTAAGGTCAGCTGTTATCACTTCTTCCCATTGTTGAGTTGTAACTTCGGGAAATTCAGCAAATAACTTATTATTTTCCATTATATTATTTTTTTTTATTTCTTCCTAAATCAGCCCGCAAAATTATGAAGAATTTAATACATATCCAAATAAAACAAAGAAAAAAGACGGAGTTTTTCTTTTAATTCTCCGTCTTTCTTTAAATTTTATATTTTTTAAGTTTTATTTTGCAGGTCCTTGCAATTCTTTTACTTTTGCTGCATCGGCTGCTTGTGATTTTTTATCACCTAATTTACCGTATGTATTTGCTCTATATTTGTATGCGTTTACATAGTCAGATTTTAATTCTATTGCTTTTGTGAAATCTGCTAATGCTTCTTGGAATTTTTCTGATTTAAACAACGCTACTCCTCTGTTGTAATAGTATTTTTCATTGTTTGCATTAAGTTCTATAAGTTTTGTATAGTCTGCTGCTTCTTGTGCAAAGTTTTTCAATGCTTTATTACAAGTTGCACTTGAATTGAAAAGTTTTTCAGATTTCATTCCTAAGCTTTCTGCTTTTGCAAAGTCGGCTACAGCTGCTTGAAGGCTTTCTGGTGTTTTCATAGAATAGTTTGCAAATCCTCTATCATAGTAAAAATCTGCTTTTTCTTCTATTGCAATTGCAGAAGTAAGGTCTGCGATTACTGCTTGCCAATTTTTTTGCATTGCGTATGCTGATGCTCTGTTTGAAAGAGCTGCTACGTTTGTTGGTTCTATTGCTAAAACTGCTGTTAGGTCGTTTATGTAATTTGCAAAGTCCTTTTTTATCATTCTTGCTTGAGCTTTGTTTAACATAACTGCAACATCGTTAGGGTTTGTTTGCAAATATGTTTCATAATCTCTTATTGCAAAATCAGCTTCTTTCATTTCTAAGTATGAATTTGCTCTATAAAGATATGCTGCTGGAGTTGCTGTGTTTTTTTCTATGAATTTATCAAATGCAGATACCGCTGGTTGATAGTTTTTAAGATTGAAATTAGCCAATCCTTCGTAATAGTAAACAAATTCCCAATTTGGAACCTCTGCTTTACAAGTTTCTGCTTGTGATAACATAGAATTCCAATCTTTTGCTGTGTTTAAATTTTCATATGTTTCAATCCACTTATTTGTGGTTGCTGCATCATCTGCTTGTTGTGCGAAAGCAAAAACTGAACAGATAAGCATAAAGAATGTTGTGATTGTTCTTTTCATTTTTCTTCTTTTATTTATTTGTTATTACTTAAAAAACGTTTTTATTTTCTTATTATTATGTTAGTCTAAATTTCAAATAGGTAATCGGTTTGCCTATTTTCAAATACATTGCCTCGTAAAATGTTTGTATTTCAATAACATCTTCCTTGAAATCAGAGTTATATAAATCGTTTGTATTGTATAAGATTTCTCTTTTTGAAGGAATTAAAACTTCATCTTTTGTATATTCATACAATTCTTGTGAATCGGTTTTCAAATGCACGATTCCATCTTGTTTTAATATGTTTTTATATAATTTTAGAAATCTTTCGCAAGTTAGACGTTTATTGGGCTTTTTCAATTGAGGGTCGGGAAATGTTATCCAAATTTCTGAAACTTCATTTTCTGCAAAGTAACTTTCTATCATTTGAATATGTGTTCTCACGAAAGCAACATTTGTCATTTTGTCTTCGTTTGAAGTTTTGCAACCTCTCCAAAGTCTTGCTCCTTTAATGTCTATGCCAATGAAGTTTTTATTTGGATATTTTTTTGCTAAGCCTACGGTGTATTCTCCTTTTCCGCAACCCAATTCTAAAACGATTGGATTGTCGTTTTTAAAGAAGTTTTCGTTCCATTTACCTTTTAAAGCAAATCCTTCTTTTGTTATTTGCTCGTATGTTAATTGAAAAAGATTTGCAAACGTTTCATTTTCGGCAAATCTCGCTAATTTATTTTTTCCCACTAATGTAATCCTTTTACTTTTGATGGTGCTGCTTCAAAATTTTTTAAATAAAACGGTTCAAAGTAAGCAACATCTACAAATTCTTTTTTATTATATTTTTCAAATGCTAAGCTTTGCATATTTTTTGCAGTCAATTCTACAGAAAAATCAAAGAAAAAATTATTTTTTTCAAAGACTTTTTTTGTTTTTTCTAAGCAATCTCCAACAAATACAACGCATTGTTTATCGGAAAGATATTCATCATAAATATTTTCTTCTAAAATATCTGCCGAACAAGGCTTTACTTCCTTTCCTTCGTGATAAATAGTTACGTAAGCCTCCATTCGTCTTGCGTCAATCATAGATACACAACACGCATTAGGATTTTTCTCTAAGGCAGGTGCTGCAAAAATTTCGCAAGTCGGCAAAGCAATAACCGGAATATCCAAAGCGTATGCCAATCCCTTTGCTGTGCTGACTCCTATTCTTAATCCGGTGTAAGAACCCGGCCCTATTGAGACTGCAATTGCCGATAAATCAGAATATTTATAAGAAGTTTGAGAAAACAAATCATCAATAAGCAAAGACAATTTAGCGGAATGTGCATTTGGTTCATTGCTTTCGGCATAAGAAAGAATACCTTGCTCATTTGCTAATGCACAAGAACATCTTACGGTTGCTGTTTCTATCAATAATATTAGCGTTTCCATATTTATTTTCTCAAAAATCGTCGGCAAAATTAAAAAAAATTTTAATGATTATTCAACTTGAAGCAAAAATCCCTTTAAATACTCTCCTTCAGGGTGGAAAATACTTTGAGGATGATCCATTGCGTGAGGCAAACGTTGCACTATCCTTATCTTTCTATTTGCAAGAGCAGCGCAAGAGAAAAGCATAGTTCCAAAATCCTCTCTACTAACGGCTTGCGAGCAAGAAAAAGTAAATAGAAATCCTCCTTTTGCAATTTTTTCCATTGCCTTTTGATTGATTTGTCTATAACCTTTTAATGCTTGATTGAGATTTCTATTGTGTTTTGCAAAAGCGGGTGGATCCAAAACAATTAAATCAAATTCTCCTTTTGGCACTTGATCTAAATACTCTAAGACATCTACGGCTAAGGCTTGGTGATTGTGCTTTTGAAAATTAACTCTAACATTTTCCTCGCACAATTCCACGGCTCTTTTTGAAATATCAAGACTTAAAACTTTTTTTGCTCCTCCTTGAATTGCGGCAAGAGAAAATCCTCCTGTATATGAAAAAGCATTTAAAACATTTCTATCTTTAGAAAGGCTCGCTACTAACTCTCTATTTACCCTTTGATCGATGAAAAAGCCTGTTTTTTGTCCTTGATTAAAGTCTATACGAAACGAAAGATTATTTTCTTTTGCAAACCATTCGCCTTCTATGTTTCCAAATAAGAATCTGTCGGTTTCTCCTTCGTTTTGTTTTGGCAAGGTTGAAGAAGATTTTGAGAATATTGCTTTACAATTCTCTTGCAAGACTTCTTGCAAAGCTTTTACAATATATTGTTGAAGCAAAAGCATACCTACGCTATGAAATTGCAAGACTACAAGTCCGTTGTAATAGTCTGCAATCAACGAAGGCATAAAATCTCCTTCGGCATTGATTAAACGAAAAATATTTGTTGCAGGATTAGAGAAGAATCCTAAACTTTTACGATAATCAAAGGCTTGTTTAACTCTATTTAATATGAAATTATAGTTGATTTGTTCTTTTTCAAACGACAATACCTTAACGGCTATACTCGCATTCTGCCAAAAACCAACACATAAGAAGTCTTTATTGCTGTTATATACCTCTACTAATTCGCCTTCTTTTATTTCGGTTTTTGTTTTTTGCAATGCACCAGAAAAAATCCAAGGGTGCTTACGCAAAACAGACTTATCCTTTTGCGGTAAAAGGATAAGTCTTTTATATTGTTGTTGCATTTATACTTTATTTGATTGGGTGGTCTTCGTGGAATTTCTTAACTCTCTCTGCAAATACAGGAATCATTTCGTTTGGCACTAATGAAACACATGCTCTTGCTCCTTCTGTTCTTGTACTTCTACAAACGCCCAAAGAAATAGCACTAATTCCATAATAAGCCAATTCACTCAACAATTCTTCTCCTGAAAGACCTGGATAAGAGAATGTAAAGTAGAAACCATCTGCTACCTCTACATCTAAATCCTTATCATAAACTATTTTAAATCCGTTTTCAACTAAGGCTTTCTTCATTTGCTCTGCTTTTATTCCATATTCTTTCAATGGTTCTGCAAAGTTGTAAGTGCCATCGTTGCAAGCCTTTAAAATTGCTGTTAAGGCATATTGTGGAGAGAAAGCAGTACCTGAGGTTAATGCATAAAGAGAACCAAATATTATTGCTCTACCAAAGCAATCTTGTGTAAAATATTTCTTCATGTATTCAGTTTTCATATCAAACAAGTCTTTGCTGATAACCATTACTGCAATACGTTGTCCTGCGTATGAGAATATTTTACTTCCTGAAATCATTAAGACAAATTTCTTTGCCCATTTTGCAACTGTTGGTTGATATGGTGCAACTCCTGGTTTAGAATAATCTTGGCGGAAGTCCATTCCAAAATACGCTAAGTCTTCTAAAACTACTACATCATACTTATTTGCAACCTTTGCTATGATTTGAAGTTCCATTTCATTGAATGAGAACCATGCAGGATTGTTTGGAGATGAATAAATCATTGCCGCCACTTCTCCTGTTGCAAGATATTCTTCTAATTTTGCTTCTAATTTTTCTCCTCTATAATCGTAAACATCAAAGTGTAATGTTTCTATTCCTAAAATATTACATTGTTGTTTTTGAACAGGGAAGCCCGGGTCTATAAATAAGATTTTGTTTTTCTTTGCGTCCATTCGAGCAATTGTCATAAAAGCAGCAAAACTTCCTTGCATACTTCCAACTGTTGGCACACAAGCATCGTCCTCTACTTCTACGTCAAGGAAATTTTTAACAAAACGCACTGTTTCGTATTTCAATTCTTTTGTTCCGTAAATATCAGGATAGATTGCGGCACAGCCATTTTTCAAAGCCTCAATCTCAGCATCAACTCCTAATTGCACAGCAGGAATTCCTGGAATACCCATTTCCATTCTCACAAACTTTTCTCCTGTTGCTGTTTCTACATCATCAATAATTTTTTTCACTTCTCTAATTGAAGCAGCACCTACGCTTTTGATTTTGTTTTTAGCAATGATTTCATCAACCAATGCTCTGTCGAAAGGTATATTTTGCATATCGTTTTTATTTTTTAATTATTATTGTCCTTGTTGTAATATTTGTTCATATTTATTTGTGTTTGCAGGGTCAATCTCTTTCATCAATCCCACAACTCTTGATTTTTCATTTTGTGGAGCACCTTTAAAAATATTAACTATTTCATCTGATTTTGCATCTAAGAATTGTTTTACTGCAACTAAGTCAGATTTTTCTCTATGAGCTCGTTTTATATTTTCAATTGCCTCCATTATATTATTTCTTGCCTCGGCTTGACTATCGCCTTGCATCATATCCAATCCTAAACGATGATATTGATACGATGCCTCACGAATATATCTGTATGTAGTGTTAGTATAATTTTCAACCATCCAATATTTATTTCTATTATCCTCTGCCCTCTTCCAACCTTTTGAAGCAGAACGTTGCGAAGCTGTTACAATATTTTGACAAACTGTAAAATACTTATTTCCTCCGTTGTGTTCAAAACTATCAGCGTCAAGAGCCAAGAAATAATACAAATAAAACGCAATTGTAGAAACTAAATTATTGGTATAATTATTTTGTTCAAATTCTAATGATTGTCCTTGAATAAATTTAAACGTAAAGCCTTGTTCTTGTGTATTTAAAAGCGTTGTTGTATATGTAGAACCATAAACAGGACGTCTTAATTGAAGATTTATATCCCCTTTAAAATCTTCCTGAGTGCTATGTTCGGTTATCGTAATTGAAATTGAACCTTCTATTTTCTCAAACTCCTCATAGGTAACATCTGTCCACTTTCTTTCATTGACAAATTCAGTCAATAATTCCTGTATTTGTTGAAAAACTTCTCTATCCGAGGATTGCAATTGCGTAGAATTAACACTTACACTAACTCTAAATTCTTGTGAAAATGCAGATGAAAAGAAAAAAAACGCAAAACAAAAAACAAGAAATCTTCTCATAGATTCAATATTTTTTCAGAAATATCTAATGCAACCTCGTATTTAGACTTTAAATCCGAGTTATAAATATTCCCTTTTGCATCTAAAATTGTTACCTTATTAGTTGGAACATTAAAACCTGCACCTTGGTCATTCAAAGAATTTAAAACTATACAATCAAGTTTCTTTCGTGTAAGTTTTTCTTTGGCATTTTCCAATTCATTATCGGTTTCCAATGCAAATCCAACTAAAATTTGATTTTCTTTTTTCCTTCTACCCAATTCTGCTAAAATATCTTTTGTTGGAACCAACTCTACAACTAAATTATCTGTCTTTTTCTTCAATTTAGTATCAAATGTAGATTTTGGAGTATAGTCTGCAACTGCTGCCGAAAGAATTGCAATATCACAATTTTCAAAACACTCTACTGTTTTATCATACATTTGAGCTGCATTCTTAACATCATATCTTGTTACATTGCAATGCTCAATTATTTGTTGAGTTGGCCCTGTAATTAGGCTCACTTCTGCTCCTTTTTCCGCAAAAACACGAGCCAATTCAAAACCCATTCTTCCCGAAGAATAGTTTCCAATAAAACGAACAGCATCTATTTGTTCGTAAGTAGGACCAGCAGTTATACAAACTTTCTTTCCTGCAAAGGATTGTTTTTGTTTTAGAAATTCCTCTATGGTTTTAAATATATTTTCAGGCTCTGCCATTCTTCCATCTCCTACAACACCACAAGCCAATTCTCCTTTTTCAGGAAGAATCATTTTCACGCCCAAAGATTGCAAACGTTTAATATTGTCTTGCACCACTTTATTGTTATACATCTTTGTATTCATCGCAGGAGCGAAAAAGATAGTTTTATCAAAAGCCAATAAAGTTGTTGTAAGACAATCATCAGCAATTCCATTTGCATATTTACCTATCACATTAGCTGTTGCAGGAGCCACAATATAAACATCGGCCCAATCAGCTAAACTAATATGCTGAGTAAACTGAGAATTTGTCTCAGAAAACATATCGCTGTAAACAGGATTTTGAGAAAGAGTTTGTAGAGTAGGTATTGTAACAAATTCAAGAGCATTTTTTGTCACCACAACCTTTACTTCACACCCTGCTTTCTTTAACATACGTATAAGCAACGGCACTTTATAAGCGGCAATTCCCCCGCTTATTGCAACAACAACTCTCAAATTCATAATCAAAATAGAGTTTTTACTTATTTATTATCTTCTTCCACACCAACCTTTGTAGTAGGATTTTTATAGACAAGTTTTTCGTCCATATATTCCTTAATTGCTATAAGATAAGGTTTTGGAAGTTGTTCATAAAATTTTGCCAACTCAATTTGTTCTTTGTTTTCGTGAATTTCGTCCAAAGAATCAGTAGCAACGGCGAAATCTTCTATTTTTTTATACAATTCTTGCTTTAAATCAGCTGAAATTTGATCAGAACGTTTACTCAACATAGCAATTGTTTCATAAAGATTGCCTGTCAAAGTGTCAAAATCGTTTAAATTTCTTGTTTTAATACTTGTATCTGCCTTTGTTCTCTTATAATCCATTATAGTCTATTTTTAATTCATTATAAATTTTCTCTAATTGTTCTTGCTTTTTCTTATCTTTCATATTAGAAAAAACAACGGAATATCTCTCATAATCCAAGATTACTGTCTCATAGCGTTCTTTCAACTTATCTGCCACACTATTACGTGCGAACTCATAACCCGAAAGCACTATATAATACATTGCATTCTCTCTTTGTTCGGTCAAATCAGGATAATCATTCAAAAAATTCTTAAAACTAACCACCGCTGCTTGATATTGCATTGTTTTATAGTAGTTATAAGCATTTTGATAATCTTTTTCTATAAGTTTATTCCTCAATTCGTCCATCAATTTATTTACCTCTGCCACTCTTTCACTTTTAGGGTATTTTTCAATATACTCTTGGAAAGCATCTATTGATTGCCTTGTTAAAGTTTGATCCAAAGATGGTTCTGGCGATTCTAAATATTTACAAAAGGCTGCTTGAAACAATGCCTCCTCTGCATACTGTGAATAAGGGAACCATTTAACAAAACTCTCAAACTGAAAGCCTGCTGAATAATAATCCTCACCACCTAAAAGGCTTTTTGCATAATAAAGATTAACCTTTTCAGCCATATCCCTACCTCTTGAATGCAACAAAAGGTTTTCAAACAATTGATTTGCGTGCATATAGTCTCCTTTTTCGTATGCTTTCATTGCTGCCTCATACTTAGCATCAACATCATTGCTTTTCAAAAGTTTATTATGCTTGTTTGTTGATGCACAAGACAAAAACAAGACAGATATACACAATAAGTAAAGTAGTTTTTTCATAATTTTGCAAAGATACAACATTTTTATATTTTTGCAAACAAAATTAATAGAACAATGATTAAAAAAGTCTTTAAATATATTGGAATATTCATTCTATCTTACCTATGTTTAAGCATATTACTCACACTCGCATACATAGTTATCAATCCTCCTGTAACAATCCTTATGATGCAACGTCCAAGCAAAGTAGAGCGTCAATGGGTGGATTTAGAGGAGATTTCGCCAAATATGGTTCAAGCCGTAGTAGCTTCGGAAGACAATTTATTTCTCTCTCACAATGGTTTTGATTTTGAACAGATTAAATTAGCAGCAAAAGAAGCAAAAAGAAAAAACAAACCCATGAGAGGAGCAAGCACAATCTCTCAACAAACCGCAAAAAACGTCTTTCTATGGAATGGAAGGAGTTATCTAAGAAAAGGATTAGAGATTTGGCACACTTTTTTGATAGAAATCTTTTGGTCAAAAGAAAGAATAATGGAGGTATATCTTAATGTAATAGAATATGGCGATGGAATCTACGGAATAGAAGCAGCATCGCAACACTATTTTAATCGTTCGGCAAAAAGACTCACAAAACGTCAATCCGCACTCATAGCCGCAGCCCTACCAAGTCCACTAAAACGCAATCCAGCCTACCCTACGAAATATCTAAATCGTAGAGCAAACAAAATCATGCGTTTAATGAATAACATAGGTCCTGTAAAATTTGAATAAAGTCTAATAATTCACAATGTGGAAAGAATATTTAAATGATTTTAAAAGTCATATTCTTTTAGAACGCTCTCTTTCAAAAAACACTCTCGAAGCCTACGAAAGAGATTGTGCAAAGCTTTTCGCTTTTATGAACGAAAACTATCCAGAAATCACAATCCACACCACAAAACTACAACACTTAGAGGAGTTTTTGTGGCAATTAAATGTCAAAAACAGCAGCAAAAGAAGAATAATAAGCGGAATAAAGGCCTATTTCAAGTTTTTAGTAATGAGCGATCGCATTAACAACAATCCTTGCGAACTATTAGAAACCTCACGCATAGAAAAACTCTTACCCGTTGTGCTTCATCACGAAGAAATCCAAAGAATGCTTTCGGTAATTGACAAAAGCACCTATCACGGTTTTAGAGATAGCGTAATAATTGAAATCCTATATGCTTGTGGACTAAGAATAAGCGAACTATTAAACCTAAAAAAAGGAGACATCTACTACAAACACGAATACATCAAAGTACTTGGCAAAGGCAACAAAACACGTCTTGTGCCAATAGGAGAAAAAGCCTTAGAATTATTAAGACTATACATAAAAAATCACAGAAGCAAACTACCAAAAATAGATCCTAAATGCGAAGACATTATATTTCTAAATCGCAGAGGAAGAAAACTAACACGACAATATGTCTTTCAAGCAATCAAAACAATAGCACACGAGGCAGGAATAAAGAAAAACATACACCCACACATTCTTCGCCATAGTTTTGCTTCAGCCTTAATTAAGGGAGGAGCCAATCTAATAGCCGTAAAAGAAATGATGGGACACGCAAGCGTTGTTTCAACCGAAATATACACACACTTAGACACCTTGCATCTAAGAGAAACACTTATGCTTTATCACCCTCACTATCAAGAATTAAACAAAAGAAAATCAAAAGAATCTTAACAAACTACCCTCACTTGGATTTCGCATAGGATTTTCAAGAATTCTTCCGTCCTTTGAAATCAAAATAAACATAGGAAAAGCTTTCACCTTATAGTATTCAAGCAAATCATAATTGCCATCAAAATGCAAGATTTGCCATTGATATTTACTACCAACCTTTGTGTTTTTCACAAAATTATAAAGAGCATCTAAACTCCTATCACAACTAATAGTTACAATATTACAATTATTCTTTATGCTATCATAAAGAGCGTGAACAACCTCCATTTCTCTTTTCGATTCCACATCGTTCAATTTCACAAAATTCAAAAGCAATGGTTTATCGTTGTATTGAGACAAAGCAACATCTTGCTCAGACACATTTTTCAAAACAAAATCCGAAAATTCCTTACCAGAATGCGAAACAGATAAAAGAGCCTCAATAGTGTTTAATGCAATCTTTTTATGCTCTTCAAACTTAGTTTGCCTTGCCAAAGTTTCCAAAAGATTCAACACATCTCCTCTTTCAAAAAATCCATCATTGTAAATATCCTTCAAACCCTTAATAAAAACCAACTCTCTAAACTTTTCATTTCTCAAAACAGAGTCTTTTCCCAAAGCATCTAAGAAATCCACATGATTATGAGTAGTAAGCCAAAATTCTATCTCACTTTGAGAAACAAACTTGTTGCCTTTTGAAAAATAATGATCAAAAACATTGTTAAAACAATCCATATACCCAACATTATAGTAAAGGATTGGCTTATCAACAAAAAGACTATTTCTAAGTTTATTGTAATTTCTTAAACCAAGACTTCTTTCCAATGCAGCAAACTCATATTCCACATAATTATAAAAGTAAGAAGACTTGTCCTCATTTTGCAAAAATTGATTCTTCAACTCATACATACCCGCAATAGCAAGACTATCCTTCATAGGATAAAGTTTTCTTTTATTATTTAAAAGATAATTTTGCAATTCATAGTCATATCTTATGATTTTTGAAGTCAATTCATTCTCAGGGCTAAGAATTTCTATTGGCAACTCAACCCTATACATCAAAACATTAAAAGAATCGGCAAGATTAAAATTAAAATCTCGCAGTTTCATTTCATATATATTACCCGGTTGAGCCAAAAACGAATGAGAATAAGCATCTATGCTGATAACAATTTCACTCACCCCGTCTAACACAAGTTCAAAATTAACAACACTATCACCTACTGCAAGAGATTTAACACTTTTTTCGGTTTGCAAAAGAGAAATTCTATCCTCAACAAGAGATAGTTTCACCTTTTTATTCTCCAATCCCTTACCCGTTAGATTTATTCTAACATTTTGAGAATAAACAAAAACACTTGATAATAAAAATATAATTAAGACTAATCTTTTCATTTCAAAATAAAAGTTTAATACAAAAAATATTAGGCAAAGGTAAGAATATTTCTTTGCTTTAAGAAAATAAATCAAAGAAATATTTCTACATTTGCAAGAATTTTTTTAGCAAAACCCTATGACAAAAAAAATATACAACAAAAAAATTGGCTTATACTTTGGCAGTTTCAATCCAATCCATAACGGACATTTGATTTTGGCTCAACAAATCTTAGAAAACTCCGACTTAGATTTGATTTGGTTTGTAGTAAGCCCACAAAACCCTTTCAAAGAAAAAAGCAATCTTTTAGACAATAGAGCAAGATACTTCTTGGTTCAAAAGGCTATTGAAGATAATGACGGTTTTCGAGCTTGTGATATAGAATTTTCATTACCTATCCCCTCCTATACAATCAATACACTTACTTACTTGCAAGAAAAATACCCCGAAAAAGAATTTACCATAATTATAGGAGAAGATAATTTGAAAAATTTCCACAAATGGAAAAACTATCAAGCAATTTTAGATTACTATCGAGTATTTGTCTATCCGCGTCCTAATTGTGAGTATTCCGAACTTTTAGAAAGAGAAAACGTTATAATGATTCAAGCCCCTATGATAGAAATATCTTCATCGTTCATTAGGGAAAACATACGAAAAAACAAATCAATACGTTATTTACTTCCCGAAGCGGTAAGAGAAGAAATTGAAAAAAATTCTTATTATTTGTAACCCTTTTTTCAAACAAACGTAATAAATTGCATAAATAAAAAAATAAAAATACATAATGAGACAACTCAAAATCACAAAACAATTAACCAACAGAGAAATCACATCCTTAGACAAATATCTTCAAGAGATAGGTCGTTTGGAGATGATTTCACCAGAGGAAGAAGTAAAATTGGCTCAAAGAATTAAAGCAGGCGACCAAATTGCCTTAGAAAAATTAACAAAAGCCAATTTAAGATTTGTTGTATCGGTAGCAAAACAATATCAAAACCAAGGAATGAGTTTACCAGACCTTATTAACGAAGGAAATCTTGGTTTAATAAAAGCCGCACAGCGTTTCGACGAAACACGAGGCTTTAAATTTATTTCTTATGCCGTTTGGTGGATTCGCCAAAGCATTCTCCAAGCCTTAGCAGAACAATCAAGAATTGTTCGTTTACCTCTAAACAAAATAGGTTCTATGAATAAAATCACAAAAACCTATGCACGCTTAGAACAAGAACTTAACCGCACTCCTAATCCCGAAGAAGTAGCCCACGAATTAGACATTTCAGTTGCAGAAGTCAAAGAAAGCCTTCGTCATTCAGGCAAACACTTGTCAATGGACGCTCCTTTGCCAAGCGATGAAGAAAACACAATGTATGATTTTATGAAAAACGAAGACGGAGAAACTCCCGAATCGGAACTAATGTACGAAAGTTTGAAATTAGAGATTAACAGAGCATTATCAACTCTTACACCAAAAGAAGGTGATATATTGAAAATGTTTTTTGGATTAGAGGGTTATCCACCTATGACCTTAGATGAAATTGGCGAGAACTTCGATTTAACAAGAGAAAGAGTACGTCAAATCAAAGAAAAAGCGATTAAACGATTAAAACAAACATCACGAAGTCATATTTTACAATCCTACTTAGGACAATAAATAAAAAAAAGAGTGGTTTTCCACTCTTTTTTTATTTATCTTTTTCTTATTCTATCAAAATCTTTTTGTTTGCAAAGCCTCTTTGTGTTTTTATTCTTACAATGTACGTTCCACTTTGAAGATTTGATACATCTATTGTTTCAATATTTTGAGTACCTTGTTTTCTTAACACAACTTGTCCTAAGGCGTTATGGATTTCTATTTCTTTTACCTTGAATGATGATTGCACTGTTACAATATCCTTTGCAGGATTTGGGTAAACGTTAGAATATCTATCAACCGTAGCATTGTAAAGCGACATATCTGTTGAGTCATTTGTATCAAAATTTATGCCATCTCCCAAAGTAGAGTCTGTTTCTGCAAAGATTGGAAAGAAATACATTTGACATTCGTTTCTTGTATTACAGCTACCGCCTGTAAGAACCGGCAAATATTGATATGTACTTCCAAAAGACCATGTTGATAGAGGAATTGTATTAAAAATATGTTCTTCCCATTGCACCCAAGACGAGAGTGTATCCCATTCTGCAGTTCTTACTAAAGATGGATACTCAAAATAACAATCTGTTGCAACGACATAATGTAAGCGAGTACTTGTTGGCAAAACATCTTCCACTATATAAAACAAGCCATTTACATTAACAGAATTTTCAAAGTAGTATTCCATATAAGAAAAAAACTCTGTATCTATGTAAGTGTAATTTGTATCAATATCAATAGATGTAATTTCTCTGCTTAATGTACTATCCATCACCCTTAATTTACCTTTTGGCTTAGTATTATAAAGTTCTGTTAAATTTAATGTATTATTCACATTTCCAAACAAATACCTTAATTTTACATAATCATAAAGAGAAGCCTCCCTATTATTAACTCCTATTGCAATTCCTTTAATTGTTAATAAAGTATCTGTATAACAAGGCTGAGCTCTGTCAAGTACACCGCTATAACTTTGATAATTAATTTGAATACCATAGCCTGTTGTCAAAAAATAATAATGCCCTCTTGCTAAATTACTATAGACATCATCTGTTGAATAAAAATTAGTGTAGCCACAAGAATCTACATCTATATAATCAGGCAAGAAATAATCATTAAATAAAGTATCTGATATGTTTTGTGAGTTTGCAACTGTTCCACAAAGCAAAACTGCTACTAAAATAAATAATACTTTTTTCATATCGCTAATATTTTATGGTTAGACACCACAAAGATATAAAATATTTCTTTAAAAAAAAATAAAAAAAGCAAAGAAAAAAATATTTTTTTCTTTGCTTTTTGAAATTATTTCTTTGTTTTTTTACTTCACTCTTTCTGAGTATTCTGCTGTTCTTGTATCTACTTTAATTCTTTCGCCTGTTTCAATGAACAAAGGTATTCTTACTTTTGCTCCTGTTTCAACCGTTGCGTCTTTCATTGCGTTTGTAGCTGTGTTTCCTTTCACTCCTGGTTCTGTGTAAGTAACTTCCATTTCTACAAATGGTGGCAATTCGCATGAAAGTGGTGTTTCTGTATCTGCATGCACTACAACTTCTACTGCTTGTCCTTCTTTAAGGAATTGAGGTGCGTTAATTAGAGTTTCTTCTATGTTTATTTGTTCGTAAGTTTCTGCGTGCATAAAGTTATATCCTGTATCGTCTTTGTAAAGGAATGTATATGGACGGCGTTCCACTCTACAAGTTTCTATTTTTGTACCAGAAGGGAATGTATGCTCTAATGTTCTACCTGTTTTGAAACTTTTAAGTTTTGTTCTTACGAATGCTGCTCCTTTTCCTGGCTTTACGTGAAGAAATTCTACAACTGTAAATAAGTCGTTGTTCATTTCAATACACAATCCGTTTTTAATGTCTGCTGTTGTTGCCATTTTCTCTTATTTTTTATTTATTATTTTCTGTTAATTCTTTTATTCTTCTTTCTAAAAATTCGTTGTCTTCTTCTAATTGTTTGTAGTGTTTTTCGTAATAGTTCGATTTCATTATTGCTGCTATCATTTTTACTATTGCTACTGCTAAAACTGCTAATATTAAGTATTCTACTTTTTCAAATTTAAAGAAAATCTGATAGATTACTATGACTAAGAGTAGCAACATTGCTAAAAAGTCTAATATTTTTGATATTTTTACTATTTTCATTTCTATTTAGTTTTGAGGAGCAAAGATACTATTTTTTTTTATTTTGATAATAGTTTGTAATCGTTTTTTATAAAGGAGTGCTGCTACTAATAGTCCTATTGCTATTCCCGAGAAAGTTCCACAAGGTCCTAAGTTAAAAACAAATCCTAAGACATAGGCAAGTGGAAGGGCTATTAAGATGTAGCCAAAGAGTGAATACTTCATTGGTTTGTTTACATCGTTCATTCCTCTTAATGCTCCAAGGAGGGTAACTTGCGTTCCGTCTATTACTTGAAAGATTCCTGCAATCAAAAATAATGGTGCAGCTTGTTTTATCACCTCTACATCGTCAGTAAACATTGAGGTAATAAAGTCGGGAATAAGAATAAAAAGCATTCCAAAGAATCCTACTGCTATAATGCTTAGTGTTACTCCTGTTTTTGAGTATTCGCTTATTGCGTTGTAGTCTTCTCGTCCGTAGGAGTGTGAAACTAATATTGTTGTTGCACTTGCTACTCCACAGGATATTTGAAAGGTCATTGTAAAGAATGTTGTTACGATTTGATATGCTGCTAATACTACTGCGGAAAACCAACCCATCATTATTGTTACCATGGAAAATGAAAAGCATTCTAAGGTTTGTTGTACTGCTATCGGTGCTCCTAATCTTAGAATATTCTTTTGCATATAGAGTTTTATGTTTTCTTTCTTAAAAAAGTAGGTATAGCGGCGGTATTTCTTGTTTGAAAGAATAAAAACTACGTATGCAATCGGCATAAGTGTTCTTGCAACTAAGGTTGAAAGTCCTGCTCCAAAGGCTCCCATTGCAGGAAATCCCAATTTTCCAAAGATAAAAATATAATTGAGGATTATGTTTAGAATATTTGCCGATATGATGATTATCATTGTTACTTTTGTGTTGCCGACTCCTTCCATAAAATGACGAAAGGCAAGAAAGATTTGTGCCGGCAAGAGAGATAGTGCTGTTGCTATGAAATATGGTTTTGCATATTTTATTACTTCTTCCTCTTGTCCAAAGTATTGCAAGAATGGAAGCATAATCATAAGCAACAAAACTATGAAAACTCCAATGAATATGTTTTGTAGGATTGCATTTTGAAAGATTGAGGCAACTCTTTTGGTTTCTTTTCTTGCAAAGGCTTGTCCTACAAGTGGTGTTTGTGCCATTCCCATTCCTTGTCCGCAGACCAAGAAAATTATTATAATGGCTGAGGCAAAGGCAACGCCTGCTAAGGATTCTTTATTGACTTGTCCAACCATTAAAGTATCGAAAAACTGCACGATACTCATTCCTACTCCCGAAAGAACTATGGGATATGCTAATCTAACATTGTCTGCAATTCTTCCCATTTTTGCATTTTTTCATTAAGTAGTTGTTTATTGTTTTCATACTTTGTGTAAAAATCTGCATCGACTTCTCCTTGATTGCAAAGTATTTCTTCGGCTTGTGAGATTTCTTGTTCTATTTTTTCTATTTCTTCTTCTATCTTGGCGATTTGATTCTTTATTTTGCGTATTTCTTTTTGATTTTCTTTTTGATTTTGATAATCTATTTTGTTTTGAGAGATTGGCTGTTCTGAAACGCTGTTTTTTTTCTCTGAAACTGCGTTTAAATCTTTTAAATCGCTCATTCGTTTGCTCTCTAAAAACTCAAAAATATCGCCTTTAAAGATATTGATATGATGATGTGAGAATTCGTAAAGCGTATCGGTCAATCCTTGAAGAAAATCTCTGTCGTGAGAAACTACAATAAGTGTGCCGTCATATTGCATTAGTGCCATTTTCAAAATATCTTTTGACACCATATCAAGATGGTTTGTAGGCTCGTCAAGTATCAATAGATTTACAGGAGCAAGTATTAGTTTTGCAAGTGCAAGTCGTGTTTTTTCTCCTCCCGAAAGCACTTTTACTTTCTTTTCTATTGCTTCTTCGTCAAAAAGAAAACTTCCAAGAATTGTTCTTATCTTGGTTCTTATCTCTCCTTCTGCTATATCGTCAATTGTTTCAAAAACTGTTTTGTTTGGGTCTAAGAGTGCTGCTTGGTTTTGTGCGAAATATCCTATTTTTACTTGATGTCCTAATTTGAATTCTCCGCTTTGATCTGTTATTTCGCCTACTATGATTTTTGAAAGTGTCGATTTTCCCTCGCCATTCTTTCCTACAAAGGCTACTTTCTCACCTTTTTCAATCATTAGGTTTACATCTTTCAATACAAGTTTCTCTCCATAACTCTTGTTTAAGTTATTCATCTCTACAACTATCTTTCCAGAGTGTGGAGCAGGCGGAAATTTAAAGTGAATGTTAGATGTATCGGTTTGAGTTACTTCTACCCTCTCCATTTTGTCCAACATTTTTATGCGAGATTGCACTTGCTTGCTTTTTGTCGCCTTATAACGAAAACGTTCTATGAATTTCTCTATTTCGGCTATTTGTTTTTGTTGGTTATTTAATTGAGAAATTTCTTGTTGTTGTCTTTCAAGCAAGAGTTCTACATATTTACTATAAGAAACCTTGTAGTCGTAAACCTTAGCACAATTTATTTCTATTGTTCTCTTACAAACAGTGTCCAAAAACGCTTTATCGTGAGAGACAAGTATTACCGCACCATAATAATTCGATAAGAAATTTTCCAACCACTGTATAGATTCTATGTCAAGGTGGTTTGTAGGCTCGTCAAGTAAGATTGTATTTGGTGCTTGCAAAAGAATCTTTGCTAATTCCACTCTCATTTGCCAACCAGAAGAAAATTCATTCATCTTTCTTGAAAAGTCGCTATGAGAAAACCCTAATCCAAGTAATACTTTCTCGGTTTGCGATTGCATATTACTTGCTCCCATAACGTTAAGTCTTTCGGTTAGTTCGGAATGTCTTTGCAAAAGATTTTCATATTCCTTAGAAAGATAATCTGTTGAAGAAATTATTTGTTGATTCAATTCTTCTAATTCTTCATTTATGCGATTCACCTCTTTAAAGGCTGTCAGTGCTTCATCTATTACGCTCATCGAGGAGCTTGGAATCATCTCTTGTGGCAAATAACCTATGGTTTGATACTTGGAAATAACGATATTTCCTTTTTCACATTCTTGTTGTCCTGCTATTATTTTCAATAGAGTTGATTTTCCTGCACCATTCTTTCCTACAAGACCAATCCTATCTCTGTCGCCAACAACAAAACTTACGTTATCAAACAAATAATTTCCTGAAAAATGAATTGAAATACTATTTACGGTAATCATTTTGCTTTAATCAAAAAAAAGGATATAGATTGCTTTTAAACACAATCTATATCCAAAATGCTATTAACTTTAAAACTTTTTTCCTATCCGGCTAATGTAAACTTAACAGGTAAATTGAATTGCATTCTCACTGCTTTTCCTCTTTGCTTTGCAGCTTTCCATTTAGGCATTGATTTTACAACTCTGATTGCTTCTTCTCCACAGCCAGATCCGATATCTCTTAATATCTTTATGTCTGTCAAAGAGCCATCTTTTTCAACAACGAAGGTAACATAAACCAATCCTTGTGTACCTGTTTCTCTTGCTTGTTGAGGATATTTTATGTTTTGAGCAAGATATTTCATCAACTCTGCTTGACCGCCAGGGAACATCGCACTTTCTTCTACTACGGTGAAGATTGTTGTTTCTTCCTCTTCTTCTTCGGCTTCTTCTATTTCAACTTGTGGAATGAAAACGTCAGCATTTGTTGTGTTTTCAAAACTTTCTATATTGAACTCGTTTTCTAACTCTTGGTCATCATCAACAATTTCAAATTCTGTTGTTTCTGCTTGTGGTGGTTCTTCTGGTGGTGGAGGTGGTTCTTCTGCTTTGGTTTGAATTACCATTTCTTCAACTTCTTGAACTACTTGGGTAATTTGTACTTCCTCAGCTTCCTTATCGTAACTCTTCCATTCAAAAGCAACGATTACAATACCAAGAGCAACAACCAAACCCAATTGAAGAAACATTCCTTTTGCTTTCTCCAAGTTCGCTTTGTCTGATTTCTTTACTTCCATCTTGTTACTGATGTTTATTATTATTTATTCTTCTTTTTATATACAATTGAGAGTGCTAAATTACTACTTTTTTTTCATTATCAACACTTTCTTTCCTACTTTTTTCAACATAGTTTATTAACAATTAGAGTTAATTATCTATCTTTCAAAGTTTTAACACCTTTTCAAAGACTTAATAATTAAAACTACTACCTCCTAAAAATTCTCTCATAATTGAGGTTGGAGGGATAAAATCGGAGTGAAATGATTTAAAATTCGCCAAAAACGATTGCAATCTTTTAGCCTCAGCGTATGCAGGAGAGTTTTGTCCAACCTCCATAAGCAAAGGCTCAACAATTGGTTTCAAAAGTCCTATTTCATACAAAAGTGAAGAATTGAAAATAGTATCGGCATTTTCTTGATAAGGGAAGATATGTTTTTCTTCTCCTGAGCGAACACTATCCCAACGCATTATTGTATCCTCAGCAGAATAGCCTCTGTAATTATTATCTCTTACAATTCTTCTTATCAATCTATTGTCCGAGGTTGAAATCAAGTTGTGCTTATCAAGTGCTACTTGCGTAAGAGCAGAAACAAAAACCTTGTATTTATACTTATCTTCTATTTCTTCTGTTAGTTTTGGATTCAAAGCATGTATTCCCTCTATTATGAGAATGGAATTTTCCTTCATTTGAATTTCTTGATTAGTTTCTTCTCTTTGTCCTGTAAGGAAATTAAATCTTGGCAAACTCACCTTATTACCTTTTATCAATTCTTTCATTTGATAAACAAAGAAATCTGCATCTAAGGCCTCGAAACACTCAAAATCATAATTTCCATTCTCATCTTTTGGAGTAAATTCTCTATTTACAAAATAATCATCAAGTGAAATTTGAATAGGATTGTAGCCCAAAACAGAAAGTTGTGTAGAAATTCTTCTGCAAGAAGTAGTCTTACCCGAAGAAGACGGCCCTGCCAAAAGCACAAGCATCACTCTATCTTTTCTTTTGTTGATTTCATCTGCTATTTGAGCATATTTCTTTTCGTGCAAAGCCTCACTGACTTGAATCAATTCATTTTCTTTTTTTGCAAAAACAACCTTATTCAAGTCCGAAACAAAAGGAGTATTCAACACCTTCAACCAATTTTTATGTTCTTGAAAGACTGAGAATAATTTATCGCTCACTTGACGTTTTTTTTCAGGCATTTGCAAAATTATTCCTTTGTTATAAGAATATAAATCAAAGACTTTTAAGTAGGAGGTTGAAGGAACTAAATTAAAGAAAAAAGAATTGATTGTACCATCAAGCACATCTACATTTGCATACAAACGTTTGCTGCAAGAAAGTAAATCTGCCTTTTCTTCCATTCCTACTTTTCTAAACAATTCCACTGCCTTGTTTGTAGGAATCACATCTGTTTGAAACTTAATATCTGCCTCAACAATTTCTTTCATCTTATTAAGAAGGTTTGGCAAGATTTGTGGCACATCAACCTCTGAATTTTCAAACTCAACATAATATCCGTCATTCATAGAGTGTTGAATAGCAATTTCATATTGAGGATACAATTCCTTTGTTGCCTTATAAAGCACAAACATCAAAGACAAAGCATACATTCTCTTACCATAAGAAGAGTTATAGTCAAAAAACTCAACCTCTCTTGGTGTATAAATCTTGTAATCCATACTTTGCACTTTGTTATTGACCAAAGCACCTAAAACCATTTGCTCATTTTCTAATTGCGAATACTTCAAGACTTCTTTCAAATCAGTTCCACAAGGCACCAAAAAGCGTCTATCTGTATTTCTGCAAAACACTTCTATCATTCCTTCCATTATCTTTTCTTTTTATTACTTGATTACCTATCAATTCTCTAATAACCACACTTGCAATTGTACAACCAAACATTGCAGGCATATAAGATATTGTTCCGACATTAGAGATTTTATTTTCACTTCTTTGCTCCACAACACAATCCTTTGAAACCTCTTCGGGCGAAAACACTGCTATGATATTTTCATAAATCTTTAACTTATGCAACTTCTTTCTCATCATACGAGCCAAAGAACAATTATAAGTTTTTGAAATATCGGCTATTTCTATCTTTTGAGTATCCATTTTCCCACCGCTACCCATTGAGCTAACTATTGGAATATTGAAATAAATACTCCAAGCTGCCAAAAAAACCTTTGGAGAAAGAGTGTCTATTGCATCAACAACATAATCAAACTTATTATTTTCCAAGAGAGAAATCATATTTTCATCTCTTAGAAACTCGGTATGAGTAACTATTTCTATATTTGGATTTATATCTTCTAAACGTTGTTTTAAGACATCGGTTTTATTTTGCCCTATTGTAGAAGAAAGAGCTAAAAGTTGTCTATTTTTATTACTCTCGCTCACCGTATCACCATCAACCAAAGTAAGCTTTCCCACTCCTGCTCTACACAACATTTCAGCAACGTATGCCCCTACTCCACCAAGTCCCACGATGAGAATAGAGGCTTGTTGCAATTTCTCTATTGCTTCGCGTCCTAAAAGTAATTCGGTACGAGAAAACATTTCCATTATTTACGTTTAAGTCTATTTATCAATCTACCAATCTCACCAATCCAAAGTACAATCGATGTTCCTCCTATTACCATTAACCAATCTTGCCAAGACAAAGGTGTAACATTAAACATTTCTTTTCCTCCAAATGTTACAATTAAAACTTGTCCTACAATTATGATTAAAGCTATCAAAAGAAAACTTTCGCAATCTTTGAAGTTAAAGGCTGAACGTCCTGTTTTGTATGCACGAGCATTAAACATATTCCAGAATTGTAGCATTACAAATATAGTAAAGAACAAACTTTTTTCATAAGCGTTCAATCCGACTTTTGCACCCAATTCCGCAGAGAATAGTTCTGAGATACTATTTATATCAACGTGTTGGAAAACATATAGCAACAGCAATAAAGAGGCGAAAAACAAAATTCCTGTTCCAATTATTGCTACTGCCATAAAGCGATTTATTATAAAATCTTTTCTGTTTCTTGGCTTATCATTCATCACTCTTTGAGTTGGAGGAAGCGAAGCCAATGCCATAGCGGCAAATGTATCCATTATAAGATTAACCCAAAGCATTTGAGTAACAGTTAGCGGAGATTCTGTTCCCATAAAAGCTCCTGCCAATACTATTAAACAAGCTGCCACATTGACTGTCATTTGGAAAAGGATAAATCTTTGAATATTTTGATACAAAGAACGTCCCCACATAACTGCTCTTCCAATAGATGCGAAAGAACTATCTATGATTGTAATATCGCTTGCTTCTTTTGCAACCGAGGTTCCATCTCCCATTGACAATCCTACGTGTGCGGCTTTCAATGCAGGAGCATCATTTGTTCCATCGCCTGTTACAGCTACCACTTGACCCAATTCTTGAAGCGTTTCTACCAATCGTTTCTTATCCATAGGTCTTGCACGAGAAATAATCTTAAAGTCCAATATTCTTTCCTTTAATTCCTCATCGCTAAGTGCAGCAAATTCCGGTCCTGTAATTATATTCTTATCGCCATCGTTTTCTGTCCACAAACCAACTTGACGACCTATTTCCTTAGCTGTTCCTGTTGTGTCCCCTGTTACTATCGTTACATTGATACCAGCAGACAAACAATCTCTAATTGCCTGAGGAACTTCTTTACGAACAGGGTCTGAGATTGCTACAACGCCTAAAAATTCCAAGTCTTTTGCAACTAACTTATCGCCTTCTATCACTTGCTGACCTTCTTCTACTATTTGATAAGCAAATCCAAGAGTACGCATTGCTTGTGATTGATAACCTAAAAGTATTTCATCAAGTGTTTCTTTACTCACATCGCCACAAGTCTTGCTACACATAGAATGAACTATTTCAGGAGCTCCCTTAACATAAAGAACATTCCTTTTAATCAACGGAGAATAAACCAAGGTTGCCATAAACTTTCTCTCAGTAGAAAAAGGTATCTCACCTATCACATCAACACTTCTTTTCAACGGAGAATAATCAACACCTTTACTTCTTAACCACAACAATAACGCTCCTTCTGTTGGGTTTCCTATCACCTTAGGCTTTTCATCAGTTAAATCCAATGAAGCAGTAGTATTCACAGCCACTCCTTCCTTTATAAGCAATGAGTAATTATCGTCTCCAAGTTCTTGACTCTCTAACGAAAAGAACTTTGTTTGATACACTGTCATTTGATTTTGAGTAAGCGTTCCCGTCTTATCGGTACAAATAACAGAGGTAGCACCCATTGTTTCGCAAGCGTGCATCTTTCTTACAAGGTTATTTGTCTTTAACATCTTTTGCATACTATATGCCAAAGCCAAAGTAACAGCCATTGGCAAGCCCTCAGGAACCGATACAACTATCAAAGTAACAGCAACCATACATGTATGCAACAAATAAGAAAGAAAATCTAACAACTCAAAAGATTGACCAGATGTAAAATAAATCAACATTCTTCCAACCACAATTAAACCTGCTATTGCATAGCCTAATTTAGATACAAGACCACCCAATTTATCTAATTGTTCATTTAAAGGAGTACGAACACTTGAATCTATTTGTGCAGCGGTAAACACCTTACCGTTTTCGGTATTATCTCCAACTGCAAAAACCTTACAAATTCCGTGTCCTTCCATTACCTTTGTTCCTTTCATAACATGATTAGACGCAAAGGTTGCTTCTTTATCAAATTCTGCCTCAACAGTTGTCTTTTCACAAATAGGCTCTCCTGTAAGACTCGATTCATCAATTTTTAACGAAACACTCTCCAACAATTCTCCATCAGCAGGCACTTCATCTCCACTTACCAACTTCACAATATCACCTACCACAACATCTTTCTTTGCAATCTCTATTGTTTTTCCATTTCTAATGACTTTTACTATTTCGTCATCATTCACCTTATTCAAAACCTCAAACTGTCTATCAGCCCTTAACTCAAAAATAAACGCCAATCCTGTTGCAAGAAAAATAGCAACAAAAATTCCCACAGGCTCAAAAAAAGCCGTAAAATCCTTAGCCCCTGAAAAATACTCATAAAATGAAATCCCTATTGACAAAAATCCTGCAACCAACAGAACAATAATCATAGGATCTTTAAACTTTTCCAAAAACTTTCTCCACAAAGGAGTTTTCTTTGTAGGAGTCAAAATATTTTCTCCATACTTTGCCCTACTTTCTAAGACCTCTTGGTCAGATAAACCTTGATAATTTGTTATCATTTTCCTTTTTCTATTTTTTTTAATATTATAAAATCTAAACTAAAACGAATATCAATTACTATTATTGTATTGTGCAAAGATACATATTTTTTGTATCTTTGTAACACCTAACCAATTTAAAAAATCATTCATGGAAAAGAAAAATAAAAACTTTACAATAATCGATTGGGAAGTATCTCAATACATAAGAACATTTGCACGTTCAGCAAAAGACTTAAAAAGAAAACCATCCTATTCCGATTTACTAATAATCTTTTATATAAGAGGCTTTGGCGAACAAGGATACTATGGAAGTCAAGCCTCATTAGGCAAACTATTAGGCATGAGTCAAGAACAAATCAGCAGAAGCCTAAAAACACTATTTGACACCATACACTACCGAACATACATACCCCTACTCTACAAAGAAAACAATAAAATATATTTCAACGAAAACTTTATTGATTACTCCTATGTAGAACAAAAATCACCATGGTAACAACCCCATTGCAAAAATCGACACTTAGACTGCATAAATCGACAAAAAAACTTACCATTTTATCAAGCCAACTTAACATTTTGGTAACCCAACTTAACATTATGTTATACAATAATATAATGTATATAATAACTAATAAAAAAAGATAATAATATAATAGAAATATGAATTTTTAGAATCAAAAAAAATCAAAAGATTTTTTAATTTTTTTCTTTGAATTTTTGTTTTTTTTCTTTCATTTATTTTGTTAAAACAAAGAAAATAATTGTCAAAATCAGCACAAAAAAACGGCGCGATTTTTTTAGTTTTTAAAATTTTCAAAGAGTTATTAGCAATAGAAAGCAATCATATTTTTTGCTTGTTAAAAATTATTCTTTATTTTTGCAAGTTAATATTCATATTTAGGGTGAAAAAATTTACTTTTATTGATTTATTTGCTGGTATAGGTGGCTTTCATATTGCTTTGCAAAGTTTAGGAGGAGAATGTGTATTTGCTTCAGAAATTGATGAACATGCAAAAAAAACATATCTATTAAACTTTGGAATACTTCCTTGTGGTGATATAACACAAAAAGAAGTAAAGGAACAAATACCTAAAAATTTTGACATTCTATGTGCAGGCTTCCCTTGCCAAGCGTTTTCTATCGCTGGTTATAGAAAAGGTTTTGATGATACTCGAGGCACATTATTTTTTGATGTCGTTGAAATAATAAAAAAACATCGTCCCAAAGCTGTTTTTTTAGAAAACGTTAAGAATTTATATACTCATGATAATGGTAATACTTTTAAAGTAATTAAAGATACCTTAGAAAGATTAAACTATAAGATATTCTTTAAAATCTGCAATGCTATGGATTATGCAAATATTCCTCAAAATAGAGAGAGAATTTTTATAGTATGTTTTGACAAAAATCAGGTAGATGAAAATATTGATTTTACTTTTCCACAAAAAATAAAACTAACAAAAACAATACAAGATTGTATAGATTATTCTTTAACTGATGAAAAGTTATTTTATACTGAAAAGATGTCTCATTATGATGAATTGGTAAAAGAAATAGTCTCAAAAAAAACGATATATCAGTGGAGAAGACAATACGTTAGAGAAAACAAAAGTAATGTTTGCCCAACTCTTACTGCTAATATGGGAACTGGTGGACACAATGTTCCATTGATTTTAACCGATAAGGGCATAAGAAAACTTTCTCCTAAAGAATGTTTAAACTTTCAAGGCTTTCCTGAAAATTTTATTTTCCCTGATAATATTCCAAATAGTGCAAAATATAAGCAAGCTGGGAATTCTGTTGTAGTACCATTAATTTATGAAGTATGCAAAAGTATAGTACAAACAATTTTTTAAAAGATTGGAATAAAAATAATGAATATTTTGAAATGCTTTCAATTATGGGAAGTTTATCTAAATTATTTTCAGATAACACTACACCATATTTAGATTATAGATTAGCAGAAAATATTTTTTGCAAATCATTTGAAGCAACAAATAATTCAAGAGATTGTACAGCCTACGACGCTCAATTAGGTGATTCAGGAATTGGCATAAAGACTTTTATACTTAACAAAGATGCTTCTATTGAAAAAGTAGCAGAATTCAATAAATTAAAACCACAATTATCTCCTTTAAAGAGAAAAGAACTCGCATTAAAAATAGCAGAATTTAGAAATAAAAGAATAGATTTAGCAAACGATACATACGGAGTAAAGAAGGCTCACTACCATATCGTAGGAAGAAAAGAAGGATTGTTACGAATATTTAATACTCCTTATGAGAAAATAGAGTTAAATAATATACACGTCACAAAAGACGATGAAACCTCTATTCGATTTCATGATGAAAAAAAACGAATACACCTTCAATAAAAGTAAAAGTGTACTATTAAAACGTTTTGAAACACCTAATACATTCAAAGACGTTGAAGTAGACATATTGGAAAACCCATTAGATTTATTAAAAAGGTTTTTCAGTCAGTTAAATAAAAACGACAAAATTCTAATAAAAGGCGCTGATTATGTAATCCTACCTTTATACTCACTTAGGACTAAAAACGTAGAAGAAAAATCGGGACTTAATCAATGGAATGCAGGAGGAAGACCAAGGCATGAAGATGAATTATACATACCCGTACCTATTCATATACACAAATATTACCCAAACTTTTTCCCAGAAGGAGATTTTGCTTTAATATTACCAAACGGACAAGAATTATCAGCAAAACTATGTCAAAGTAATAAAAAAGGACTAATGTCTAACCCAAACAGAGATCTTGGGCATTGGTTATTAAGAACTATATTAAAGAAACCTCCAAGAACTCTCGTAACAATGCAAGACTTAAATGAATTTGGTTTTGATAGCGTTTGTGTAGAAAAAACTAATCTTCTAAATCAAGAAGGCAAACTAATATACAAGATATACTTCTCTGAAAGTTTAGAAAACTACGATACATTCACTAACCATATTTAATCTTTGATTGTGGTAATGGTTGGCAATAGGTTTTATTAACAACTCTTTCTCGCAGTAGTTGTTTGTCGTTAAAGTTTCTTGTAATATTTCTAACGATTTCTGTGTAATTATCTCTGTCATTACCTTCTTTATCTTTATAAGCATAATAAAACGGCTTTATTGATACGCAATTTTCGTGTTCAAAGATTTTATTTAAAAGAGTTCTATCAGAATTTCCACAAGAATGCCCCATAACATAAACTTGAAATGGTTCAGATTCTATAAAATATTCCATCTTTTTATAATTATCTCTTTCAAGATATTTTACCGATTTTACTTTCTCCAAACATTCATTATCGTTAAGTTCTTCTATCTCTTTATACTTTTTATCTAATTCATCTCCATATCCAAATATTACGCTATTTTCATCATTCAATTCCCCATGAATATGGTTTGGTAACCACTGAAAATAACGAGTCATATACTTATCTGCTATTTTCGTATAATTAAAATTCAACAACATTATACTATTAGGCAATAACAATTCCTTCGGAAATTTATCTCCCTTAAAAAAACGTTCTGTTCTTATAAAGCTACTAATAGATTTATTTAATTTTTTAGATTTATTAAATAGATTATCTATATAATCAGAAACTTCTTTAATATCATAACCATAATTTTCAAGTTTAATTCTTAGGTAGTCATTTTCTTTATCTTTGCAATCTTGTTCTATGTGTTCATCAAGACATTTTTTCCCTTTAAGAGAGACAGATATATCACTAAATGGCTCATATATTATATCTTGTAAATCTTCTTCAATATAAAATTCTTCAAATTTATCTTGCTCAATTTTTAAATATTCAATAAGTTTCTTTTCTATGTAGGATAATTCATCATTTAATTGTTTAACATCACCTCTTTTATTCAAGGCATAATCTTTTAACAATTCATAATAATCCGTTTCTATATCTACCCAACCTTTATTTTCAACATCTTTTATTATTCTTTCAAACAAAGGAGAAAAATTCCGTCTAAGAATACTATTATCGTTTCTAATAACAACTATATTACCTTCTTTTTTTACTCTATTAATAATTTCATCTATTACCTTAATTGCACCTTGACAACTTCCTCCCCAATCAATTTTTAATAAATCATCTTCATATATATGTATCGGTCCAATTTTATTTTCAAGTGTTTCTTTTTGTTCTTCTAATTTTTCTCTTCTTATTTTTAATTGTTCTACTACTTTTTTAAAATACCAATCTATAAAATCAGCATAACTTGTTTTTAATCCATGGGCTAAGTCAAAGCCATTTCCTACTATAATAAGACGATTCATAATTATAATTCAAATTGATTTCTACTGACAAATATACAAAAAACATTTATTACAATCACTCAACACTTATAAAACAACATAAAAAGCACTCAAATCCCCAAATTATATATGAATTTAGGGATTGTAATCTCCAAATTATATATAAATTTAGGGATTTGATAAAAAATATTTTATATCTTTGCATCATAAATAATCATATTATGATACGCAGAACAATAGAACAAGTAATTAGAAACGACTTTAATAAAGGTAAAATCATAACCCTTATGGGTGCACGACAAGTTGGCAAAACAACCTTATATGATAGTATTGTGGGTGAATACAATAATGTTTTAAAATTGAACTGCGACAACTACGATGATAGATTGGATATTGAAAACAAGACTTCTTCGGAACTTCGTCAGCTTATTGGAAATCACGACATGGTTGTAATTGATGAGGCACAACGCGTAAAAAACATAGGGTTGTCGCTAAAAATGCTTGCCGATCTTAAACTCCCAACACAAATATTGGTTACAGGCTCTTCATCGTTTGTACTTTCTAACGAAATAAACGAACCTGCAACAGGCAGACTAATAGAATACAATTTATTTCCTATATCTCTTTTAGAGCTTGTTAATCACTCATCGCAACGTGAAGAAAAACGTCTTTTGGAACAGCGTATGATATATGGTCTTTATCCAGAAGTTGTAACAAATCCAAATGATAGCAAACGTATTTTAACAAACTTAGCGAACAATTATCTTTATCGAGATTTGTTAGAATACAAAGGGATAAAAAAACCTGAAATTCTACAAAAACTTGTTAGGGCTTTAGCTTTGCAATTAGGAAGTGAGGTGTCATATAATGAACTTTCAAAAACAGTTGGCGTAGATAAAAGCACTATTGAAAGTTATATTGATTTATTAGAAAAATGTTATGTGGTATTTCGCCTTCCTGCTTATAGTAACAACCTTCGTAGTGAAATAAAGAAAGGTAAAAAGATATATTTTTATGATAATGGCATACGAAATGCTTTGATTTCTAACTTTGCACCATTGGAATTAAGAAATGATGTTGGCATGCTTTGGGAGAATCTAATGGTAAGCGAACGTGTAAAACGAAATTCCTATTTCAACCATTATGCTCAAATATATTTTTGGAGAACTCAACAACAACAAGAAATAGATTTAATAGAAGAAATAGACGGAAAACTTGCTGCATACGAATTTAAATGGAATGTAGCAAAGGCAAAAACTAAGATTCCCAAAAGTTTTGCAGAGAATTATAAAGACACAGAGTTTAAAGTAATAACTCCCGACAATTATTTTGAATTTGTTTCGTAAAATTCTAAGGAATATTTGAATTAGTTTTCTTCAATCACTTACCAATATCCGCCTTTTGCTCCACCTGTTCTTTGGATTTTTCCGCATTTCAGAAAGGATTTTCTGGTTACTTTTTGTAGTTACAAAACAAAAAACTCGACTACTTATTTAGCAGTCGAGTTTTTTTTTATTCATTTTTTTATTTCTATCTTATTTCAAATTCCCCTAAGATATTGTGGTCCTGGAAGCGTGAGAAGAATAGTATTGTGCTTGTTGTTGTTAAATACAATGTCTTAAAGAATGGCATTTTCATTTGTTTTGTATCGAAAGCTTTACTCCAACGATATGAACCGTCTGAGAATATTTGCACAAAGTTTACTTGTGTTCGCATTTTGTCTCCGTTGTAACATTTTACTGGTGTGAATGCGTTGTTATCGTAATTCTTTATGTGGTCGTTAAACATTATGTATATGCCATAACGGTCTCTTGCCATTGCAAAGGAGTTGTAGCATTCTTTTCCTTCGTAGTCTTTTTGGCGTTTTGGAACGTATGAGTTTGAGGTTATTGTTCCGTTTTTGTCTATATTGGTTATTATTATGTCTCTATAATACATTGCGTCTTCGCCTGTTGGTTTTTCGTCTCGGCGTTTTGGTGGTATTATTGTTGATTTGAATTCTTGTTCGCCTATCATTACAAGGTTGCTTCCTATCATTGAAACTAAGGTTTTTATTTTGGCTGTTTGGTCTGATGGTTTTGGCAAGCCTTCTTTTACCATTTCGTCTGTTTCGTATTCTTTGAAATCTCTTGTGCTGCTATTTTTTAGATGGCCTCTTCTTTGGTCGTATTTGTATGCAAAGCTTCCTTGTGCAAGTTTTGGTTTGTCTGCATTTTTTCCATAATAGCCTGCCATTAAGTAGTCGCCTTCAAGGTTAAAGGCGCATTTAATGTCGGTTGGCCATGCTTTTTCTATTTGTTGTTCGTATTGTCTTTGTTCGTATTGTGTAAGCCAAATTAGGTGTGCTTTACTGTCTGTGTGTTGTACTTTTTTTCCTGTTGTGTAGGAGCGTATTGCTAATAGTGTTTCTGTGCCTTCGTTGTTTACGCTTATGTCGTGGATTTGGTATTCTGGGTTGTTTATTTTCAATATGTGTTTTCTGTCCCATAGCATTCGCATTCTTTCATCAAATATTTCTATTTGAACGGCTTTTGCTCCTGATGTGTCTTTTTCAAAAAAGGCAAATGCGAGTTTTGTTTTGTTTTCTGAGAAGTTGAATAGGTATGGTTTTTCTCCTTCTTTGGCAAAGTAACGGAATGATTTGAATTTTTCTGGTTTATCCATCAATCTCATGTCTCTTAGATGAAAGAATTGTGTGTAGAGATTGGCTGTTCCTGATTTTTCTACTACTTGGTCTTTCTTTTTAGAGCTTCTTTTGTTTTGTACAGGTTTGTCTTCTACTGTACGGCTAAGAATAAATCCTACGCAATCACCTGCTCTCCATGTTTGTTCTATTTTGAAGGTTGGGTGTGGGAATTCTATTTTTACTACTTTGTCTACGTTTAAGTTATGGTCTGCTCTTGCTACGTAATAGTTGAGTTCAAATTCTCCTTCGCCTTTGTATTCTTGTAAGCAATACCACATATAGAATCCGTTATTGTCTTGTGCTACTATTTCTGCTTCTTGACAATCGTCTAATATGTCATAGAATCTTTCTCCCCATTTTATGTCTTTTTGTGCGTTTAGATTGATTATCGCAAATAGCGAAATCATTACTAAAATTAGTTTTTTCATATCTCTTTTCTTTGTTTAAATTTTTCAGTTGGCAAATATACGATATTTTTTTCTTTGTTAATTAAACTTAACGCGTGTTTTATTGTCAAAATTGCGTTTTATAAGTTTTTAATTAAAATCATATATGAGAAAATTAACGATTATTCTGTTTTTACAGTTGTTTATCTTTGGTGCAAATAGTGTTTTTGCACAAGGACAAACGCAAAAAGTGTCTGTAAGTGGGCATGTTATTGATGCAAATACCGAAGAGGCTTTACCTTTTGTTAATGTTACATTATTAAGTGTGAAAGATTCTACGCTGATTGATGGTACGGTAACTGACGTTGATGGAAATTTCACAATAAAGGGTGTAAAGGCTAATGGTAGTTTTATTATGCGTTTGAGTTTCATTGGTTACAAAGACGTTTATAAGGATATTAAATTAAAGGGGAAGCCTTTGAATGTAGGAACTCTTGCTATGAATACTAATGCAGAGGTGCTTTCGGGAGTGGAAATCGTGGCTGAGCGTCAAATGATGGAGTATAAGCTCGACAAGCGTGTAATCAATGTTGAGAAGAATTTGGTTTCTGCCGGTGGTGATGCCTCTGATGTTTTGGAAAATGTGCCTTCTGTTTCTGTTGACGAGGAAGGTGCTGTTAGTTTAAGAGGTAATTCTAATGTAAAGGTGTTAATTGATGGTAAGCCTTCGGAACTTTTGGGTAATGATTTGGCTACTGTGCTTTCTCAAATACCTGCTTCTACTATTGCAAACATTGAAGTTATCACAAATCCTTCTGCAAAATATGATCCTGAGGGAATGAGTGGTATTATCAATATTAAATTAAAGGAAAAAGGAAATAAGGGTTTGAGTGGAAACATTAACCTTACTGCTGGTAGTGCTATGGAAAAATTTTTCCCAAGAACAAATGGTAGTGCAGGAATCAGTTATTCTACAAAGAAATGGGGATTTTCTGCTTCTGTGGACGGACGTTTCAATGAAAGAGGTAGAAGAAGCGATAATATGAAACTTTTATTAAACCCTACAAGAGATGGTTTAGAGGCTTGGATGAGAAGCCAACAAACCGGTAATTCAACAAATTTAAGTGGCGGAGGAAAAATAGGATTTGATTGGTACATTAACGACAAGACTTCTTTGACGCTTTCTTATAACGGAAGAGTTCACGGACATCCAACAGATGATGCAATGATTGCAAATGAGAATCTTTTAGACCAAAGATTTGGAACAGACACTTCTTTATATTCTGCTCGTAGTTTAGATCAAATAACCTCAGGTAATAGCAATGGTAATTTCAATACTTTTTCTTTAAACTTTTCTAAACAATTTGACAATCCAGAACAAGAATTGATGATTGACGCTAATTGGAATATTGGAAAACATTATAGAGAAAGTTCTCAAATATTAGATTATTGGAATCCAACTATACCAAACTACGAAAAAAGAGATGTTTCAGAGTCAGACAATAAAAGAGCTGTTGTGAATATCAATTACTCTCACCCTTTTTCTAAAACATTAAAAATGGAAGTTGGTTACAATCTTAACTATTCTAATCGTTATTCTATTTATGATTATTACTTAAATGGTAGTGATGTTAGAAACGATGATATGAGTTATAAGTTTTACAACACCGAATACATAAATGCCATTTATGCAACAGTTGGATACTCTTACGGAAAATTAAGCGGTCAATTAGGATTAAGAGGAGAAATCACTAACCTAAACGGAAGAAAAGAAATGTTAGGTAAAGAAAACGACTCAATCAACAAACAATACATCTCTCCTTTCCCTACCGTTCACCTTTCTTATCAAATAACAGATATGCAATCGGCTCAACTTTCTTATTCAAGAAGAATCAATCGTCCTAATATGTGGACAATGATGCCGAATGTGGATTTATCAAACCCTGAACACATTCGCTTTGGTAATCCGAACATCGACCCTGAATATACAGATGCTGTGGAATTGGGTTATTCAATAATTCTTCCTACAACAACGATTTTCACATCTGCTTATTACCGTCAAACAAACAATAGAATATCTTGGTTCAATTTCCTTTGGACAGAAGAAAACGCAATACGATATGGATTTGATTGGGTATTGGATATTGCAGGCGATGAAGTAGATAAAGGAAAACTTGCACAAACAAGTTTGAATATTGAAAAGAGTGTAAACTACGGATTGGAGCTTATAATTGACCAACAAATAACAAAATGGTGGAAAGTAAACATTAGTGCAAACCTATTTGGAAACTACACAGACGCAACTATCATTAACGACAAAGAAATAAAATCTTTCAATTGGGACGCTAAGTTAAATTCTACTATGAACCTACCTGGCGAATGGACAATTCAAACCTCTGCAATGTATTTCGCAGCAAGCAAGACAATTCAAGGCGAAAGAGCAGCACGTTTCTTCTCAGACATTGCAATAAAGAAAAACATAAACAAGAAAATCACGCTTTCTTTGAGATATGCCGATATTTTCCGTACAGCAGGACATAACTCTACAACAATAACAGACGATTATATTTCATTCCGTCACGGAAGACCTTATCGTCAATCACTTACTTTGAACTTCTCTTATAGATTTGGTGATGGAAAACCAATGAAGAAAGCACCTAAAAAGCACTTAGACAACGGAGCTGGCGGAGAAGCCGGTGGAGGTGAAGATGGCGGCGAATAGAATAAAACTAAATTTTCCTGAATTTCCTCTCTCGATAAGACAAACCTCTTCGGGAGAGGAAATTTTTGATATAATCAGAAAGCAATTCGTTGCTCTCACACCAGAAGAATGGGTAAGACAACACTGCGTTCACCTTCTTGCAAACACCTATCCAAAAGAACTCATTGCAGTTGAAGGAAGCCTAAAAGTAAATGGAATGAATAAACGATTTGATATATTAGTCTATGACAAGAATCTTAAACCCTTTCTCTTGGTTGAATGCAAACGCACCGAGGTTGAAATAACCCAAAAGACAATCGACCAAGTCCTTGCCTATAATCACACGCTTAATGCCCCAAACGTATTTTTAACAAACGGCTTGTCGCACTTTATCTTAGCAAAGCACGCAAACACTTTCGACTTTCAAAATAGTCTTCCAAAAATGTAAAGAAATTTTAGCAGCGTTAATTGCAGAACTAAAAATAAACTTAAACCTCAATATTAAATGAAAAAACATCTTATAATTACTTTTACGTTCATATTTTTATTCAGCGAAATTTGTTTTGCGCAATTAAATCGTGGTGAGCGTTTTCGTAAGAATTATGCTTATAAATCTTTCAACAAGCCTTACGTTTCTTATACTTTTGAACGTACTTATTTCAATAAAAAAGACACAAACACTTTTCTTACCAATGTTTATATACACCGAGATAATAAAGATCCTATTCTATATACCGTTTCTAACAACGAGTATGCCATGAGATTAACTTTTAACGATTTTACTTGGATAAATTCCACAACAGAAGAGATTATGCATTATTTAGCTCCAAAGAAAAACGAGCCAAGTAAGTATAAAGGAATGCTATCGACTCTATATTCTCATTTACATAAAGATTTGTGTGCGTTTGCTTTTATTGATGATGACAGAGATATAAGAATTAAACGAATTATACAAGATACAATTATAGAAGGCAAAAGATATGATATTCTCTTTGGGAAAACATGTACATTCATAAGCACAAATCATAAAGGTGAATCTACTAAATATTATAATGAAATAGAAATTCTATTTAATAAAGAAATTGATTTTATTGAGAGTGTCAAATGGCAAGAAATGAAATTAGATGGAACGCCAATGTATGACAAAGATGAATATGCTATTTGTCGTTATACTAATCTTTCTTTTGAAAACAAAGATACTGAATTTGTAAATATATTTAATGAAAACAATCCTGTATATACTATTTTTGAGCATTGCAATGACACAAATCCTTCAAAAGCCTATGTCGTAAAAGGAAAAGAATTCACTGTTCTAACAAATGAAATTTTGGAATGGAATTTAGTAAATAGCGATAAAGACACTACAAACCTAAAAAATGAGAATTCATGGATTTTACTTGTAACTTGGTATGAGGGTTGTTCTGCTTGTAAAACGTGGATTGCTAACTATACAAAAGAAAAAAAAGAAAAAGGATTTTCAGAATTAGAAAAAAATGGAATAAAGGTTATTTGCATAAATCCATTTGCAAAAGATTTTAGCAGAATGCGTAAAACCGAAGAATTGCTTAATGCAAAAGGTTTGTTGTATTCAGCAAATGGATTGCATAAAGTAATTGATCTGTATAGATTTCCTTCTTATTACCTTATTTCTCCAAACAAAGAGATTGTTTTTTCTACAAGTAGTATTATCAAAGATAATCAAATATTTGTAGAAAAAATACAAAAGCACTTACATTAAAACACGAAGCACATAAAAAATCAAAGAAATCTCAAATTTTTTCTTTGATTTATTTATTTTTTTCTTTGCTTTTTTTGAAAAAAGTAAAGACTTATCTTTTCCTAAATTCCAATTTACCAAGACGCAAAACATACAAACAAAAAAAATTTCTACAATAGTAGAAATTAAATGCGTCTTTTAGACTCATAATCTGGAGGTCCCTGATTCAAGCCCAGACTGGTCAACTTTAAAAATCAAATACTTACAAAGATTTTGTAGGTACTTTTTCTTTTCTTGGCGAACATAAGATGAACATAGAACAATAAAAGTGACCTTTGGGGGCCTTCTGTAATTTAGCGTGATTATTTGTGAGTACATGAAATACATTAACAACTTATTGTGGCATATATACATCTCCCACGTTATGGATAAGTGGAAACATTTAGGGAATAACAAATCCTCTGACAATTGGCATTGTTGCTAAAGATCAGTGGGTTTATATGATGTGTTGTTAATCTTGATAATATGATTACTTTATTCCCATGAAATCACTAAGGGGTTTAATCTTTGCAACATAAGTGTTGCCAGATTCCTTCAAGTTTGGCAACTGTTTAAATGCTATAGGCTTTGTATTATCAAAATGCAAAACTATATAGTATGGAGCATGAGATGGCTGAAATCCATATTCTTCCAAAGTCTCTTTTGCCCAGATATTAAACTGACCTTTTGACTTCAACTTATAAAGTTTGCAATCTTCACCATTGGTGTGAAGCAGCACGTATGAAAGACTTTCAAATCCTGGAGTTATGCAAAGGGAGCCTTTAGAGTCACCTGCACGCAAGTAACAAATGCCTGTTTCAACCATTTTTTCTTTAAGTCCTTTACGACAGTGATTTATCATAACAGTGACTTCTTCTGGATTCTCGGACATTTTCTTTAAAAGTTTTTCTGCCTTTTCTTTATCTTGGCACTCTACCCATCTTTTAACCCCATAATCCAAGTATTCTGAGTTTAGTTCAATGCCAATAAATCTACGGTTCAAAAGTTTTGCTGCAATACCAGTTGTACAACTACCTGCAAAAGGGTCAAGAATTGTAAATCCTTCTTCAGTACAAACTTTGAGAACTCGATAAAGCAATCGTAAGGGCTTTTGTGTGGGGTGCTTGCCACAGGTTCTTTCCCAACTGCCAGGACTTGGCATTTTCCATACATCAGACATTTCTTTTCCACCATTCATTTGTTTCAACATTTCGTAGTGAAAACAATGAATTGCCTTTGGATTTTTCCTCGCCCAAACAATATATTCTGCAGAAAAATTAAGTCTACCACCATATGGTGTTGGAGGTGGATCTGATTTTTGCCAAACTACAATGTTCAGAATCTGAAATCCAAGTTCTATTAGACATTGTTCAACTGAATAAATGTTGTGGTATGTTCCACATACCCAAATTGTTCCGTTGTCTTTTAGAACATCTCGGCACTTAGATAACCATTCACGATTGAAAGAGTTTATTTTATCAGGACTTGACACCCTATCCCAGTCACCTTTGTCGCAAACCTTTATCTTGCCATTTTGCAGGATTTGTTTTTGACTAGACAAAAAGTATGGTGGGTCAGCAAATACAACATCAACTTTATCCTTTATCTCGGACAAAACGCAGTTGGCATCACCTTGATAAAGGATAAAGTTTTCATTGTCATTAAAATACGGAGTTATCATTACCGCCTCTTTCCTATTTCAATTACTTTGTCATAAATATCACGCACCTGAACACGGTACTTCTCGAAATCAGCATAGTTTCCGTTATTGATGTGGATCTGACCTTCCACAACCTCGCCAGACTCAGACAATTGAGAAGCACGGTGTTGATTGCTGAGCAAAGGATTATTCTGTACATCTTCACTGGACATTACCCAATAATCAATCTTATCTCGCCATACAGCAATCCATACAAATACATCACAACATCCAGGCTTCAACTGCTGATAATTCATGTCAAACTTTGATGTACTATTACTTGCAAGCGCTTTGTTAGCCAATGTGTCTCCTCCAACCTTCTTAACAGCGCGAGACGCTTTTACTTCAACATGAATATCGTTCAATAGCAAGTCATACTCACCACTAAAAGTAGGGTCTAACCGTTTTGTTGGAATCTTGAATTCTGGAACTAATTCCATAAGATGATTCTGTCCCCAAGTTTCACCGAATGTTCTTGGAGCTAACTCAAAGAGATGTAAATACTTATTTCTTTGGAGATATTCTGCTCTCATTTCTAGATATTCATCTAACGAAATAACTCCTTTCGCAATAAGATGAGAAATTGTGTACTCAAATTTATTAAATGGATACACTGCGTACAGTTTATCCAATACAGAATCACTAAGCTGTACTCTTTCTGCTGCCGACAATGATTTTTTGTAGGCTTCAAGTTCTTTGATTAAAGTTTCCATTTTATTTTGCTTCTTTTATTTTTTCAATCAATGTTTCCAGCGAAACTTTGTATTGCTTCAAATCTTCATAATGATTGTTTGTTACAAAAATTTGACCTTCAGGAACATCTCCGCCTTTTCCACCTTGATGTTGTGTGCCCATATATAGGATTCCCTTTGGTGACACTATGCTATCTTTAGGTTTTCTACGAGGAGCATTTTTAGGTCTCATGATAATTTTAGACGAAGGTATTACCCAAATATCTATGTCGTCAAGCCACACTGCGATCCAAATAAAAACATCACAGCACGAAGGTTTGAGCTGTTGAAAATTCATCTTGAAATTCAGCCCTTTTATCGCATTGGATATTTCTTCATCTGTACCCTGTGGCTTTTTGTAAGCTTTTTCAACCAAAATGCTTTCTGGCTCATCTTCTGCAACATGTGAGGATTTTACCTCAATTTTAATTCCTTCATCATTTTCTGTTGGTAACCATAAATCAAATTGGCTAGTATATCCATCTTTCTTAGGAGGATCCACGAGAATACCTTCTTTTTCTTTCTTCAACCAATCCTCCCCCCAAGTCTGACCAAATGTTCTAGGTGCCATTTCAAATTTGTCAAGGTTTGGGTTCCTATGAAAATAAGAATCTCGCAAAGCAATATATTGCTCATACGTTAAGTTGCCTTTGGTCAGAAGAACTGAAAAAATATTGGCATACTTATTAAAAGGATATTTAGAGCTTTTGGTTAACTCGTCGTTACTAACAAGAACTTTATCTGGTTCGGATAGTTGTTCTTTAAAATAGTCTATTTCATTGTTCAAACGTTCCATTATTTTATCCTTGCTGAGATTTGTTTTTGTTCTTTTGCAGTAATTCCAAAAATTGAATATACTTCTTTGTCAAGCTGTTGCTGATAAGTTAAAGAAAAAGTGCTAGATTGAATATCTGACACCAACGCAGACAATCCTTCATCCTGTTTCTTCGTCAATTTGGGGAAAGGCAGTTCTTGCAAATTGCCCTTCAAAACTTTAATATCTGAATATTTCAATGAATAATAATAATGATATAAAGTTGAATTCAACAATGCAGCCACACTTTTAACTGAAATTGTATCAAGCTGTGGAATTAAAATGTTTGCACTGTTTAAGCATAAGCATTGTTTGTCATCATAAGCGACGATAGGATATTTAGCTATAAAACGATATATCAGTTTCTCTGGGGCTCGAAAGAATTCCTCTTTTGCACATTGTTGGAAATTTTCTGGATCAAACAGAATATATGATGATTCATCCTGAAGCTTAAACGGATCAACTTGCTTGCCTGCATAAACAGGTTCCAATCCTTCGGCTTTTTCCTTCTTTACCTTATTTTTATTATCACCTGTAACTATTCCCAAAGCCCACAAACTATGTGAAAGCCTGTCATGACATGACGATTCCATTTTCTCAATGATAGAATTGTCAAGGCTGTTAAATGTTTCAAGTGCAATATTACCAAATGTTCTATCTGCTGCAGACAGAGTGATGTTAGCATTACCACCATCACTAGTTACAACATAGGTTTGGGTCGTAGTCTTGGCAGGATTTATTTTTATACTAAAATAATCCGTAAACACTCCATCAAATCTATTATTATAGAGGTCTATTTGTTGTATAGTTGTATCTGCCAAGATAAGTTTTCGGATGTCATTATGTGTTTTAATCTTCAATAAAGAGGTAGGTAACAAAAAATATAATGTACCTGTATCAGTCAATCTAGACAATGATTCTGAAATAACCATTGACGCACGTTCTTTTGACTTAATTGAAGGATAATTATGGATGTATAATCCCTCCTTGTCACTTCCCCATGGAGGATTTGTATAAATATTGTCAAATTTGAAAGGTAACTCTTTTCGATCATCAGATGAGAACAAATCCTTACTCAGAAAATCCAAGCAAAAGATGTGTGGAAAGAACTCTTTGTCCTTGTGTTTAATCAAAAGATTTACTGAAGCTATCATAACAGCAATAGGATTGATGTCAAATCCATATAGATTGCCAGGATTATTTGTTTTGACAGCCATTAAAAAAGCGCCACTACCGCAGCATGGATCTAGGAATGTCTCAGTATCAGAAAGGGTCTTATCGCCCACAATATATTCAACTACACTCTTACACGTGTAATATTGTCCAGTTATATTTCTTTCACCTTCTGTTATCAATGACTGATATATGAATCCTAATATATCATTATCCGAATCCCATGTGTCGGCAGGAATATCAATCGGCACTTGCTCCAAATGTGAATACTTTTGAAGAAAGACTTGAACATGTTGTTTCTGCAATAATTTCTTTTTCGATAATACAGAATAAGCAAGTGTATACATAATATTCTCTACTGACGAGTCCACCTCTAATACATTTTTGAGAAGTGTATTAGCATTGGAGTCATCAAGATAGTTTGTGGCAATAATTCTTTTCTTTGACTGCGTTTTATTCGCCCTCTTTGTCAACTTTTCCTTAGAATCACTATTCAACTTTTTCCAATTATATTCAGTGGCTTTACTAATTCTTGGCATATTTTTTTTCTTTTAAGGTAACATTACTTTGTTGACAAAAGAAGATCTTTAAGATCTACAATCCAATAATTCAGCGGCCTTCTTCAGAGTTGACAAGTCTGGTTGTGAAGAATTTGCACATCACTTGGAAACAGTGGTTGGTTTTTCCCAATTCACTTGCCAACCAACTATTAGTCCTCTTCTTTTCGGCAAGGACAACTTTGATTCTATCAATATCTTCCATTTTACAAAGTATTGCGTTGGACGCAAAATTAATCATTTTTGCTTTAATAACAATGAAAATTAAAAATTAGCGTGTAATTTCTACTGAAATTACTATATAATACCACCTTTCAAAGTCATTTTGTGCATCAAAGAAGGCATGGCATTATAAGTCACAACCTACATTATTTGTCTATCGTCAAAAGATTAAAGATTGAGGGTATTTTACCTTTGACAACTGCGCATTGAGATGAAAGAAAAAGAAGATTTCCGTTCTTTCCTGTGTTAAGATATGTTAAGCAGATGTTCCCATTTTGTTTTTTTGTTTTTTTTGTTTCCAGTTCATTTCTTTTGATTTGTCTTATTTTTGAATAGTGATATTAACGAGAAAATTGATTTACAATCAAAACTCTCGTTTTGCCAATCATTCAATGCTATGGCTTAATCAATAATCAAAATCCATTTCATAGACAATACAATAACACCTATCTTAATGAGTTGAAAAAACAATCCTCTCATTTTGAAAATTATATCGCTAACAATATTCTAAACAACATTAAAAACGAAGAGGATATTTAGCAAAGAGCAATGTCATTGCCTTTTATATATTCATAGAAATAAAGCATTAGGGGATTATTCTTGAAAAATAATCCCCCTAATTTAAATTTTACTTTCAATAAAGTTATCTAATCATAAGAAAATAAAGCCACTACAATTTCAATAACAGTGGCAACAAAATCTTTTTGCAAAAAACTATTCTTTTATCAACGACTTATTTTCTACTTTTAGTCTTTGGTTTTTTATCTTTGACTGAGATTACTTTGTATTTTCCTATTTTGTGGCTTTTCTTTAAACTTTGCTTAGGCACTCCAACCATTACCGCATCGCTACTTGATGAACATGATTGAAAAAGCATAGGAACGCTTAAAAATAAACTCGCTATAAGAAAAAGGATTGTTGTCTTTTTTATTTTTTTCATAATCTTATTTAGATATATCTAATAAATTAACATCTGGAAAGAATGGTGAGCAGGCTAAATAAATGCCAAATAGAATTAGAATTACACCTACTACCCTATTTATAACTAAAACTACTTTTATCGTAAGGAAATTTTTCAATTCATTGGCAATTGCACATTTCACAATATCCATTAACAAAACTGTTATTAGGATAAATGCTAAGAATAGAATTTGTTCATTTGTATCATAACTACTTGCAACGCTTATAGGCAAAAGCCAATAAATCCAAACACCGGGATTTGCTACGTTAAAGATGAATCCTTTTGCGAAGTATTTGAAATGAAATTTTGTTTTAATTTGATCGATATCTCTTGTAGGGTGCATCACTTGTTTTTTAGTAAAATTATATATTCCGAATATAATTATTACCGCTCCTCCTATCAATCCTATGATTAATTGAGCCTTTTCAGATGCAAAAAGAGAGGATAGTCCAAACCAAGATATAAAAACCATAATTATATCTGAGCACGAAATTCCGAAAGCGAGGTTTGCACCTGCCTTAAAGCCGTGAGTAATACTTGTTTGTAAGAGAGAAAAAAATGCAGGGCCTACCATAAAACTTAATGTAAAGCCAAACAAAATTCCCTGTGTTATTACATAAAAAAATCCCATAAATCCATTACATTTTCGTTGCAAAGATACAAAAACTTACAAGAAGAAACATTTTTTGGTATATATTTCAAAGAAAATTACGTATATTTGCAAATTAAAACAAAGATAATACAAAAACTAAATGAACATACAACTAAATACAATAGAAGAAGCAATAGCAGATTTCAAAGAAGGTAAGTTTGTTATTGTAGTTGACGATGAAGACAGAGAGAATGAAGGAGATTTCATCATAGCTGCCGAAAAAATAACACCTGAAAAGGTTAATTTTATGCTAAAAGAAGGACGTGGTGTTTTATGTGCTCCTATTACTATGCAACGTTGCAAAGAATTAGAGTTAGATAGACAAGTTAGTAATAACACCTCTATTCTTGGAACACCGTTTACCGTTACTGTTGATAAATTAGAAGGCTGTTCAACAGGGGTTTCAACTCACGATAGAGCAGAAACAATCAAAGCCTTAGCCGATCCTAATTCTACAGCAGCGACATTTGGACGTCCGGGACACATTAACCCGCTTTATGCACAAGATAACGGAGTTTTAAAAAGAGCAGGACACACCGAAGCCTCAATAGACCTTGCTCGATTAGCGGGATTGCAACCTGCCGCTGCACTTATAGAAATTATGAATGAAGACGGCTCAATGGCAAGAATGCCTGAATTGCTTCAAAAGTCAAAAGAATTTGGCATAAAAATAGTTACAATAAAGGATTTAATAGCATATAGAGTTCAACACGAGACCCTTATCAACAGAGAACAAGAAGTATCACTTCCTACTCAATGGGGAGACTTCAAACTAATCGCATACACTGAAAAAGATAAGGAAACAACTCACATGGTATTGAAAAAAGGCGAGTGGACAAAAGATGAGCCTGTTTTATGTAGAGTTCACTCTTCTTGTGCAACAGGAGATATATTTGGTTCTTGCAAATGCGATTGCGGAGCTCAACTTCACTCTGCAATGGAAATGATTGAAAAAGAAGGAAAAGGCATGGTAGTTTATATGAGTCAAGAAGGCAGAGGCATAGGACTTGTAAACAAACTAAAAGCCTATCACTTACAAGAACAAGGAATGGATACAGTTGATGCAAACCTTGCATTAGGATTCAGAGCCGATGAAAGAGATTACGGAATTGGAGCTCAAATCATCCGAGATATGGGAGCAACAAAAATTCGTTTAATTTCAAACAACCCTAAGAAGAGAAGCGGATTAGAAGGCTATGGAATACAAATTGTTGATACTGTTCCAATTGTTATAGAACCTACAAAACACAACGAACGCTACTTAAAAACTAAAAAAGAACGCATGGGACATAATTTACCTATTGAATAATGCGTTAATTAAAAAATAAAAATTATATTTGCACTTGAAAACTTCTGATTAGAATGGAGAAACTACAAACTATAATAGAGGAAATAGAGAACAAAGTCATACTTTTAGTGGACAAAACTCAAAAATTAGAGGCTGAAAACAATGAACTAAAACAAGAAAACGCTGTTCTAAAAGAAGAAAAACAAGTAATAACTAACAAATTAGAAAATTTAGAGAAAAAAGAAAGAACAAAGCAACGAGAAGAGACTGAAGAATTAAAAACGAGAATAGACGAATTGTTGCGTAAGATAGACAAAAGTTTGGCTTTACTAATTTCGACAGAAAATCATAATGATTAACTATGGACGAGGATATAAGAATAGAAATAGATATTGCAAATAGAAAATACAAAGTCAATATCAATGAAAACGATAAAGAGATTTTCAACAAAGCCTCTGAAATAGTGAATGAAACACTAAAAAGATACGCAAGTACGTATTCATATAAAGACAATCAAGACTTACTTGCAATGGTGCTTTTACAATATATGACTTCTTATATAAGACTTCAACAAAGAAACACTGAGTCTAACAATAAAGAAATAGAAAATAGATTAACCGAATTGGATAAATATCTTACAGAGATATTAAACAAATGATATACCGCATCGATTCTTAAAATCAGTACGTAAATTCAACAGAAAAAAAAATTAAACGAGAACGCTCATTTTGGATAAAACAGGCCTCAATTCGCAAGAATTCTCTTTTGAGACGGTGGAAGTTTGATAACAAAAGGCACTCAAAACTTATCAATTAGGAGTTTACACGCTCCATTTAAAGAAAAGATGCGGTTTTTTATTGTCGCAAAATTTCTTCTCTCTCCAAACAAGTTGCCGTATTTATAAATAATAAACTTTAATAATTATGGTATTTGTATATATCCTTATCGGATTAGTAGTAGGTTTAGGAGTTGGAATACTTCTATCTCACACAAGTTTAAAAAATAAGTTAGAAAAAGAAGGACGTGCTTTACTTAAAGAAGCAGAAGAAAAGTCTGAAATCATTAAGAAAGAAAAAATGTTGCAAGCAAAAGAAAAATTCTTGCAACTAAAAGGCGAACATGAAAAACAAGTGCAAGAACGCAATAACAAAGTAATGCAAGCCGAAAACAAAATCAAACAAAAAGAACAAACACTTAATCAAAAAGTAGAAGAACTACAAAAGAAAAGCAACGAATTTCTACAAGCAAAAGAAAATCTAAACAAACAAGTAGAAAAACTTCAACAAAGACAACAAGAAGTTGAAAAAACCTACAAAGAAAGCGTTGCAAAACTTGAACAAATTGCAGGACTTTCAGCCGAAGAAGCAAAGGCTCAATTAGTTGAAACACTTACAGAAGAAGCAAAAGACGAAGCAATGACCAAAATAATGGACATTGTAGAAGAAGCAAAACTTACAGCAAACCAACAAGCAAAGAAAATCGTTATAGAATCTATTCAACGCACAGCAACAGAAAACGCAATAGAAAACACAGTATCGGTTTTCAACCTTGAAAGCGAAGAAGTAAAAGGAAGAATCATAGGAAGAGAAGGACGAAACATTCGTACACTTGAAAACCTAACAGGAGTAGAAGTCATAATAGACGACTCACCAGACGCAATCCTTCTTTCATGCTTTGACCCCGTAAGAAGAGAAATCGCACGCTTTTCTTTACACAAACTTGTTACTGACGGACGTATTCACCCTGCAAGAATAGAAGAAGTAGTAGCAAAAACAAAGAAACAAATCGAACAAGAAGTAATAGAAACCGGTAAACGCACTTGCATAGACCTTGGAATAATGAACCTACACCCTGAATTAATCAGAATAGTAGGTAAAATGAAATATCGTTCTTCTTATGGACAAAACCTATTGCAACACTCACGCGAAGTAGCCAACCTTTGCGCAACAATGGCGAGCGAATTAGGCTTAAATCCTAAGATTGCAAAAAGAGCAGGTCTTCTTCACGACATAGGAAAAGTGCCAGATAACGAACCAGAACTTCCACACGCAATTCACGGTATGAAACTTGCAGAAAAATATAAAGAAAAACCAGAAATCTGCAATGCAATCGGAGCACACCACGATGAAATAGAAATGGAAAGTCTTTACGCACCAATAGTACAAGTATGCGACGCAATCTCAGGAGCAAGACCTGGTGCAAGAAGAGAAGTAGTTGAAGCATATATCAACCGATTAAACAAATTGGAAGAAATGGCTATGAGCTACACAGGAGTCGTTAAAACATACGCAATACAAGCCGGAAGAGAATTAAGAGTGATTGTATCTGCCGAAAAAGTATCAGACCAAGAAGCAAACCAAATCTCAATGGACTTATCAAAGAGAATCCAAAGCGAAATGGTTTTCCCAGGAATGATAAAAGTAACAGTAATCAGAGAAACCCGCTCAGTAAACTACGCAAAATAAAGAAAACAAACAATAAAACAAAAAGCCGAGTCAAACGATTCGGCTTTTTTTATTTTCTACTTCTTAATACAAAGTCAAATATTCGTAATCATTGCCTATGATTTCAAGGTAGCGTTCAAACTCTTCTCGTTTTATAACCACCGTACCGCGACAATCATTTGGATGAAAAGAAAGCGTATCAGCCGATTTAAGTTTTTCATCAAGGAATAAATAGACATGATGCTCCTCATCGTTAATCAAACCAAAGGGAGACACACTTCCCGGCTCTAAACCTAAATATTTCATCATTCTTTCAGGCGATGCAAATGAGAGTTTACCACAAGAAGGCAATCCTTGCGAAAGAAGCCTTGCTTTAAGCCTTTGTTCCAAATCGTGAATATCGAGTTCATAATCACAATGAAAACAAACCAAATAGTGTTTATTACCCTTATGATTACGAAAAAAGAGATTCTTACAATGAACACTACCATCATCTTTCCACCAACGCTTAGCCTCCTCTATAGTCTTGCCCTCTGGGTGAAGATAATGAGAAAACTCTATCCCTTTTTCTTGTAAAAAATTCAAGACCTTGTCAATTCTTTCAGTATTCTCCATAACATTTTTTTTGTTTCTCATTATTTATCATAAATATTTAAAAAGGTAAATCTCCATACATTCCCCCTGAATAATCGTTCAAGATTTGCGAAGAATAATCCACACCTAAACAACTGTCATTTAACAAACACTTCCAACAACTTTATAATATCATAATTTAAATCAAAAACATATTTGCTTCAATCTTTGAATAATTTTGAATATATGTTTTTGAGGGCATCCACATTCTTCATAAGACTTTTCCTCCTTTTCATACAGATATTCAATCAAAGTTTGAATGTCTTTTTTTTGTTCTTCCGTAAAGATATGTTCTACTCTAATAAGACTACTATCGAATCCCCCATTTTCTATCCACAAGTTTTCTTCAAGCAATATACCTTTAGCTTCTTCAACTGTTTTGCCTTTTGCTTTTCCTAAAACTTGACAATTATCCACATCCTTATCTTTTTTCGGTGGATATGTTGTACCTTCGGCTGTAAAGAATAAATATTCATTCATAATCCTATTTTTTTATAATTACCACGTGTTGTAAAATCAATAAAACCCTTATCTCGTAAAAATTGTAGTTGTTGACGTATTTTAGCTTTAATATTATTGTTGTTAGGATGCTTTATACTTAACTCTTTGACAAATTCATACATTTGATTTATTGAGAATGTAGGCTCAAGGCGTTCTACACAACTTAATATATCCATAAGCCATCCTCGACTTTCCATATTGTATGTTTGTAAAGAATATACTCTATTGTATTCTTTACAAACAGTCTTATAATCTATTACAATACCATTTTTTATTATAGGAATTTTTGCGAATACTGGTATTTGTTTTAAAATAATATTACACCCTTCCCATCCAGCTCTTCTTGCTTTTTTTTGTAAGGAAGCTCGTTTTTCTATAATTTTGGGAGTAAAAAAGCATTTAGGAACAATTATTAGATTGTTTACTTCATAGCAATCATAGTGCATAAAGAAGAAACTGGGATTATCAAGCGATGTTATGCGGTCTATCATCGTACTATATACTCCATCATTTACTTTTGATATATATTTATCTGAATTTTCTCTTTTACTTTTTAATTCGTATTGCGACTTACAGTTATCACATATATAGTCTTTTACAGGAGCGTTAGGTTCCGCTTTTTTAATAGACATTTCTCCGCATACCGGGCAGTACATATTACGTGCAAGCCAATCCTCTGTCAAAACCCTTGCAATTTGAGAGGCACTTTTGTAATTCTTTATTAATGATGTATCAAAACGTAAATCCATAATCAATAGATGCTTTATAAATCATTGTTTCCGAATCACAAATCATAGGAGCTAAATAAGAACCAAAAGGAACATTAAAAAGACCTGCTTTATTAACCCTATAAAGTCCATTAAAACATGTGCGATTTAGAAAAATAAATAACGAAGAATTATCTATTTCATTAAGACTCTTTGAATTAAAATATTCTCTTTGTTTAAGGAAATATTCTTTTTTCAATTCTTGTGTTGGTAATGAATAATATTCTTTTTGTATAATTTTAAGATTTTTTACCAATTCAGTAGGATTATCTCGCACTACTCTATAACACAAAGTCAAATCTGGATTTATATCGTTAATTACAGCAGATTTTATGTTAGGATAAGTTTTTAGCATATAAAAAAGCATAGCTCCCCCTCCAACAAAAGGCTCTATATATGTCAAATTATCTCTGGTTGCAAAATCAGAAGGCAATAAAGCTTCTAATTGCTTTATCAACTGTCCCTTTCCTCCAACCCACTTTATAAAAGGCTTTGCTTTTTGCATTATAAAACTTTCAATTTCTTTTTTGCAAAGATAATATTTCTTTGTTTTAGAAAATTATTTCTTTGATTTATTTTTTTAAAACAAAGAAAAAAAAGAGCAACTCAAAGAAAAAAAGTCGCTCTTTTTGGTTATTTGTTTATTGTTTGTTATTCAACTATCAATTTTTGTGTACTTACGGCTTTGTCGGTTTTTAGTTTTATGTAGTAAACTCCGCTTTTTAAGCCTTTAAGATTTAGAGTTAATTCTTTTTCTCCTGCATTCATTTCTTCTTCTCTAAGAATTCTTCCTTGAGTATCGCTCATTACAACTTTTGCGAAAGAGTTTAGGTTTTCAACTCTTAGAATTACTTGATTTTTTGCAGGATTTGGATAAAGAGTTGCCTCTAATTGATTAGTTTTTGCAACATCTGCTAAACCTCCTTCATCAATTGTTGCTGCATCGTAAACTCTCACTGCATCTATTCCTGCACATCGTCCATTTTTATTGATTCTTCTAAATGCAATTTGATATGTTTGCGATTTATTTGGTAGAGATATTGTGTCTTCACACCAATTTGTTTGCGAAGATGTGTAGAGTCTTAATCTAATCCATTCACTTTCTTGATTTTCTCTGTACAAAACTTCTATTCTATCGTTGTTGGAAAGTCGTGAAGGCAAGATATAACTAAATTTCAGATAAGGTATTTCTAAGTTTTCTATGTTAAGACGTGGTGAAATCAACATTGAAGAATCAAATGTAGAAAGAGCGTGATAGGCGTATTGATTTCCTTCATAGGAAGCAGGGGTATATCCATCGGCATGAGTATTATCTAATATCACCCAAGTAGAATCGTGTTGCACCTCGCCACTCCAACATCCAAAATCACTGCTTTCAAATCCCATAAAGAATGGAAACTCTTGAATAATCATACATTCTGTTTGGAAACTTATTGTGTCGGTTGATGTAGATTGTTCTTCTTGGCAATTTGTTGTTACAAAAACTTGATACAACGTGTTTTCAGCAAGGTTTGTTAATTCAACATTGCTGTTATCTGAAACAATAATTGAATTAAACGCTGTATCGTTTTCCGATTTATAGTAAACATTCCAAGCGTTGTGCAATTCATCATTTCCTATCCAAGAAATCTCTGCACTATTTGCTGTTATGTTTGAGGCTATCACTGAATTTTCTATCGGACTAATACAAGGAATTATTTCTTCCACCTCTTCAACTACTACATTGTCTATTTCTGCTCCTTGATTGTCGCCTGTTCTAAAACTATTGACCCAAACAAATACAAGTTTTCTTATTTCATTTGGTGTATTAGGTATAACAACACTCATATTCGTTGTTTGAGTAATTTGAGTAAGTGTATATTCAGAAGAAAACGTACTATTGCTCATTATAACTCCTTGTTGATAATCATCCCTTGCAAAATAAGAAACAGAAGACGAAGGTTCAAAAACAGTATCAACAGGAACAAAGAATACTTTCAAATAATCGCCTAAGCTTACCCCTCCTACTCTCACATCAAAGCTTATTCTAATTGAATCGCTCTCTCCTAATTGAATTTGTTTCTCTGCAATCACAATAGAAGTATTGTTTTTATCGAACAAAGATGTTAATCCGTTATCGCAAGTTACAAACAAAGTTGAATTTATTGAAGAATTAGCCCTACCAACCCACCATTTGTTCACACAAGTTCCATTCTTTAAGAGCCAACCGTTAGCTCCTTCTTGTTCAAAGTCGCATATATATGGCAAATTCACAACATCTTGCAGTGTATTGATAGAAATCTCATCACTAATTATTGACTCTGCCTCGCCACACACTCCTTTAACCTTAACCAAATAACGAGTTAGCGGATTAAGGTTGTCAATAGTTATGAAATTTGTATTTGTGGTAAGAGTTAAATACTCTGTTGAAGTTTCATTTTTGTAATATACAACATAATTATCTGCTCCTGTTGATTCCCACGAAAGAGAAATAGAATTAGGCGAAGGAGATATTGCCTCTAAATTTTCTATTTTTGCACAAGGAGATACAATTAGTTTTAAATTATCAATAGCCGCAGGAGTTTGTCTTTCGGCAATAGAGTAATAACCAAAGGCTGCTATTACCAAACGCTTATCTCCTGTTATATGTCCAAGAGAAATTCTTTCGTTTTGCCATTCTTGTGAGCCATAAAGAGTAATTATTGGATTAGGTGGCAGAGTTGTTATTGACAAAGGAGCAATATCCATAATATAAATAGAGATTCCTCCTTCAACACTGCCATTCATTATGCTACCTAAACCTTTCCAATCAAGAAGTAACTCAAAACTGCTATTGCTTTGTCCGAAAGAGAAATCCTTGTAAAGATATGCAATAAAAGAAGTGGAATTTGTTTCAGCCCCATAGGAAATTCCTCCATCTTTTGAAATATATGCTGACTGACCATTTGAATCTGCCGAGGTAGCTGAGCCAATACACCAAGCATTTGGACAAGAAGGCGTAGCAAGGCTTTGCCATTGAACACTGTCGCTAAAAGTTGTTTCAAAAGGTAAGGCTTGCGGTTGAGCCAATGTAGTAAAGCTTGTAGTAACCCAAGGAGAATACATATTGTCTCCGCAAAAACTTCTTACTGCAACGCTATATAGAGTTTGGGCTGATAGATTTTCCAAAACAAAACTTGGTTGCGAGCAAATCAAAGGGTTAATTGTATCTAAATTTGAGCTTTGTCCCTCAACAAATACGTATTGGAAAGAAGTAGTATTATCATCAAGTGTTTTGATTTTAAGAGTTGCTGAATTATGTCTTAGACTTGAAGAATCAATCGAAATAGAACGCGGAGCCTGACACTGATTCCAATCATTGACAGTAAAGTTATCAATACACAAATAGTTATATCCAGCACCTGCTGTGCTTTCTACATAAAAGGCAAACTTAACTATGCCCGATAAAGCTTGATTATTCTCATCTACAAGTTTGATTACATAAGATGTCATTTCGTTTGAGAGCGAAGAAAGATTGTGAATTGTATCGGAGTCTTGCTCGGCAAAAATCACAGCATTGTTTTGATGCCAAGTAAGGCCATTATCCGTAGATATTCCTATGATAAACTTATCTCCAACACCGATTTGTGTAGGAGAATTTCCATAGCCATCTCTTAAAGCAAGGTCTAAAATAATTTGTTTAGCAACCGAGCCGTCTCCCAAATTGATTGAAGGAGTTATTGCCCAATCTTTTGTGTTTGAGCCTGAGATTAGAATATTTAACTTGCTTGAATAATCGTCGTTTGTCTGCATTTGACCAACTGTCCATGCTGAATTATCTGACAAAGCCGTTGTGTAAGTAAAGTCATTTGTTAAAAACCGTCCTTTATGCTTTGACCAACAATATTGTTCATTTAATATATTTTCTTCAAAGTCCACTTCCCAAGGTGTTTCTATTACAGCACAAGGAGTTATGATTGAAAAAATCTCGCCACTAAATAAAGGCTCGTTTTCTCCCTCACATAAAACGCCTATTTGCAATTGATAATTTTCATTATACTCTAATCCCTGTGATATTGTGTAAGGGAAAGATTCACGAGTAAGTCCTGCAATTTCTGTATAAAGGCTATCAGTGTCTTTTTTGTAGAGTAAAATATATGAAGAGTTTGTATTGAATTCATCAATTAGGTCTGCCGTTAAATTAAGTCCATTTTCTGTGTCTGCTACTTGCAAATTCAAGTCAATAAGTCTTGCACAATCGAGCGTATTTATAGAAATATTATCCACTATTGCAGAAAGAATATTATTTGTTGAATACCTATCGCTTTCCCAATAAAAGATTAACTGATAAGCCCCTTGATAAATTCCAGCAGGTAAAAGTATAGATTCTCTTTGCCATTGAGTTGAAGAGTGTAATTTTGGTGTTACAGCATAATTTTCGCTACTTGAATGACCAAAAGGCACAAGATAAACCTTAAAATAAGCAGTAGAGTTTATTCCTTGACACTTCCAATCAAACGAAAGTTCGTATTCTGCACCTGAATTAAAATCTACATTCATTGTAGCATAGGCTTGAACAAACCCCGTACCGAAAGAGGCTGAATTTCCATTGTTATTTGATACATAGAGAGCACGTCCTGTTTGCGAAGCAATATCTGAAAACGGCTGATTATAACTTTGTCCTACCAGCCATTTGTTTGAGGTAGGTGCAGAAAAGAATTGCATTTGCGGAGTAGTTTCTTCTGTGTTTAAATCAAAAGAAAATGGAGTTGAGTATAAGTGTGGTAAAGTTATTCGTTTGGTTTCGCTCCAAGTTCCATTACAATTTTGCCTTAATGCAAAAAGATAGGTCTTTTGATTTTCTAAACCGCTTAATATATATGGCAATTCTTCATTTGCAGGTATTACAACAGTTTGAGCAGTGTTTGGATCAAAATCTTGATTTGGAATTTCTTCACCATAAGCCACTACAACACCCTCTGAGGTTATATTATTGTTTGTATAAGATATTAAAACAGCATCGGAAGAGTAAGGATAAACACTCACATCGTTTACCTCCAAACAATCGGGAATATCACTTACCACAAAATTATCTATAACAAATGATGGATTTGGCTCATTTATCACAAATGCAATGCGATAAGGACCAACATAATCATTCAATAATATTTCGGCAGTCTTGAAATTATGTAATTCTAATTTGGAATCGTAAATTGTTGTTACATAATCAAAATACGAAGTGTCTTCTTCTGAGGTGTATTCCATCAAATCTGTATTCAAAACATAGACATCTATTTTTGGAAAATGAGTTAATTGTGAGTTTGATGCGAGTTTTTGAACAAAGTTTATGCGTTGATTTCCGTTTAGAGCAAAAATAGGCGATATAATCCAATCGCTAATCTCTATTTGATTAACACTTGGATTTCCATTATAGGATAATGCGTTTGAGCCATTGACTCCTGTTGAGTTTTGTAAAGACCATTTTATAGATGTATTACCTCGATTTATCGACTGCCAACAATGAGGAATGCTAATGCTATTTGAGGTATAGAAATTGTAGTCAAAATTTTCTAAATAGGAAAGAGAATCTATTACTCCGCAAGGTGTTTGTGTCAAATATAAATTTGAAGGCATTGAAACATTGTCTATATCACAAATTGCATATACTCTATATTGCACAACTGAGGAATATGGCAAATAAGGAATAGTTAACGGAGTTGTTCCTTGCATATAGGACCATTGTGTTTCGTTTAATAGTTTGTATTCAACGATATATGAGGCGGATTCGTTAAGTGAATCTATTATATTTAAAGACATAAATATGCTTCCATTAACATCTAACATCGTTTCTTGTATACCGCTTATTTTTTCGCAATTTGTATGAGTTATTTCTATGTTATCAATAGCAATTGGAGGATTTTCTCCTCCGTAGTCATCGTTTATCCAAGTGAAAACTAATTTATAATAACCCGGAGCAATATTTCGTGATAACATTGTTGTAAATCGGCTCCACCCTCCTCCGTTATTTATTACTTGTGCTAAGTTTATGCTTGAAGGAACGCTGTTTGACAAATGTGCATTGGCTGGAATTAAAGATACTCTCATATAATCGTTAAAAACATCTCCTGACATTTTGAAGTCAAAAGAAAGTCCATAGTATAAAGTGTCTAATATTTCTATGTATGTTGAAAAATGGGAAACAGATGATGAAGTATTGTCATAATTATTTGTTTCTCCGTCATCGTTACTTATAAAAATACCATTGCCTTGCGTTATATGCCCTTGGTCGTCTCGTGTATTATTTCCCAAAGGTCCTATATGCCATTGATTTTCCCCAAAATGAGTAAATTCCCACTTTGATAAATCTTCTAAATCGTCAAAATCACCATAATAAGGTAAGGTTATGCAATCATCAGGGTGCGTAAGGGTTGTTAAAGACACTATTTGATTGCTACTTTCCGAAAAAGGACAAATCGTCCATAGTTTAATTTGATAATTAGAATGCGATTCAAGTCCTGTTATTGTATAAGTTGTACCAGTAACTCCCTCTTGTATTATTGTCCATTGGCTTTCTGTATCTTTTTTACAAGCAATACCAACAAAACTTTCTTCTTGCCAAAAATTATCCCAAGAAATTATTGCTAAATCTGAGCTAACACTATCTACTCTAAGATTGAATGGCTGATAACAATGTTCTTCATCTGGAATTATTCCTACCTTTATTATTGGGGCTTCATTAATTGTATAACTGTAATTAGGATTAGGAGATGTGGTGTAAGGGCTTGTGTGATTTGCTGCAAACCTTGTAGTTGAGTTTGCATTTCTTGTTTTAAAGAAATGATTGCTTTGAGTTGTAAAACCTTCTCTTACCATCGTTATAACCAAATTATTTCCTCCCGAATATTCATAAGGCGTATAAAAATCAAAGGTTATCCATCCATTACTCAAAATAACCGTATCAGAAAACACCTCTACGGCATTTTGAAGCGAAACAAAAGAGCTAAGCGAAGACTGAGTTGTTTCTTTTAAATAGACTTTTACCACACCAGAATTAAACCACCCACCAACATGATAGTAACTTATACTTGTAATTTCACCAACCATTAGTTCATTTGACTTATATAGACTTTGGGTATAAGAATATTTATTATCACAAACAAGAGGTGCTGTTGTTATCATTTGACTTGTATTGCTATCTCCTATAACAAAAAAATCTGTTTGAGCCGAAATTTGAGTTGCAAACAAAAGCAACAAAAGAAAAAATAACCTTTTCATATCTTTGAATTTTTGGTTAGAAATATATTTGAGCATCAAAGATAAAAACAATTCTTAAAAAGAGAAAAAAATCAAAGAAAAAATTTAAAAAAACAAAGAAATAATTTTTTAAATGAAAGAAATATTTTTCTAAAACAAAGAAAAAAAAGAGCGACTCTTTGAAAAAAAAGTCGCTCTTTTAAGGTTTATTGTTTAATCACTTTTCGCAGCGTGGTCTTTTCATTATCTGTTAATCGCAAATAATAAGTACCACTTGGCAAAGCGTCAATATCTATTGTTTTTGCATTAGAGAAGGTAAGGATTGTCTTTCCTGTTAAGTCTATTACTTCTATATTCTCTATTGTTTGACTGAAAGTAATTTTGCTCTTTGTAGGATTAGGGAAGAAAGAAAGGTTTTCAACTTCTGCTTCTTCTAAACCACTATCTGTTGCGCAATCTTCCTCAATTCTATCGGCAAATAAAGTGCTCCATAAGGAGTTAGCAGAACTATAAGCCGCCAAACTACCGCAAGGAACGGTTAATATTGCATCGTTAGGGTTAGGGAATGCAGTGTCATCGCTTATTACAGGAGGAATTATTGACAAACAAGTAACGTTTTTCAACAATTCAGAATTACCAAATGCGCCACTGCCAATATAATTAACATTTGAACCCAAAGTAACTGTTTCTAACATAATACAATCAGTAAATAAATTCTCACCAATAGAAAAAATACCATTACCAATAGTAACAGAGGTTAAAGCAGAACAATGTTCAAAAACATTATTACCAAACACTTCAACACTATTAGGGATATTAACAGAAGTTAATCTATCACAATTTGCAAATGCTCTATATGCTATAATCCTAACGCTATAATTCGTTCCGTTATAATTAACTGTTTCAGGAATATCTGCGGTTGTAATTGAATTATCTGCATAAGTAAGAGTTGCCAATCCAGGCAATAATTCAGGATATATTTCGTATTGTAACGAATCAACCCAAAAACTTGTTTGTGCAAAAAGCACATTTACACACAATAGAGTGCAAAGAAATGATAAAATCCTTTTCATTTTGTTAATTTTTAATTGTTAATTAAATTATTTCTATTGTAAAATTCTCGCTTGCAAAGGTATATAATAATTATCTAAGCACAAAACTTTATTTATTAAAAGATTCGAGCAAAATTCTTGCGAAAAAAAGAGCGACTATTTTGTTTGAGTCGCTCTTTTGAGTTATTGATTTGTTAAATATTATTCAACTATCAATTTTTGTGTACTAACTACATTGTCTGTTATGATTCTAATGTAGTAAACTCCACTTGCCATATCACTAACGTTGATTGTGTAGCGTGTTTCGCCTGCACTGATTGCGTCTTGGCTTAGGATTCTTCCTTGTAGGTCGCTGATTACTATCTTAGCCTCTGAGGTTAATCCTTCAACTTGTAATATAGCTTGTGATGTTGCAGGGTTTGGATAGATTGTTGCTGTTAATGAGTTTGCTAAGGCATCATTCAATCCTGATAGTGTAAAGGTTTCTACTGTTCCGTATGCGGTGCCTGCTTCGTTTGTGATGTATGCACGGAAGAAGTATGTTTGTCCTTCTACTAAGTCTGTTACTGATTGGCTGAATGTTGCGTCTGCAAGTGTTGCTGTGATGTTTTGTACTCCTGCATCTTCAAGTGTGAAGTCTGCAACTGTTGCTAAGGCAAATCCTACTGTGAAGTTTTCAGAGTTTCCTGCGTTTACTAAGGCTCCATTTAAGGTTGCAGATGTGTTTCCTACTTCTGTAGCTGGGCTTGTTGTTACTTCGCCTTCAACTATTACAACTGGTGCTGCTGTTGTGGTGAATGTCATTTCTGCTCCTTCTACTGTGCCGCTTGCTGTTGTCGCATAAGCTTTGTATGTGTAAGTAGTTTCTGCTGTTAGGCCGTTTATTATTGCTGAAATTGTTGTTCCGCTCGCTGAAACGGTTGTCCAATCTGCATCAGTTGTTGATTTGTATTGGAAACCTTGAGCTGTGATTTCTTCACTTCCTGCTTCTATTGTTCCATTCAATACTGCACTTTGATGATCAACGGCTGTTGCTGCAAGGGTTGTAACAACTGGGGCTATGACTTCAGGTTGTGCTTCAAGTGTTGTGAATGTTGTTGACACCCATTCTGATTGTTGTTCGCCACAGATTGCTCTTACTTCTACTGTGTAAGCTGTTGCTGGTATTAGGTCAGTTAATGCTTTTGTTGTAGCTGTAAGTGTTTCTGCTGTGCCTGAGTTTATTCTAAATTCATAGCTACTTGCTGTTCCATTCCATGTGATTTCTGCTGTTGTTTCTGTGATATTGTTTGCTGTTAAAGCGGTTGGTGCATCGCATGGTTCTGGTTCAGGATCTGTTACTGCAAGTGTTGTGAATGTTGTTGATACCCATTCTGATTGTTGTTCGCCACAGATTGCTCTTACTTCTACTGTGATTGTAAAGTTATCTGGCAATCCTATTAGTTGTTTGCTTGTTGTTGTAAGCGTTTCTGCTTCGCCACCGTTAAGTCTGATTTCGTATGTATCAGCTGTTCCGTTCCATGCAACATCTGCAGAGTTTTCTGTAATATTGCTTACTGTTAAATCAGTTGGTGCTAAACATGGTTCTTCAGGGTCAATTTCTCCTTGTCCTTCTTCTGCGTCATAAACTTGAACAGCATCGATTGATGCACCCCATGCATTTGCTCCTATTGCTTTAAATGCTATTTGATATACGTCAGTTGGTGAAGGTAGTGCTACAGAATCTAATAGCCAAGTTTCATTTGCTGATGTATAAGATTTCAATGTTACCCAATCTGATTCAGGACTTGCTTTATATTCTACTATTATTTGTTCTGCATTTCCTTCATAGGCAGGATTTGCAACAACGTATTTCAAATAAGGATTACTCATTAAAGATAAGTCCATTATAGGAGAGATTAATCTTGCTTCTCCTGTAAAATAAGTAATTTTTGCACATTGCGAACCTTCATAAGGATAGTTTCCATGCGCTCCATCTATGTTAATATTCCAATTATAAGATCCTGAAATTTGTTGAGTTGACCAACAAAGATCTTGGAAATTATATGAATTATTGAATCCTTCAAAATAAGGGAATGTTTCTATTATTGAACAAGCTGTTCTGAATGATATTGTAGTTGATGGTGTTGATAATTCTCCGTTACAATCTGTCATAACATAAGCAGTGTAGTCTGTCATTGGAGTAAGATCTGTGAGTGTAAAAGGAAGTTCTGACACTTCTATTTCTGTATATTCTGTTTCAGAAGCTGATTTGTAATATAAGAACCAAGAAGAAGCATCTGCTACATCCCAATTCAATACTGCAGCATCTTCTGTTGTTCCTGAACAAGTAATATTTGTAGGAGAAGCACAATCACTTCCAGCTATTGAAATATTATCAATAGCTCCTGGTATTCCTGTTCCAGATGATCCGTCATTGTACCAATAGAATACTAATTGTTTTGTTGTGTTTGACAATAGTGAAGAAGAATAACTTGCTGTAGTCCACTCTGTAACATTGGCAGCTCTATTTAGTATTACCGCTCCTGAAGGTGGAACAGATAAATTTGTAAGGTCTGTACTCATATCACACAATACTACTGACAAATAGTCGTATGGATTACCATAAGAAGAAGGTTCTCCTCCTGATTTGTATTGGAATGAAATTGAATATTCTGCTGCATCACCAAATACTATAGGCATAACGACCCATCTTCTTGAAGTATTTTGTTGAGTTGCATAAGCATATGTTGAATTGTCGTTTGAAATATACAAAGAAGATAATTCTTCATCTTCTGAACCAACAACTCCTGTACCTGAACCTATTATCCATTGATTTATTCCTGATTCATTTCCATGGAATTCAGCTCCGAATGGATTGCCTTCTAAATCCTGGAAATCTTGGAAATAAGGGAATTCTGTAACAGGAAGGGCTGTTGTTCTGAATGTGAATACTGATGTTTGAGAATAGTTATCATCTGTTCCACAATCTGTTTGTATATAAAAACTATATACTGTTGCTTGAGCTAAATCTGTAAGTGTTATTGTTTGTTCATTTGTTTGCACTTCTATATATTCTTCATCTGTTGCTGATTTGTAGTATAAAAACCATGAAGTATGTGTTTCGTCTTCATCAACCCAAGAAATAGTTACTTCTGTATCTGTTATTTCTGTAATTGTTACACTCGAAGATTGAGGAGCTGGACAATCTGGAATTGGCTCTACTGTAAAGTCATCTAAATTCCAAGATTCACCTGCATTTGCTGCTACATATTTTAATGCCATTCTTGCAGTTTCTGCTTCTATGTCTGCGTATGAATATGGGCCAACTTTAACAGATGATGCTCTACTTAAACCTGCTTGTGGTAATACTACTGTCGCTAAAGAAACAAATGAAGTAGTATCTGTAGGGTCAGTTACATATCCAACCTCAAATGTTCCTGCGCCTTCCACTGTTGAAGCTGTTGTGTTTGCATAGAATGATAATTGTTGTGTAGTAATATCTTCCGCAAATTCTGGTAATAATAAGAAACCATTACCTTTAAATTCTAAGGTTACTTGTCCTGAATGTGCTGAACCCGCATATCCTTCATGATAAATACGAGGGAATGTTCCATTGTAAGCACCTCCTGTTGATTGAAGTACAGACCAACAACTAAACATTAAGTTTGCTGCTTCTTGATTTCCAAGTACACTTTCGAAGTCTTCAAACCAAATTATATCTTCTATCGGAGCACATCCTGTTGTAAATGTAACAATATCTGAATATTGACTAAGCTCATCGTCCTCACATACTGATTGGACTCTTGCTTTATACATTGTGGCAGGCATTAAATCTGTTAAAGTAAATTCTGTTCCTGTCACTTGTGAAACTTCTGCTTCTGTCCAATCTTGATTTGTTGGCACAACTTCAAGATTATATGCAAGAGAAGTTTCATCTTCTGCCCAAGTAAAATCTACTGTTGTAGATGATGTAACTGCAGCAAGACCTGTTGGTTTAGGACAAGTTACTTCTCCTAAAGCTACTGCATCTATGAATGTTCCTGAACCAGAATTTGGAGTTAAGTTAAATGATACATAAATTTCTTGGCCTGCAAATGAGCCTAAATTAACTTCTTTCAAAAAGAAACCTGAACTGCTACCTGGGTAAGCAACAGCATAGACTTCTTGCCAAACTGGTTCTTCTAATGAAGTCGCAACTTCAATAGTAAAAACATTCAAATGAGCGTAAGTTGGGTAATCTGCACCCATGTAAAATGTAAGGGTAGTTGTTGCTTCAGCAGTATATGCTGGCATAATCATTCTACCATTAGTTCCTCCCCAAGACAAAAAAGCGCATTTATCACCATCGTATGCTCTTGATGTAGACTGCGTCCATGAACCTGTTATAGTCCAATCCTCTGGTGGGAAAGTACCCTCAAAACTCTCATAAATTGATTGAGAGTTACCTTGGAACATAGCAAAAAATGCTAAGACCAACGTCAATAATAATTGTTTTTTCATGATACTTTTTGTTTTTGTTATTATTTTTTTATTAATAATTCACTGAGACTGACAAAATTACTTCATTTTATCTATCCTACAAAATTTTTTCTTAGAAAAAATAAAATAAAGCTAAGAAAAAAATAATTTTTTCTTAGGAATATTTTGATAAAGCAAAGAAAAAAAAGGGGCGACTCTTTTGAAAAAGTCGCCCCTTTTTAAATGTCTTTATTTTTTTATGCTTTTTGAGCAGAACCTAACACATTTACAATTTTGTGTTCGTATAATGCTTTCAAATTATCTCTTGCAGGTCCTAAATATTTTCTTGGATCAAATTCAGCAGGCTTTTCTACTAAAACTTGTCTTACAGCCGCAGTCATCACAATACGTCCATCTGAATCTATATTTACTTTACAAACTGCCGATTTTGCTGCTTGACGTAATTGTTCTTCCGGAATACCGATTGCATCTTTCATTACTCCTCCAAATTTATTTATTATTGCAACTTGGTCTTGTGGAACTGAAGATGAACCATGTAAAACGATAGGAAATCCAGGTATTCTTTTTTCTATTTCTGCCAAAATATCAAAACGCAATGGTGGTGGAATAAGAATACCTTCTTCATTTCTTGTACATTGTTCAGGACGGAATTTATTTGCTCCATGAGATGTTCCAATAGATATTGCTAATGAATCAACTCCTGTTTTCTTTACAAAATCTTCCACATCTTCTGCTTTTGTATATGTGCTATGTTCTGCAGAAACCTCGTCTTCTACTCCTGCCAATACTCCTAATTCTCCTTCTACTGTTACATCGTATTGATGAGCATAATCAACTACTTTCTTTGTAAGAGCGACATTTTCTTCGTATGGAAGGTGAGAGCCATCTATCATAACAGAAGAGAATCCGTATTCAATACAAGATTTACAAAGCTCAAAACTATCGCCATGGTCTAAGTGCAAAACAATTGGAATTTCACAGCCTAATTCCTTTGCATACTCAACTGCACCTTGTGCCATATAACGTAACATAGTCTGATTAGCATATTTTCTTGCTCCTTGAGACACCTGAAGAATTACAGGACTTTTTTGTGCTACGCAAGCTTGAATAATTGCTTGCAATTGTTCCATATTATTAAAGTTAAATGCAGGAATAGCATAGCCTCCTTGCATTGCTTTGGCAAATATCTCTCTTGAATTTACCAAACCCAAATCTTTATAATTTACCATTGTATTATTTATTTTTGATTATTATTCGATTGAATATTATTTACAATTGTTTGAATTTTTGAATACAATTGTTTACTACTTTTAACCAAAGGTAAGCGTAGATTGTTTTGACAAACACCAAGTATTTCTAAGGCAGCTTTTATTCCAACAGGATTTCCTTCTTCAAATATAGCTTTTGAGAACGGCAAAAGTTCTTCATGTATTAGTTTTGCTTTCTTATAGTTTGATTTCAAACAATAATTCACCATTTCACTCATTTGTTTAGGCAACGCATTTGCAGTTACAGAAATCACTCCTTGCATTCCCAATGACATAAGTGGCATTACCAAAGCATCTTCACCCGAAACCACCGTAAAGTTTTGAGGTTTATTTGCTAAAATATCCATACATTGCATTATGTTGCCAGATGCCTCCTTTATACCTATAATATTAGGAAAATCATTTGCCAATTGCAAACAAGTTTCTGCCGTTATATTCACGCCTGTTCTTCCCGGAACATTATAAAGTATAACAGGTACTGGAGAAGCCTCAGCAACAGCTTTGTAATGTGCATAAAGACCTTTTTGACTTGGCTTATTATAATAAGGAGTCACAGACAAAATTGCGGAAACATTAGAAAAATCTGTCTTTTTTATATGATCTACCAATATCCTTGTATCATTTCCTCCCATTCCTAAAACAATAGGAACTCTATTTGCATTAACTTCAATTGCAAACTCTAAACAAGCCAAAATCTCTTGATTATTTAGCGTAGGATATTCAGAGGTTGTACCCATACAAACCAAGTAATCTACACCTCCATTTATAACATGTTCAATCAACTTCTCATAAGAAGTAAAATCAACATTACCTTGTTTATGGAAAGGTGTTACAAGAGCCACACCCGTTCCTTGTATATCAAACTTTTTCATAGATTTACCTTATAATAAATACACTGCAAAACTACACAATTTTAATAATTAAACAAAGAAAACTCAGTAAAATTTAAAAAACTATAACTATATTTGCAGCAAATAAAGTTTATAAAAATGAAACAAAGAAGTTATAATTATAAAATCACTTGGATACTACTGTTTTTAGGCATTATTCTTATGCTAATCTTTCTTTTTTTCATTCACAACACTGTCACACAACTCAGAAATGAAGAAATAAAGAAAATAAAACTTTGGGCCAATGCTGTAAGTAGGAAAATAGAAGTTTTAGACAACGTAAAAATATTTTTTGACAACTTAGCAATTGACGAACACGCCAAAGTGCAACAATTTATCACTGCACACAAATACATTCTCTCTCAGCCCTTAGACAAAGAGCTTAATTTCTACTATGAATTCATTTCAAACAACAGAACAATTCCTGTAATAATTACCGATGAGTTTAATAACATATTACTATCTCAAAACATTGAAATACCAGAAAGTCAAACAAAATTATCAGGTAAACTTTTAGAGGATTTTTCCATTAATCAACCAATAGAATACACAGCAAGTGATATAAAATTCAAACTTTTCTATTCAGAAAGTACAGTTTATTCCAACATAAAAAACACCTTATATTATTTAAGTTATGACTTTCTTTCCGAAATCGTTAATAATTCGGTTTCTATTCCTGTAATTATCACCGACAGCAGTCAAAGCACAATTATAGCTCACGGAAACATTGATGAAAAATTATTAAAAAAACCTTTTTTCAATAAACTAATATCAAAAATGGAGTCAGCAAACAACTCCATTGCAATCAATCTTCCAAATTATCCTAACGCTAAGATTTTTTATGAAAGCCCTACATTCCTTACATTTTTAAAATATTACCCTCCTATCTTCACTTTATTGATTATCTTATTTGCATTTCTAATTATTCAACTACTTAAAATCACAAGAAAGTCTGAACAAAATTCAATTTGGATAGGAATGAATAAAGAAACCGCTCATCAACTCGGCACACCTATTTCTTCGCTTATGGCATGGGTTGAATATCTAAAACTAAACCCTGAAAACGAAATGGTTTGTGAAGAAATAACAAAAGACATCAACAAGTTAAATATCATCACTCAACGTTTTTCACAAGTAGGTAAAACCCCTAAAAAAGTAGAACTTAATATAATTGAAATAATCAAAAGCTCTGTTGATTACATCAAAAACAGAACGTCTAAAAAAGTTAATTACGAAATTATTTTACCTGAAGAATCTTGCATAAATATTGACATAAATCAACATTTATTTGAATGGGCGTTGGAAAACCTGATAAAAAATGCAATAGATGCAATGAATGGAATTGGTAATCTAACAATTGAAGTCAAAAACGATAATAAAAAAATAATTATTGATATAAGCGATACCGGGAAAGGAGTACCAAAAAGAGATTTTAAAAAGATATTCTACCCCGGATTCACAACAAAAGAAAGAGGATGGGGCATGGGGCTATCCCTTGTTAAAAGAATAATCGAAGAATACCACAAAGGAAAAGTATTTTTAAAACAATCCTCCATTGGAAAAGGCTCAACATTTAGAATTATTCTTAAAAAAGAAAAATAATGGCAGGTATTTACATTCATATTCCTTATTGTTCGCAAAAATGTATCTATTGTAATTTCTATTCTATTGCCACAAAAAAAAGCAAAGATAATTACATAGAAGCCCTAATCAAAGAAATAGAAAAACGAAACAACTATTTGTCCACTCCAATCAAAACCATCTACTTTGGAGGAGGCACACCAACCTGCTTAAACAAAGAACAATTAGAAGAAATAATTATAGCCCTAAGACAAAACTTTGATTTAAGCAATTTAGAAGAAGCAACAATAGAGGCAAATCCAGAAGATGCAAGAGCGGAACTTTTAGAACACTTATTGAAAATAGGATTCAACAGAATATCTTACGGAATACAAAGTTTTAACGATGAAGATCTAAGGCTTTTAAATAGAAGACACAATTCCAAAACAGCAATAAACGCAATAGAATTATCAAGAAAAGTAGGTTTTTCAAACATTAGTTTTGACCTTATGTTTAACCTTCCAAATATGACCTTAGAAAAATGGGAGAAAAACTTAGAAAAAGCCATAGAATTAAACCCTGAACACCTTTCTTGTTACTCTCTCACACTTGAAGAAGGAACTATGCTTGATAAGTTAGTCAAAAAAAAAATTATTTCTTTGATTTCTGAAAATAATTCAGTCATTCAATTTAATAAAACAAAGAGTTATTTAGAGCAAGCAGGATTTGAACATTACGAGATCTCAAACTATTGTAAGCCTGGCTTCAAAAGCAAACACAATTCTGCGTATTGGAAAGCAGAAGAATACCTTGGACTTGGTGCAGCAGCACATTCTTTTAACATCTCTTCTCGTTCTTGGAATCCTGAAAATATTGAAGAATATATTTCTAACATAAATAACAATATTCCTCCGTTTACCGAGATTCTTTCAGAAGAAGATAAATACAATGAATACATTATGCTATCTCTTCGTACCAAAGAAGGAATTGATGAAAAGTATATTGAAAATAATTTCCCACAATATCTTCATCATTTCAAAAGACAAAAAGAAAAAGCCAAAGATTTATTTAAAAATCCTTGGCTTCTCAACGATAGAATCGCTCTTGAACTTATGATTTAAGTCTATTTTCTTTCCCAAACTTCAAATCGAAAATTCACATTCTCTTTTTTATCAAACAACATAGGAGAAAGTCTTGTTATTTTCCACACTTTCTCATCTATTTCAGGGAAAAACACATCTGCTTCAAAGTCTTTATAAACTCTTGTAATATATAATTTATCTGCCTTAGGCAATAAAGACTTGTAAATACTTGCCCCACCAATGCAAAACACCTCATCTTTTTCTTCTTTCAAAATTTCCAATGCTTTATCTACACTATCAAACAACTCAGCACCTTTAACAATATATTCTTTTTGAGAAGATATAACAATATTCCTACGATTTTTTAATGGTTTAAAAGGAAGGCTTTCCCAAGTTTTTCGTCCCATAAAAACCGTTTTTGCATTTGTTGTTTTTTTAAAATATTTCAAATCTTCGCTTATATGCCAAAGCAAATCATTATCCTTACCTATTGCATTGTTTTGAGCAATTGCTACAATCAAACTAATCATACCGCAACCTCCGCTTTAATATGTGGATGTGAAACGTAATTTTCAATTTTGATATCTTCGTATTTGAAGTCAAAAACATCCTTTACATCAGGGTTAAGCACCAATTTAGGCAATTCATACGGAGTTCTGCTAAGTTGAAATCTTGCTTGGTCAAGGTGATTTGAATAAAGGTGAGCATCACCCAAAGTATGAATAAATTCTCCTGCTTCTAAACCACACACCTGTGCAATCATCGCTGTTAGCAAAGCATAAGATGCTATGTTAAAAGGCACACCTAAAAACACATCTGCACTTCTTTGATAAAGCTGACAAGAGAGTTTATTGTTTGCAACATAGAATTGAAACACTATATGACAAGGAGGAAGTGCCATTTGCTCAACTTCTCCCACGTTCCAAGCACTTACAAGCATTCTTCTGCTGTCAGGAGTATTTTTTATTTGATGTATAAGTTGCGAAATTTGGTCTGTGATTTTACCATCTGCACCTTGCCATGCTCTCCATTGCTTTCCGTAAACAGGACCTAAGTCTCCGTTTTCGTCTGCCCACTCGTCCCAAATTGTTACTTTGTTATCGTGAAGATATTTTATGTTTGTATCTCCTTTTAAGAACCAAAGCAATTCATGGAATATAGAACGAGTATGAAGTTTCTTTGTTGTAAGCAACGGAAAACCCTTTTGTAAATCAAATCTCATTTGATATCCGAAAACAGACTTTGTTCCTGTACCTGTGCGGTCAGTCTTTTCATTTCCGTTTTCTAAGATATGAGATAATAAATCTAAATATTGTTTCATTCTTACGCCTCCAAATTCATTAAATCCTTACCAATATCTCTTCTAAATGTCTTTCCTTCAAAATCTATCTTTTCAATATTTTCATAACACTTACTTAAAGCCTCTTGCATTGAAGAGCCAAAACAAGAAATCGCAATAACTCTTCCGCCCGATGTTAGAATTTGTCCATTCTCTCCTGCTTTTGTTCCAGCGTGGAATAGATTGCAATCTGTAACTTTTTCTAATCCTGTCATTAGTTTGCCTTTTTGATAATCTTCTGGATAACCTTTTGACACTAAAAAGACAGTTGTGCAAACTTTTTCAGAGATTTTAAGTTCGTATTCGTTCAATCTACCTTTTGAAACAAGTTCAAAGGCTTCTACAATATCTGATTCTATTCTTGGAAATACGCTTTCTGTTTCCGGATCGCCCATTCTAACATTGTATTCAATAACATAAGGTTCTCCTTCTACATTCATAAGACCTATAAAGATAAATCCTTTATATTCTATTGCGTCTTTTTGTAGCCCTTCTATTGTTGGCTTTATTATTTTGTTTTCTACCTTATCTAAAAACTCTTTTGAAGCAAAGTTTACAGGAGAAACGCTTCCCATTCCACCGGTATTCAATCCTGCATCGCCCTCTCCTATTCTTTTATAGTCTTTTGCCTCAGGTAAAACGCAATAATGCTCACCATCTGTTAAGACAAAAACGCTGCACTCTATACCTTTAAGAAATTCTTCTATGACTACTTTTTCTGATGCTTTACCAAATTTAGAATTTTCAAGCATTTGCTTTAATTCTTCTTCAGCTTCTTCTAATGTTTCACTTATTACAACTCCTTTTCCTGCCGCTAAACCATCTGCCTTTAACACATAAGGAGCCGAAAGACTCTTTAAGAAATCTATTGCTTGATTTAATTCATTTTTACCAAAAGATTTATATCTTGCAGTCGGAATATTATGTCTTACCATAAAGTCCTTTGCAAAATCTTTGCTTGATTCCAAAGCAGCTCCTTTTTGTTTTGGGCCAATAACCATAAGATTGCGTGTTCTTTCATCTTCAAACAAACAATCAGCTATGCCATCGGCAAGTGGTTGTTCATTACCTACAACAAGCATATCAATATTATTGTCTATAATGTATTGCTTTATTGCCTCATTATCCGAAGATATATTTACGCATTCTGCTATTTGACTAATTCCCACATTACCCGGTGAAACTATTAGTTTGCTTGTCTTTTTGCTTTCTACAATTTTTTGTGCTATTGCGTGTTCTCTTGCTCCTGAACCTAATAATAATATTTTCATATCTTTAATTTTTATTTTTCATCGTTCACAATAGAGAAATCCATTTGTTTTTTCATCATATTTACTCTCTCTATTTTTATTTTTATTTTCATTCCTAATTGATATATCTTACCTGTATTTTTTCCTACATAGCGGAAATTATCCTCATCTAATGCATAAAAATCATCATCAATTGCCTTTATAGGAACCAATCCCTCACATTTACTTTCGTCTAATAAGACATAGATTCCCCATTTGCTTACTCCCGAAATCACACCTTCAAAAACACCACCTATTTTATCTAAAAGAAATTCTGCTTGTTTATACTTAACGCTCATTCTCTCTGCTTCGGCTGCTTTTTTCTCCATATTAGAACAGTGTTCGCACTTTTGCTCAAAGACTTCTTTATTAACGCTTGGTTTGTCTCCAAGATATAATTCTAAAAGTCTATGAACCATTAAATCGGGATAGCGTCTTATTGGCGAGGTAAAGTGAGTATAATATGGAAATCCTAAGCCATAGTGTCCTATGTTATCGGTTGTGTAAATTGCTTTACTCATTGTGCGAAGTGCAATCATACTTATCATTGTTTGCTCGCCTTTTCCGTTTATCTTTTCAAAAAGGGAATTAAAACTTTTTGCTAATGAACTACGGCTTTTATCGTTTAGGGTATAGCCAAACTTTCCAATCAATTCTTTAAATATGTTTAATTTTTCTTGATTTGGCTCATCGTGCACTCTATACACAAAGGTCTTGGCTTTATTCTTTTGTTTTTGTTTGCCAATAAACTCTGCAACTTTCTTATTTGCCAAAAGCATAAATTCTTCTATTAACCAATTGGCTTCTTTTGATTCTTTGACATATACTCCTATTGGTTTGGCTTTTTCATCTAAATGAAACTTTACTTCTTCGCTTTCAAAATTTATCGCACCTGCTTTAAAACGTTTATTTCTCATTATTTCAGCAAGCGACCACAAAGGAAGAATATACTCACTATATTCTCCCGCTTTGTCTTCTATTACTTTTTGTGCTTCTTGGTAAGTAAATCTTCTGTTAGACTCTATTACGGTTTTGCCAATCCATTGATTTACTATTTCAGCCTTTGGTGTCATTTCAAAAACGACTGAAAAGCAAAACTTTTCCTCTCCTTGACGTAGCGAACATACTCCATTGCATAATTTTTCTGGTAGCATTGGTATTGTTCTATCTACTAAATAAACTGACGTTCCTCTCTCAAAAGCTTGTTTATCTATCTCTCCGCCTTGTTTTACATAGTAACTCACATCTGCAATATGAATTCCTACTTCATAATTACCATTTGAGAGTTGCAATACAGAGAGTGCGTCATCAAAATCCTTTGCATCGTCAGGATCTATCGTAAAAGTAATTCTATCTCTGAAATCTTTACGTTTCTTAATCTCTGAAATCGGAAGTTTTGTGTCTATTTCCGCTGCTTCTTTCTCTACTTGCTCAGGGAAAAACAAAGGAAAATCAAATTCAGAAAGTATCGACTGCATTTCAACGTCATTATCGCCCGGTTTTCCCAATACTTTGAGAATTTTTCCAAAAGGATTATTAGCACTATCAGGCCATTCGGTGATTTCAGCCAATACTTTATCTCCATTTTTCGCTTTTCCGACACAATCAATCGGTATAAAAATATCAACAGGCATAAAAGAAGAATCTGGAATTACAAAGGCATATCTTTGATGCGTTTCCAAAACTCCTACAAATGAAGTCTTCGCTCTTTCAATCACTTCTATAATTTGTCCTTCCCTTTTTCTATTCTTACGTTGTGGGAAAAGATAAACCTTAACCTTATCTCCATGAAGTGCATGATTTGTATTATTGTGAGAAATGTAAATATCCTCACCTTCCTCCACAATAACGTATGCTTTACCTGTTTGTTTCATATCAACAACTCCTACAACATAGTGTTTAGGAAGCACATTGCTTGTAAGATAAACAGGATTTAACTTATATTTTCCTTGTTTTTCTTCCGATATTATATTCTCTTGCGACATTGATTTCAGATAATTTTGTACCATTTGTTTGCTTGCTTTATCCGATAAACCAAGTCGAGAGGATATTTGTTTATAATTGAAAAGAGAATTGGGATTTAACGCAAATATTTTAAGTATTGAAGTCTTAAATCCAGAGTTTTGTTCCTTTTTTTCTGCCATAACAAAAGATATTTCTTTGCAAAAATAAATAATTTCTTTGTTTTAGAAAATTATTTCTTTGATTTAAAAAAATATTTCTTTGATTTATTTTCTTAATTCTTTGATTTAATAATTGCTTTTTTTGTCTTATCTTTGCCAGTTGATATTTCACTAAAATAATTTTAAATATGATAGAAATAGAAAGCAAATATAATCCAGCAATAGTTGAAGACAAATGGTATTCTGCTTGGTTAGAGAACAAATGTTTTAGTTCTAAACCTGATAATCGTAAGGCATTTACAATCGTAATCCCACCTCCTAACGTTACGGGAGTGCTTCACATGGGGCACATGCTAAATAACACTATTCAAGACGTGCTTGTTCGCCGTGCAAGAATGAAAGGATTTAACGCTTGTTGGGTTCCTGGTACCGATCACGCATCTATTGCAACCGAAGCAAAGGTTGTAGCAAAATTAAAAGAAGAAGGAATTGACAAAAAAGACCTTAGCAGAGAAGAATTCTTATCTCACGCTTGGCAATGGAAAGAAAAGCATGGCGGAATCATACTTGAACAATTAAAAAAGCTTGGAGCATCTTGCGATTGGGAAAGAACACGCTTTACAATGGAAGAAGCTCTTTACGAATCCGTAATAAAAGTCTTTGTAGATCTATATGAAAAAGGACTAATTTATAGAGGTGTTCGCATGGTTAATTGGGATCCTGTTGCACTTACTGCTTTAAGTGATGAGGAAGTAATATTCAAAGAACAAAATTCAAAACTCTACTATTTAAAATATAAGATAGAAGATTCAGATGAATATTTAATTGTAGCAACCACACGTCCTGAAACAATTTTAGGCGACACAGCAGTTTGCGTTCACCCTGAGGACGAAAGATATTCTCACTTAAAAGGCAAAAAAGTAATAATCCCTATTGTAGGACGTTCAATTCCTATAATATTTGATGAATACGTAGATAGAGAATTTGGTACAGGAGCATTAAAAATAACACCTGCACACGACATTAACGACTATAATTTAGGAATTAAGCACAAACTTGATTCAATTGATATATTCAATGACAACGGAACATTAAACGAAAGCGGAAAACAATATGCTGGTTTGGACAGATTTGAATGCAGAAAGAAAATTGCAAAAGATCTTGAAGCAGCAGACCTAATGTTCAAAATAGAAGATTACAATAATAAGGTAGGTTGTTCAGAAAGAACAGGAGCTGTAATAGAACCAAAACTATCTCTTCAATGGTTCTTAAAAATGGAAGAATTGGCAAAACCAGCTCTTGAAGTTGTAATGAACGATACAATCAAATTCCACCCTGCTAAATTCAAAAATACTTACCGTCATTGGATGGAAAATGTAAAAGATTGGTGTATTTCACGCCAATTATGGTGGGGACAAAGAATTCCTGCATATCACCTTCCAAACAGAGAATTTGTAGTTGCTGTTTCAGCAGAAGAAGCATTGAAAAAAGCACAAGAACTTTACCCAACAGAGAATTACACTCTCAATGACTTAAAACAAGATGAAGATGTATTAGACACATGGTTTTCATCTTGGCTTTGGCCGATGAGTGTCTTTGATGGAATTAGAAATCCTAATAACGAAGAAATCAATTATTACTATCCAACCAACGATTTAATAACTGCACCTGAAATTATATTCTTCTGGGTTGCAAGAATGATTATTGCCGGATTGGAATACAAGAAAGATATTCCATTTAAAAACGTTTATTTCACTGGAATTGTAAGAGACAAACTTGGACGAAAGATGAGCAAAAGTCTTGGCAACAGTCCTGACCCGATTGAATTGATTGAAAAGTACGGAGCCGACGGAGTAAGAATGGGAATGTTGCTTGCCTCTCCTGCTGGTAACGATTTACCTTTTGATGAAAGCTATTGCGAACAAGGAAGAAACTTCTCTAATAAGATTTGGAATGCACTTCGTTTGATAAAATCTTGGAATGTAGAAGACATTGAGCAACCTATAAGTTCAGCTCTTGCTATCGAATGGTTCAAAGAAAAAATGAACAAAACTCTTTGTGATTTGGAAGATGATTTTTCAAAATATCGTTTATCTGAGTCTTTGATGAATGTTTATAAATTCGTGTGGGACGATTTGTGTTCTTGGTATTTGGAAATTATTAAGCCTGCTTATCAAGCTCCAATCGACAGAAAAACTTTCGAGGCTACACTTGATATTTTTGAAGACGTGATGAAAATCCTTCATCCTTTCATGCCATTTGTTAGTGAAGAGGTTTATCACATTATAAAAGAGAGAAAAGAAAACGAATTCATAATGCAAGCTCAACTTCCTGCAATAAAAGACATAAACACAACGCTTCTAAACGAGTTTGAATTTATTGAAGAATTTATTACTGCGATAAGAAGCGTAAGAAACGAGAAAAACATTGCTCAAAAGATTGCTTTGCAAGTTTATTTCACAAAATCAGAAGAAGCTCTTATAATAGAAAAGTATTCAGACATTGTTTGCAAACTTTGTAACCTTGACACACTTGAAGCTTGTGAAGAAAAAGTTGAAAAAGCCATAGCAAAAATGGTAAGAACCGTTGAATTCTTCGTTCCTTTGACGGACAATGTAAACAAAGAAGAAGAAATCAAAAAGATAAAAGCAGACATAGAATATTATGAAGGCTTTAAGAATTCGGTAATGAAAAAACTTTCAAACGAAAACTTTGTTAGTAAAGCACCAGAGCAAGTTGTAGCAATGGAAAGAAAGAAACTCTCTGATGCAGAACAAAAAATAGAAACACTAAACGAACAATTAAAGGCATTTTTATAGGATTTCTATGACAATTTGGCAGAAAAAAATCTTTTGGAACAAAAATTGTCTTTAAAAAAGCAAAGAATAAATTTATAAACATAACAAATAACATAGGAGATTTACAAAATGACAAAAGTAAATGTAAAACCTTTATCTGACAGAGTTTTGATTAAACCTGCGGAAATGGAACAAAAAACTGCATCTGGAATAATTATCCCAGACACTGCAAAAGAAAAACCAATGAGAGGAGAAGTTATAGCAGTAGGACCAGGAAAAAAAGATGAACCAATGACAGTTAAGGTAGGCGATCAAGTACTTTACGGAAAATACTCAGGAACTGAAATCGCAATTGACGGAGTTGATTACCTTATAATGAGAGAAAACGATATTTACGCAATAATCTAAAAAAATAAGACAATGGCAAAAAACATAATATTCAACACAGAAGCAAGAGAACAATTAAGATTGGGAGTTGATGCTTTGGCTAATGCTGTTAAAGTAACATTAGGACCAAAGGGAAGAAACGTTATTATTGATAAAAAGTTTGGTGCACCACATATTACAAAGGATGGAGTTTCTGTTGCTAAGGAAGTAGAATTGGAAGACGCAGTTCAAAACATGGGAGCTCAGTTAGTAAAAGAAGTTGCTTCAAAAACTAACGATCAAGCAGGAGATGGAACTACTACTGCAACAGTTTTAGCACAAGCAATAGTAAATACAGGAATCAAAAACGTAACTGCCGGTGCTAATCCAATGGATTTGAAACGTGGTATTGACAAAGCAGTTGCCGAAGTAATAAAAGATTTAAAGGCTCGTTCAAGAGAAATAGGCGAAGGCAAAGAAAAAGTAGAACAAGTTGCTACAATATCAGCAAATAACGACAAATTCATCGGACAAATCATTGCTGACGCAATGGATAAAGTTAAAAAAGAAGGTGTAATCACTATTGAAGAAGCAAAAGGCTTAGACACAACAGTAAAAGTTGTAGAAGGTATGCAATTCGATAGAGGATTCCTTTCTCCATACTTTGTTACAAACACAGAAAAGATGGAAGCAATTTACGAAAATCCTTTCATCTTAATCTACGACAAAAAAATCTCTAACCTAAAAGAACTTTTACCAATATTGGAAAAAACAGTTCAAACAGGAAGAGGCTTACTTATCATCTCAGAAGACATAGAAGGCGAAGCATTAGCAACACTTGTTGTAAACCGTTTAAGAGGTTCTTTGAAAATTGTTGCAGTTAAAGCACCAGGATTTGGAGACAGAAGAAAAGAAATGTTAGAAGACATAGCAATTCTTACAGGTGGTACAGTAATTTCAGAAGAAAAAGGATACAAACTTGAAGATGCTGACCTTACAATGCTTGGTTCTGCTCAAAAAATAACAGTTGATAAAGACAACACAACAATTGTATCAGGAGCAGGAGCAAAAGAACAAATTGATGCAAGAGTTAGTCAAATCAAAGCTCAAATCGAAAAAACAACTTCTGACTATGACAGAGAAAAACTACAAGAAAGACTTGCAAAACTTGCAGGTGGAGTTGCAGTAATCTATGTTGGAGCAGCCTCAGAGGTAGAAATGAAAGAAAAGAAAGACCGTTTTGACGATGCACTTAACGCAACAAGAGCAGCACTTGAAGAAGGAATTATCCCAGGCGGTGGAGTAGCTTTCATAAGAGCAATTTCAGCATTAGAAAACCTTAAAGGAGAAAACGAAGACGAAGAAACAGGAATCCAAATCGTACGCAGAGCATTAGAAGAACCTCTTCGCCAAATCGTAGCCAATGCAGGAATGGAAGGATCTGTTGTTGTAAACAAAGTAAAAGAACTTCAAGGAGATTTTGGCTTTAATGCAAGAACAGAAGTCTATGAAGACCTACACGCAAGTGGAGTTATAGACCCTACAAAAGTAGCAAGAGTAGCAATAGAGAATGCAGCGTCAATCGCATCTATGATTTTGACAACAGAATGCGTTCTTTCAGAAATAAAAGAAGAAGCACCAGCAATGCCAGGTGCACCAGGCGGAATGCCAGGAATGTATTAAAAATAATGAAACAATAAGTCCAAGAGATTCTCTTGGGCTTATTGTTTTTTAAAAACAAGATATTATGATACAAAGAATACAAACATTATACTTAGTTGGTGTTTTAGTCCTTTCAGTATTAAGTTTCTGTTTCCCATTAGCAGAGTTTGAAACAGATAAGTATGATACAACAGAATATAACATTCTTCCAAAAGATTTACCAGCAGACACAACAGCACTTCCTCAAACAACAATTGCATGGAATGCTATATTCTTCCCTATTGCCACAGGAATACTTGCCTTAGTTGCTATTTTCCTATTTAAAAATCGTCCTTTGCAAATGCGAATCTCAGCTTTTGGATTCCTTATTGCGACAATTTACGTAGGAATGTTGCTTTTGTGGATAATTTCCGCACAAGAAACCGCACTTGCTCAACAACAAATCCGAGTAACCAAAACAATATATGGCGTTTCCACTTATCTACCAATGGGACAAGTCTTATTATTTATCTTAGCCCAAAGAGCAATAAAAAAAGACGAAAAATTAGTCAGAGACTCTGAAAGAATCAGATAATAACTCTAAGAGTTAGAAAAATAAAACAAAGAAATAATTTAATAAAGCAAAGAAATAATTTTTTAATTCTTTGCTTTATTTTTTTTATTCTTATCTTTGCATAAATAAAACTTTTAAACGCAATGAAAAAACTAAGATTGAGTATTTTAATATTGGCTATTTCAGCCTTTTTTTCACAATCCTTTGCTTGCACAAGCATATTAGTAACACGCAAAGCTTCAAAAAATGGCTCTACAATGATAACTTATGCTGCCGATTCGCACACTCGCTATGGTGATTTATACTATTTAGCGGGCGGAGTACACAAACCGGGCGAAATGATACAGATTTTTGACTATGGAGATGGCAGACCGCTTATTCAAATTCCACAAGTAGAACGTACATTCACCGTTATTCGCAATGCAAACGAAGTTGGGCTTGGCATAACCGAAACAACCTTTGGAGGAAGAGCAGAACTTGAAAGCAAAACCCCTGCAATAGATTATGGTTCTCTAATAAGACTTGCCCTACAAAGAGCATCTAACGCAAGAGAAGCAATAAAGGTAATAGCAGAACTTGTAGAAACATACGGTTATTGTTCATCTGGCGAAAGTTTTTCAATAGCAGACGACAAGGAAGTTTGGATTATGGAAATCATTGGAAAAGGAGAAGAAAAGGGAGCTGTATGGGTAGCGATGAAAATACCAGATGGCTGCATTTCTGCACACGCTAACCATGCTCGTATTACGACTTTTCCTCTTCAAACAAAGAAAGACTACAAAAGTATAAGTTCTAAATCTCTTAAACACATATTTCGTCCAGAGGTAGAAGTGGTTTACAGCCACGATGTCATAACATTTGCACGCAAAAAAGGCTATTTCACAGGCAAAGACCAAGACTTCTCTTTCTCAGACACATACGCACCAATCAATTTCTCAGCTGCAAGAGGCTGTGAGTCGAGAGTATGGTCCATTTTCCGTCGTTGCAATTCTCAAATGGAACAATACGAAGACTATGCTATGGGATACAATTTACAAAACCGCATGCCACTTTGGATTGTTCCAGATCAAAAACTTACAGTTCAAGATGTAATGGAACTAATGCGCGATCACTTCCAAGGAACAAAAATGGATATGCGACAAGACTTAGGAGCAGGTCCATTTAACTGTCCTTACCGTTGGAGACCAATGGATTTCACTGTTGATGGAGTAGAATACGTTCACGAAAGAGCCATTTCCACACAACAAACAGGCTTTTCAATGGTAATAGAATCAAGAGAGCACATGCCAACTTTTGCAAAAGGATTGATGTGGTTTGGAGTTGATGACACTTATTCAACAGTTTATATGCCAATTTACACCGCTTTGCAAACAGTAAACGAACATCTACAAGAAGGAAACGGAACAATGATAGAATATAGCGAAAGTTCAATGTTTTGGTTATTTAACTTCGTAACAAATTTCGCTTACACACGCTATTCAGATATGATAAAAGACATCAGAAAAGTACAAAAGAGATTAGAAGCATCTTACTTTCTTGACGTAAATCACTTTGACAAAAAAATACTTCGCCTTCACAAAGACTCAGTTGCCGAAAACGAAATAAAAGAACGTATGACTAACTTCTCTAATCAAAGAATCATATCTACATTCTATGAATGGACCGACTTAAAAGAATACCTTATTGTAAAATACATTGACGGCAATATTAAGAAAGAAAAAAACGGCGAATTTATTGAAAGCCCTTACAGAAAAGGTCAATGTGTTATGCCTGAGCAACCGCAATATCCTGAAAAATGGTACGAAACCATAGTAAAGGACAACGGAGAAATTTTAAAAGTTCATTAAAATAAATTACTATGACTTACCTTATCATTATCCTTGCAATACTATTAGGAATTATTGGAATAATTGGAGCAATCGTTCCTGGACTTCCGGGTACTCCTATTAGCTATATAGGATTGTTAATCTTAATTTCTCTTCCCTCCTTTCAAGCAAACACCACACTACTCATTGTTATGGCAATCATAGCAATAGCAATCACGATTTTAGACTACATAATACCAATCTATGGCACTAAGAAATTCGGAGGAACAAAAGCAGGCGTTAGGGGAAGCACTATTGGACTTGTTGTAAGCATATTTATTCTACCTTTATTAGACATAACATTAGGACCATTCGGCATTTTCGGAATCATTCTTGGTCCTTTCTTAGGTGCATACTTCGGAGAAAAAATTGCAGGCAATAAAGAAAATGCAATAAAATCAGCAATAGGTTCATTTATTGGCTTTTTAGTGGGCACATTCTTAAAAATAATCTATGGAATTATAGCCTTAGTTTTCATAATCAAAGACTGCTGGAATTACTTATTTTAAACACTAAAACAAAATGATAAGAATACTTTTTGTCTGTCATGGAAATATTTGCAGAAGCCCAATGGCAGAATTTATAATGAAGGATTTAGTTGCTAAACGTGGCGTTGCAGATAAGTTTTACATAGAATCTTGTGCTACAAGCAGAGAAGAAATCGGCAACTCAGTATATCCACCTGCAAAAGCAAAACTTGCAGAGCATAATATCTCGTGTGCAGGAAAGACAGCGCGTCAAATAACAAAAAAAGACTACGAAGAATTTGACTATATCATTGCTATGGATAGAAATAACCTTAGAAACCTTGTGCCATTCGTTGGCGAAGATGCGCAAAACAAAGTTACGCTAATGATGAGCTACGCAGGAAAAAACAAAGACGTTGCAGACCCATGGTACACAGGCGACTTTGAAGCCACATGGCAAGACATATCTCTTGTATGCAATGCCTTATTAGAGCAACTTCTCGTAAGCCAATCGTAAACTTTCATACATAACCGTTCCGCAGTAGGAATAATTGAGACTTTCTACCATTGACTGCATTATTTTGTTGTCGGGGTGAGTATCAATCCTTATACTGCGGAACGTTTTCTTTACCTCCTCTTCTGCAAAGGTCATAAAAATTTTGCCATATCCCTTTCCTACTCCATTATTTACCACACAAACTCTGTGAATTGTAGCATAGTCTTGCGTATCCATTAACCACTCCCCTCCTTTTAAGTCATCGTATGCCTTTTCTCCCGAATAAACCAACGCACCATAGATAAGAATTTCATCTCCCTTGCACACAACTCTGCCAAATCCCTTTTCAATGTCCGCAATCACCACTTCCCTATTCGGGTATCCGTTTTGCCATTGATTTATTCCTGCTTTCCCAAGTCTAAAAACAGCTCCATCAATAATTTCTACTATTGTATCAACGTCTTTCTTTTCAGCCAATCGCCAAACAAATGTATTATTTTTCATAATCATTTTAAGAATTTCAGAAAGCAAATATACGATAAAATTATTTTTTCATATATTTGCACAATGTAATAAATCTAAAAAATAAATTACTATGAAAAAATTGTATCGTTCTAATACAAATAGAAAACTTTGCGGAGTATGTGGAGGTTTTGCAGAATATTTTGATTTAGACCCTACTATAATGAGACTTTTAGTTGTAATTCTCACTCTTTTTGGAGGAGGTGGATTATTGATATATTTAATTTGTGCATTAGTTATTCCAAACAATCCAATACAATAAGCTTTCCGTTTTCGTATTTTATAAGATACGAACGTCCTTTCTTTGTTTTAAAAGAAAGTTCTTTGTCTTTATATTTTATTTTACACTCTTGACCTTGAAGAGATGTGATCTTTATTTGTGTTAATTCACCTTCTTGCCAATATATATCAACAACAAACCCTCCTCTTGCAAGCAATCCTTTTACGTTTCCTTGCTCCCACGCCATTGGAAGTGCTGGTAAAATATTCAAAAAGCCAAGATGAGACTGCAAAAGCATTTCTATAATTCCTGCACTTGCTCCAAAATTTCCGTCAATTTGGAAAGGCGGATGCGAATCCCAAAGATTGTTTAGCGTTCCGTGCTTTAAAAGATTTCCAAACAAAAGATAGGCTCTGTCTCCATCGCAAAGTCTTGCCCATTGATTGATTTTCCAACCCATACTCCAACCTGTTGCTCCATCGCCTCTATGATTCAAAACCACCTTTGAGGCCTTTGACAAATCGGGAGTAAGAATTGGAGAAATAGTTGTGCCGGGGTGAAGTCCAAACAAATGATTTACGTGTCTATGTTCATCTTTCGGGTCGTCAATATCTTTGCTCCATTCCATAAGTTGCCCATATCTCCCAACTTTATAAGGCATTATTTTTTCCAATACGCTTTCCCATTCTTTCCTTTGAGATTTGTCTTTCTCTAACACCTCTGCTGATTTTATGGCACAAAGTAATATTTCTCTCGCTACTGCATTTGCAAAAGTAGCTCCTTCATCTATTGGACCATGTTCAGGAGAGGTCGAAGGGCAAGCAGTGTATATTCCATCGGGTCTTTGCCATAGATAATCCACTGTAAAGTTTGCACTTTCTTTTATAATGTCGTATGCTATGTTTTCCAAGTATTGCTTATCGCGAGTGTAATCATAATAATCCCAAAGATGAAGAGCAAGCCACGGACCCGCCATTGGAGAAAAATTCCAACTCATATCCTCGCTTGAAAGTGGAGATGTAAAACCGAAAATATTAGAAGAAATTGAAGCAGTCCAACCTCTTGCATCATAATATGCCTTTGCGGTTTCTCTACCTGGAAGAATCAGTGTGCGAATATAGTCAATCAGCGGTTTATTGCATTCTAAAAGATTTCCCGGACTTGCAAGCCAATAATTCATTTGAAGATTTATGTTGTTATGATAATCAACTCTCCAAGGACCATCAACACCCCTTGCCCATATTCCTTGAAGATTGCTTGGCAAATTACCCTCTCGCGATGAAGCAATAGTCAAATATCTTCCAAATTGAAAGTATAATTCTTCCAAAGCAAAGTCTTGTTCCCCTTTTCTGTATCTTTCAAGACGTTTATCGGTAGGTAAATCCTCAAAACTTTCATTTGGATTGAGATTTAATTCCACTCTATTAAACAAATTGCAGTAATCATTCAAATGCCTTTGTTTTAATGTTTCATAATCCAAGGTTTCAATTCTTGCAAGCGTACTTTCAGTTGTTTCAATAGGGTTAATTCCAACGTATGTATTGCAATCGGAAAAATCGGGAAAGAAATTCATAAAATAATCCGTATCCCCTGCCAAAAGAAACACTACCTCATCACTTTCTTTTACCGAAATTTCCCCATTTTCGCTTATTTCCACCTCGCCATTCTTTGCCTCCACCCTTATTCTCAAAGCAAAGGACATTTCATTATCTTTTAAACGCCCAAGAAACAAGACTTGCCTCTCTCCTATTTTCTTAATCTCTATATCCGTTTCAGGATTTGGTCTATATTTCAAAAGTAAATTTTGCTTTTCTTTTTGATTTGCCGAAAATCTACAAACAATCACACTATCGGGATAAGAAACAAAATATTCCCTTGTGTAGTTTGTTGCATTGTTTTCAAACTCTACTTTTGCTAATGCTGAATCAATAGAAAGAGAACGAGAATAATTCTTTGTTAAGTCTTCATTCAAAGATGTATAAATACATAATTCTCCCAAAGTTGTGTAAGAGCCAAAACGAAAAGGCTTTTCATTCCAAGACTCGTATGCTGCATAAGAATTGAAATTCTTGCGAGTAAGACTATCAGCCCTTGCATAATCTTTTTCAAGAAAGGCTTTGCGTATTTCATCTAAAAAATAAGCCGAATTTTTATTCACATTCCAATAATAAGAAGCAGAATCCGACACATTGGGCCCTCCTCTCCAAAGCGATTTCTCATTAAGAGTTAATCTTTCTATTGAAACCGAGCCCAAAACATTTGCACCTAACGAGCCATTTCCAATAGGCAAAGAAACATTTTCCCACTCCCAATCAGCAGAATAGTCATAGAAAGAAAGCGTATCAAGAGAACGAGTAGGCTTATCAAACCAAACTCGCATCTGAGCCTGAGAAAAAATACTCAAAAGGCAAAAAACAACAATTATATAACGTTTCATAAGATTCAAAATTAAGATAAACTGCAAAAATAATAAATTCCAATATTTGAACTTAAAAAACAAAGAAAAAAAGTCTTTGAAAAATGAAAATAAATCAAAGAAAAAAAATATTTTTTCAAAGAAAAAATTCAAAAAAACAAAGAAAAAATTTAGCGATTTATGTTTTGCGTAAATCGACAAGAAGGATAGTTTATACAAGATATAAATTCGCCATATTTTCCTTGACGATGTATTAACATTCCCCCGCATTTAGGGCAAATTCCCTTCTCAACCAAAGATTCTTTATTTGCTATATCTTGTTTTACTTTAAGAATATGTTCTTGCTTTTGGTTTTCATTTTTTACTGAATAATACATCAATATTGCAGATAACCTATTTACTAATTCATCTGAAAGTCTTTGGATATGTTTTGAAAGAATAAAATCTTTCAATTCTGAAAAATACATCACATTTCCATTAGTCTCACACTTCAATGTCGCTCTATCGTGAAAGGCAACTATTGGAAAATAGAATCTTTCATCTATTCCAAAAATAGATTGTAAAGTTTTAAGGTGTGCATAGTTTTGTTTTAAAGGATTTCTTAATTGATATTTGTTTTCATATATAGTTTGAGTCCAATATTCCGAAGTATCATTGCTAAAAATCCAACCCGTATAATTCTTTGTTTCTATTATAAAGACTCCATATCGCGAAATAACAACGTGATCTATTTGAGTAGATTTGCCTTTTATTTCTAAATAAATATCATTAAAAACAACATAGTCCTTAGGCAAAGTTTTTAAAATAGAAGCCACACTTTCCTCTCCTATTTCTCCTAAAACCTTTGCATAAGAACTACAAGTTGTCTTTTTCGTAACACTTTTCTCGCTTATTTCCCCTAAAGTTTTTGCATAAGAACTATAAGTTGTCTTTTTTTTCTTATTCTTTAGTACTTTATTACTACGAGATATAATTCGTACAAAAAGAATAAAGATAAAAAATACCAATAATAGTAAAATAACCATTATAAATATACTTTTTATTCATTCATCACCTGCACAATAGGCACAGTTTTCCAATTTTCTGATTTCGTTTGATACTCATAAACCCCTATTTGACGCATACATTTACCTTTTGGAACTTCTATAATTTGATCATCATAATATAATTCTCCATTATCATTTGTTACAAGAACTAATAAATTCCCAGGAAGAGTAATTCCACTAGAGAACTCTAATCTCTCTTCAGCTAAAGCATAGCCTTCTCCAATCACCTGAAAAACTTTAAAATCTTTTTTTGAAATACATTTACCAGGCTTTTCAAAATAAGTCATTCCAGCATCATTTAAAGACGATTTCCCAATAATTAACAATACTAGGAATAGAAAAACAATTCCTGAAACAAAGCCTAAAACAAATACTATCCATTTTTTCATAATCAATACATTTATTTATGATTTTACGCACGCAAATATATGAAAAATTTTGCAAAGAAAAATAAAAAAAAATCAAAGAAAAAAATGATTTTTTCTTTGATTTTTTAAATTAAAACAAAGAGTTTTTACTTTAATTCATAGAAACAAATAGTTCCTATAAAATTTCCCTTCTCTTTTTTTTGTTTTAGCTAATTGTTCCGCCGTTTCTGATTGGTTTTTCTGGCGAAATAAAGCTTAAACTTCCGTCAAGGTTTTCTGCCATTAGTATCATTCCTTGGCTTTCTATGCCTTTTAGTGCTTTTGGTGCAAGGTTTACTAATACGGATACTTGTTTGCCGATGATTTCTTCTGGAGAATAATATTCAGCTATTCCACTTACTATTGTGCGTTGGTCAATTCCTGTGTCAATTGTTAATTTTAAAAGTTTTTTTGTTTTGGCTACTTTTTCAGCTGCAAGTATTGTTCCAACTCTTATGTCCATTTTGGCAAAATCATCGTATTCTATGTTGGCTTTTTGTGGTTCTACTGTGGCAGAGGCTAATTCGTTCGTTTTTTTTGTTTGTTGTAATTTTTCTAATTGTGCTTCTATTTGTTTGTCGTCTATTTGTTCAAACAACAATTGTGCTGGATTGATTTGTTTTCCTTCTTCTAAAAGTTCTGAATTGCCTGCTTCATACCAAAAGGCTTTGTCTTGGTTTAACATTCCACGTAATTTTTCTGCTGTAAATGGCAAAAATGGTTCTGATAATAAGGCAAGGTTTGCACATATTTGTAATGAGATATTCAAAACTGTTGCTGTGCGTTCTGCATCTGTCTTTATTGTTTTCCAAGGCTCGTTTTCTGTTAAGTATTTATTGCCAAGGCGTGCAAGATTCATTAGTTCGTTTAGGGCTTCGCGGAATCGGTATTGTTCTATGCTTCGTCCTATTTTTTCAGGATATTGTTTTATTTGTTCTATTGTTTGAATGTCAAGTTCGTTTAGTGTGCCTCTTTGTGGTACTTTGCCTTCAAAGTATTTGTGTGTTAAGACTATTGTTCGGTTTACAAAGTTTCCAAAGATTGCTACAAGTTCTGAGTTGTTGCGTGTTTGGAAATCTTTCCATGTGAAGTCGTTATCTTTTGTTTCCGGTGCGTTTGCACATAGCACATATTTCAATACGTCTTGTTTTCCAGGGAAATCTTTTAGGTATTCGTGTAACCACACTGCCCAATTGCGAGAAGTTGATATTTTATCGCCTTCAAGGTTTAAGAATTCGTTAGCTGGTACGTTTTCTGGTAAGATATAACTTCCTTCTGCTTTTAACATTGCAGGGAATATAATGCAATGGAATACTATGTTGTCTTTTCCTATGAAGTGAACAAGTTTTGTGTCTTTTTCTTTCCACCATTTTTCCCAATTTTGTGGGTATAATTCTTTTGTGTTTGAGATATATCCTATTGGTGCGTCAAACCATACATACAATACTTTGCCATCTGCTCCTTCTATCGGCACTTTTACTCCCCAATCCAAATCTCTTGTTACTGCTCTTGCTTGAAGTCCTTGGTCAATCCAGCTTTTGCATTGTCCATATACGTTTGTTTTCCATTCGGGGTGTGATTCCAATATCCATTCTCTCATAAAGGTTTCGTATTCTTCAAGTGGCAAATACCAATGTTTTGTTTCTTTTAATTGAGGCTCTTGTCCTGAAAGTGTAGATTTTGGATTTATTAAATCAGTTGCTGAAAGGCTTGTTCCACACGCTTCACATTGATCGCCGTATGCTTTTTCGTTTCCACAATGTGGGCAAGTTCCTGTTATATATCTATCTGCAAGGAATGTATTTGTTGCTTCGTCATAGTATTGTTGTGATACTTTTTCTACAAATTTTCCTTTTTCATATAGGTCTCTAAAGAATGCTGAGGCTGTTTCGGCATGTATTTTTGAAGATGTTCGTGAATATATGTCAAATGATATTCCTAAATCTTGGAATGCTTGTTTTATGATTCCATGATAACGATCTACTATGTCTTGTGGAGTTACTCCTTCGTTTTTTGCTTTGATTGTGATTGGTACTCCGTGCTCATCGCTTCCTCCTATAAAGAGTACGTCTTCGTTCATCATTCTTAGGTAACGTACATATATGTCTGCCGGCACGTAAACGCCTGCTAAGTGTCCTATGTGTACTGGTCCGTTTGCGTAAGGTAAGGCTGTGGTTACGCAATAACGATTAAATTTATTATCTGTCTCTATATATTTCATTATTGTATGTATTTGTTTCTTGATTTTCTATGTTTTTTTCTTCTATTATGTACAATGGTCTGTTGCGAACATCGTTATTTATTCTTGCGATGTATTCTCCTATTATTCCTATTGTGATTAGTTGAACTCCTCCTATGAATAAAACGCTTATTATCAATGAAGTCCAACCCGATACTGCACTATCGAATATGAAATGAGATATTAGTGCATAAACAATGGCGAGTAGTGAAAGGATTGCTGATATTATTCCTATTGCTGAGGCTATTTTTAGTGGTTTGTCGCTGAATGCGGTTATGCCGTCAAAGGCTAAGCGTAGCATTTTTTTGAACGGATAGTTTGTTTTTCCGTATAGGCGTGCATCTCTATGATATTCTACAAAGGTTTGTTTGTATCCTATCCATGAGATTTGACCTCTTATGTATTTTGACTTTTCTGGCATATTGCGAAGGTGGTTTACGATTACTTGATCAATGAGTCTGAAATCTCCTACATCAACAGGAATTTCTATACTTGTCATTGCTGCAAGAAAGCGATAGAAAAGTTTTGCTGTTGCTTTCTTAAACCATGTTTCTCCTTCTCTTGTTTTTCTTTTTGCATAGACTACTTTGTAGCCTTCTTGGTATTTTTTATACATTTCAAGTATTAACTCAGGCGGGTCTTGCAAATCGCCATCTATTATAACAACTGCTTTACCTTTACAAAGGTCTAATCCTGCACTGACTGCGATTTGATGTCCGAAGTTTCTTGAAAAGCTGATGTATTTTACGTGAGAATCTTTCTTTGATATTTGTTTTATTACACTAAGCGTTGCGTCCTTGCTACAATCATTTACAAAGATTATTTCGTATTTATCAGATATTTGAGATAATGTGCTTGTTAGTCTTTCATATACTAACGGCACATTTTTTTCTTCATTGTAACTTGGTACTATTGCTGATATTTCCATAATGATTGCAAAGAAAAATCTTCTCAATAGCGTAGAAAATAATCATTATTGAGAAGATTTTGTCTTATTTTTTTATAATTGAAAAATTGCTATTATTCATTAACAATTAGTTTGTTAACAAAAGTTTTTTCTTTGTTAGGTGTTATTGTTTTAACTACATACAATCCTGATTGTATTCCTTGTAGGTCTATTGTTTGGTTTGTAGAGTTTACAACAAATGATTTTAATACTCTTCCTTGAATATCGATTAATTCAACAAGGCTGCCTATTTCTGCATTATTTAATGAAACAAGATTTGTAGCTGGGTTTGGATATAGAGTGATTCCATTGTTTTCTGCTTCATTTAGGCCAGAAACTAATGTAGTGAAAGGAATAAGTGTCATTTCTCCCCATTGTTCTGCAGCGTTTTGTCCTATTGCAAAAGCATAGTATTCCATTCCTGGTGTAAGGTCAAGCCATTCCCAAACGTCTGTTTCATATAACCAATAAGGTTGTGCTACTAACATAGTCATCAAAGAGTCTTGTCCAATTTCATCTAATAATGCTTTTTCAACTAAACCATCTAAAAATCTAGAAGTTTGATCGTTTGGAGTAGCTGTCATAATAACAGAAGTTTCTGTTATATTTGATAATTCTATTGTAACAACGCTTGCGCCTTCTCCTCCTGCTTGTGGTGTAGAGCAAGTAGTCATAAGAACTTCTGATGTATCTGTTTCATTAACTGCAACAACATAAACAATATAATCTGTATTTGGAGCCATATCTGTCCAAGTGTATGTTGTATCTGCTTCAAATCCCAATGAGAATGAAATAACTAAATCTCTTAATGGCATACCGAACATTTGAACCCATTGATCCATTCCTCCAACTACATCGGCTAAGATATGATATTTTGTACAATTTTCATCCATTTCAAAAGATGCTGTAATTGTTGTTGGTGTTAGGTTGTCAATTGTTGTTGTTACGTTTGGTGTTTGTGCAAATGCACCTGCACTAAATACTAGTGCTAAAGCTAATGCTAAAATTTTCTTCATACTTTTCTTTGTTTTAATTTTTTAATTCTTTGTTTTATTTAATTTTTTCTTTGTTTTATTTTTCTAAATCAAGGTTTTAATTTCTTCAATTATTGTATTAGCTAATTTATTTGCGGCTTCCAAATCTTTACTCTCTGAATAGATTCTTATAATCGGTTCTGTATTACTTTTTCTTAAATGAACCCATTCCTTTTCTATGTTTATCTTTACTCCGTCTATGGTTGAAACTTCATAATCCTTGTATTTCTCAGCCATTTTCTCCAAAATAGAATCTACATTCATTTCTTTTGTAAGTTCCATTTTGTTTTTAGAAATTTCATAGTTAGGATATGTTGCTCTAAGTTGAGAACATGTCATTTTACTTTTTGCAAGCAGAGTAAGGAATAAAGCTATTCCTACTAAGGCATCGCGACCATAGTGAATTGCAGGATAGATAATTCCTCCATTTCCTTCTCCTCCTATTACCGCATTATGCTTTTTCATCATTTCAACAACGTTTACTTCTCCAACAGCCGAAGCAAAATATTGTTCTCCCTTAGCTTCTGTTACATCTCTCAATGCTCTTGTTGATGACATATTTGAAACTGTTGCACCAGGAGTGTGTTTCAAAACATAGTCTGCAATAGATACTAATGAATATTCTTCAACAAAAGGTTGTCCGTTTTCGCTTACTATTGCCAATCTATCAACATCTGGATCTACAATAAAGCCTACATCACATTTTTTCGCTACTACTTCGCTGCATATTTGAGTAATATTTTCAGGAAGCGGTTCCGGATTGTGAGGAAATACGCCTGTAGGTTCATCATTCAAAGCAACGATTTCCTTAACTCCCAATGCTTTTAATAATTTATTGAGAACAAATCCTCCTGTTGAACAAACCGCATCAAAAGCAACACGAAAACCTGCATTCTTTATTGCTTCAACATCGACAAGTTCTAATGCTAATACTTTTTCTATATGCTTATCGACAGTTGTTTCATCAGTTGTATATTTACCTAAGCATTCTACTTGTGCAAAATCATAATTATCATCATCGGCTATTTCCAAAACTCTTTTTCCTTCGCTTGCTGAAATAAATTCTCCTTTGTTATTTAAGAATTTAAGAGCATTCCATTGCATAGGATTATGACTTGCAGTAAGAATTATACCTGCATCTGCTTTTAAGTCAGTAACTGCGACCTCTACAGTAGGAGTTGTTGAAAGCCCTGTATCGATTACATCAACTCCCATACCCATTAAAGTTCCAACAACAAGGTGTGAAACCATTTCTCCTGACACTCTCGCATCGCGTCCTAAGACTATTGTTATTTTTTCTTTACCATAAAGCTCTTTTATAAAAGCCACAAATGCTGCTGTAAACTTTACGGTATCAATAGGTGAAAGTCCTTCTCCTACTTTGCCACCTATCGTTCCTCTAAATCCTGAAATTGATTTTATTAAAGCCATAATAATCTCGTTTTATCGTGCAAAAATAATCATTTTCTTTGTAAGAAAGCAACTATTTATCTATTTGATTTGCTTAAAGTTTATTTCCTCGTCTGCAACAAACATCTCTATTCGCATATTCTCAGCAACAGCTCCATTTATCAAAAGAATTGATAATCTATTGATTACATACTTTTGTATAGTCCTTTTCACAGGTCTTGCACCAAGAGATATATCATATCCTTTCTCTGCTAAAAAATCCACAGCCTCTGCTTTTGCAATCAATTCTATATTTTTCTCTTTAAGAGTTGCTTTTAAATCCTTTAATTGCAAGTTTACAATTTCTCTAATCTGTGCTTTCATCAGAGGTTTAAAGACCACAATTTCATCAATCCTATTTAAAAATTCCGGACGCACTGTTTTTTTCATCACAGACTTTATTTCATTTTTCACTTCCTCCCATTTTAAAGTCAAACTCTCTCTATCCTTTTCCAAATACTCTTGCAAAATTTCAGAACCTATATTAGAGGTCATTATTATTATTGTATTCTTAAAATCAACTACTCTTCCCTTATTGTCTGTCAAACGTCCATCTTCCAAAACCTGTAAAAGAATATTGAAAACGTCAGGATGCGCCTTTTCAATCTCGTCTAAAAGAACAATAGAGTAAGGTTTTCTTCTCACAGCCTCTGTCAAAAGCCCACTTTCCTCATATCCGACATATCCCGGGGGTGCTCCAATTAAGCGAGAAACAGTATGACGCTCTTGATACTCACTCATATCTATTCTAATCATTAAATCATCTCTATCAAACAGTTGTTCAGCCAAGGCTTTTGCTAATTCGGTTTTACCAACCCCTGTACTACCAAGAAAGGCAAAGGAACCAATAGGACGTCTTTCATCATTAAGTCCCGAACGGCTACGTCTAATAGAATCTGCCACTGCTTTAATTGCTTCTTCTTGTCCAACAACTCTGCGAGTGAGTTCTTTTTCAAGATTTAACAGCTTATCCTTTTCACTTTCCATCATTTTAGATACAGGAATGCCTGTCCAACGAGAAACAACCTCTGCAATATGATTAAAATCCACTTCTTCGGTTATCAAAGCCCCTGAAACCTGCAATTCTTTCAATCTTTTCTTATAATTTTCCAAATCTGTCTCGGCCTGTTTTATCTTTCCGTAACGCAATTGTGCCACTTTGCCATAATCTCCCTCCATTTCCGCTTTCTCAGCCTCAAACTTATAGGATTCAATCTTCTTTACCTCATCTTGAATTGCATCAACAAGTTTTTTTTGTGCTAACCACTTTTCTTTTAACACATCTCTGTCTTTCTTAATTGCTTCTATCTGCTCTGAAAGTTCCTTTATTTTCTTCTCATCTTTTTCTTTCTTTATCGCAACCCTTTCTATTTCCAATTGCATTAGTCTCCTCTCCAACTCATCAAGTTCTTCCGGCGAGGAATCAATTTCCATACGGAGTTTAGCTGCAGCCTCATCAATCAAATCTATTGCTTTGTCGGGCAAAAACCTATTTGTAATGTAGCGATTCGATATTTGTGCCGCCGCAATAATTGCACTATCTTTTATTCTCACATGATGATGCACCTCATATCTTTCTTTCAATCCACGAAGTATGCTAATCGTATCCTCAACACTTGGTTCGTCAATCATAACCATTTGAAAACGGCGTTCCAAGGCTTTGTCTTTTTCAAAATATTTTTGATATTCGTTAAGCGTTGTTGCGCCTATTGCTCTTAATTCGCCACGTGCTAAGGCTGGTTTCAAGAGATTTGCCGCATCCATAGCACCTTCTCCCGCTCCTGCACCAACTAAGGTATGTATTTCATCAATAAAAAGTATTATTTCGCCATTTGAGGCCACCAATTCATTGATTACTCCTTTTAATCTCTCTTCAAATTCTCCTTTATACTTTGCTCCCGCAATCAAAGCTCCCATATCCAAGGAATAAATCAACTTATCTTTTAAATTTTCCGGTACATCTTTCTTAAAAATTCTTTGAGCCAATCCTTCGGCTATTGCAGTTTTTCCAACACCCGGCTCTCCCACTAAAACAGGATTATTCTTTGTTCTACGCGATAAGATTTGTAATACTCTGCGTATTTGTTCATCTCTTCCAATTACTGGATCTAATTTACCATCTCTTGCTTCTGCTATAAGATTATGAGCAAAACGATTAAGATTTTCTAACTTTAATTTTGTTGTTTCCATATTTTTTGTTTTTTAATTTTGCTTTTATAACAGCAAAAAACATTCCGAGTTCAAAAAAACGCCAATTTGTCAGATTTTTTCTTTGTTTTAGAAAATTTTTTCTTTGCTTTATGAAACGATTTTTAAGAAAAAATTGTCTTTTATTATGAGATAATGATTATTTTTGCGTTAGTAATAGGAATTAAATAAAAAATCACGATGAAATATTTAAAAAAATATGCTTTATTGCTACTGATTATTTTATGTAATCAACAAGTTTTTGCTCAATATGACATAAAAATTGAAATATCTGAAAGCAAAGACACTGCTATTATTTTAGGTCATTACTATCTTGATAAGACTTACGCTATCGATACTGCATGGAACAAAAAGAACACTTTTTCTTTCAAATCCAAAGATAAGAAATTGGATAGCGGAATTTACTTTCTAAGCAACCTTAGTGGAAGATTTGTTGAAATTTTAATACAAAACGAAGGCAAAATAAGGTTAAAAACCAAGGAAGAAAATTGGAATAAATTTATGCAAGTAAAATCGGGAAGCGAAGAGCTGAAAGCATATTATGAATACATGCAAAACACCGAGCAAACCCAAGAAAAAGCAAGGGAATTGATAGAACAAAAAGTTGCAAAAGAAGTTTACGACAAAGAAATGAAAGCACTAAGTCTTGTAAACGATAGCATAAAGAATTCTTTTATTGAAAAATATCCTAATTATCTACTTTCCAAAATATTTTCTGCAACAAAGCCTATATCAGTTCCAGACTTTCCTATGCCAATGAAAGAAGACGGAACAGCAGATTCTGCACAATGGAATGCACAACGCTGGTATTATTATAAAAATCATTATTTTGACAACATAGACCTTTCATGTGCAGGCTTATTACGCACACCTAAAATGGTTTTCTTTCAAAACTACAATCGCTATTGGGACGAGGTTATGAAATATGAAAGAGTTGACTCAATAATTGACTATGCACACAAAGTAATTGCACAAGCCAAAGACTCAAAAGCAATGAAACGCTATCTTATTCACAACATAACAGAACGTTATCTTCAAAGTCCATATATGGGACACGACAAAATTTACGTAGAACTAATAAAAGCCTACTACGAAACAGGGATTGCCGATTGGGTTTCGCCAACAGATATGGAAAAAAACATAGAAAGAGCACACAAATGGGAAAACATACTATTAGGAAAACAAGTTCCCGACCTTGCATGTATGGATTCGGCAAACGTATGGCATAGCACAAGAGAATGCAACAAAGAATTTAAAATCATTCTCTTTTGGTCACCGGGCTGTGGTCATTGTTCAATAGAAGTTCCTAAGTATGATAAATTCTATAAAGAAAAGAAAGATATTTATTCCTTTGAAGTATTTGCCATAAACACTGAAAGCGACCTTGAAGCGTGGAAAAAATTCATAAGAGAAAAAGACCTACAATGGATAAACCTTAATGGGTTGGTTGCAAACTATGATTGGAGAGAATATTTCGACATAGAAAAAACACCAATTATGTTTGTTTTAGATAAAAACAACACAATAGTGGCAAAAAACATACCTGCCGACAACTTAGAACAAATAATAAAAGCCTTAAAGGAAGGTCGATTTGCTTTTTAAACAAAGATAAAACATGAAAAAACAAATAATATTTTTTGCTATTTCTTTAATTGCTGGACTAAGTCTTTATTCTCAAACCTCGCATTACAAAATTACACTTTGGATTCATCAAATTGAAGACTCTACCCTTTACATTCATGGCTCATACGGAGAGAAAGAAAAAATTCTTTTAGACTCTCTACAAATTCAACCTGATGGAAGTTTTATTTTAGAGGGCGATTACCGACAAGGAATTGTTGTTGTATCTAATAGTTATCAACAATTCTTTTCATTTATCTTAGACAAAAACCCCGTTTTCACAATAGATATGTATCCATACGGTTATTTTGAGGTAAAAGGATGCGAAGAAAACTCGCTATATCTTGAATACCAAAAACGAAACAAAGAATTAAAACAATTAACCAAACAATACGAAAAAGAAATCAAAGAATTTCCAGAAGAAAAAGACTCCCTTATCAACCTTATTCAAAAAGCCAAAACAACATTTGACCAATTTCAAACAATGTTCTTTGAGCAACACCCAAACAATCTAATGACTTCACTTTTAACCTCAATGCGAAATCCAAGTCCAAAGCCTGAATTTTTCTCAGCAGGCAAACTAATAAAAGGTAAAGAATTAGATTACGCATACGATATTAGGTCAAGATATTGGGAAAATTTCAATTTTCAAGACCAAAGATTGCTTTCCACCTCTTTTTTCTACAAAAAATTCAAGACATATATTGAGAAAATCACAATGCAAACCTCAGATTCTGTCTATCAAGCAATGGAAGATTTCATAAATATTGCGAACCAAAAAGGCGACACTCTATATTCTCAATATATCTTAAAACTTTACTTAGACAAATTACCGCTTATGCCATTTTCTTTTAACGAAAATCTCTATGTTCAAATCGTTGAAAAACTCATCAACAAAGGAAAAACGCCTTGGTTAAGTCTTAGCGAAATTGAAACACACAATATAAACATTGAAGCAATAAAACCTTTTCTTCCTGGCAACAAATTTCCAAACATAAACTCGCTTTACGATATTGAAGCAAAATATACAATTATTCATTTTCACTCTTCCACATGTGAAAGTTGCAAAAAAAACATTGAAGATTTAATTAGCTTTTACGAAAAAGATTCAAAGAAATATAATGCGAAGATAATATCTATTAACGTAGGGGAAACAACCAAAGAGCCAATGTATCCTTGGACAAATTGGGAAATTGACCCACAAATATTAAAACAAAAATATGGAATAGATATAATCCGCACTCCCGAAATCTATATTTTAGATAACGAAAAAAAGATTTTAAACAAGACTGTTATTTATTCTCACATTAAAAAAGCCATAGAAGATTGGGAACGCTTTTAATCAAAAATATTCATCTGCTTTGGTTTGAATAATTCCAATTGATTTTCGGCCTCAGTCTTTATTGGCTCAACATTTTCCACTAAAAAATCGTGCAAAATCTTTTTTAACGCTCTCTTAGGCGTTGTTTTATTTGACACACAGTACTTTGCAAGCAATTTTTCGTCCTTTACAGACAAGGCAATCTTTATATTTTTAGATTTTTGCTTTTTCATTTCTGAAAATTTTCTCAATTTTGTAGATTAAAGTGCGAAAATACAAAAAAATAATGGAACTTTATAGAAAACTAAAAGACAATTCAAATAAATTTTTCTTAATGGCAGGTCCTTGCGTTATTGAAAACGAGCAAATGCCTTTTGAAATATGTGAAAAACTTAAAGAAATATGCGACAAATTAGGTATTAACCTAATATTTAAAGCCTCATATAGAAAAGCAAATCGTTCAAAAATCGATTCTTTTAGCGGGATTGGCGATGAAAAAGCATTGAAAATACTTGGCGAAATAAGAAAGAAATATCAAATACCTGTTGTTACCGACATACACTCGGCAGAAGAAGCCGCAATAGCAGCAGAATATGTAGATATTCTTCAAATTCCTGCCTTTCTTTGCCGACAAACCGACCTTTTGCTTGCCGCTGCAAAGACAAATAAAATAATAAACATAAAGAAAGGGCAATTCCTATCGGCTCAATCAATGAAACACGTTGCCGACAAAGTACTTTCTGTGGGTAATGAAAAGATTATCCTTACCGATAGAGGCACAATGTTTGGTTATCAAGACTTAATTGTGGATTTTCGTTCAATTCCAATCATGCAATCATTCAATTATCCCGTTGTAATGGACATTACTCATTCACTTCAACAGCCTAATCAAACAGAAGGCGTAAGCGGAGGACTTCCTCAAATGATTTCTACAATTGCAAAAGCAGCAATAGCAGTTGGAGCAAATGGAATATTTATGGAAACCCACCCTAACCCAAGCCAAGCTCTAAGCGATGGAAAAAATATGCTTGCCTTAGATAAAGTAGAAAGCCTATTGGAAAAACTAATCAAAATAAAGAAAGCATTATATTAAAGAAAAAATCAAAATAAATTAGTACTTTTGCAATTATAATAACGAAAGCATTATGGAATACAATTTCTTAAAATCAGAAAAACAAGGAGCGATTCTTATTCTTACGATTTCGGCTCCAAAATCGCTTAACGCATTAAATTCAACTATACTTGCAGAAATAGATAGTTTTGTTTCTAACATAGAAAACGACACAAGAGTTTTAATAATCACAGGAGATGGCGAAAAATCCTTTGTTGCAGGTGCCGATATTTCAGAAATGGCAAACCTAAATCAAGCAGAAGGAGAAGCATTCGGCAAAAGAGGAGCAGATGTGTTTAGAAAAATTGAAACACTTCCTATTCCTGTAATTGCAGCCGTTAATGGATTTGCATTAGGTGGCGGTTGCGAACTTGCAATGTCTTGTGATATTAGAATATGTTCTACAAATGCAAGATTCGGACAACCAGAGGTTGGATTAGGAATAGTACCTGGATTTAGCGGAACTTATCGTCTTACAAAACTTGTAGGAATGGGAATGGCAAAACAACTAATCTTCACAGGCAAACCAATAAAAGCAGAAGAGGCTCTAAGAATAGGTTTAGTAAATGCAGTTTATGAACAAGCCGAGCTTATGAATGAAGCAATCAAGATGGCAGAAAGCATAATTGCAAACGCACCTTTGGCAGTTTCTTTTGCAAAAGAATGTATAAATGAAGAGTATGACCTTTGTGCAGACGAAGCAATAGCGTACGAAACAAAACTTTTTGGAAAATGTTTCGCAACACAAGACCAAAAAGACGGAATGAGAGCATTCTTAAACAAAGAAAAAGTAGAATTTCAAGGCAAATAATAATTAACAATTAAAATATAACAAAAATGAAAATTTGTATAATAGGAACAGGTACAATGGGTAGCGGCGTGGTTCAAGCATTTGCACAAGCAGGAATGCAAGTAATTGTAAAAAGCCGTAGCCAAGCAAGTTTAGATAAAGCAGTTGCAAGAATCAGTAAAGGATTAGCTAAACTTGTTGAAAAAGGTAAAATAGAACAAGCCTCAATGGACGCAACACTTGCAAACATCAGCACAACAACTGAATACTCTCAACTTGCAGATGTTGATTTAGTGATAGAGGCAGCAGTAGAAGAAATGGAATTAAAGAAAGAAGTTTTTGCAGAATTAAGCAAAATCTGTAAGCCAGAAACAATTTTTGCAACAAACACTTCATCTCTTTCAATAACTGAAATAGCTGCTTGCACCGATCGTCCAGAAAGATTCATAGGAATGCACTTTTTCAACCCAGCTCCTGTGATGAAACTTGTAGAAGTAATAAAAGGACAAAAAACAAGCGAAGAAGTTTGCGAAAAAATAGTAAATCTTGCAACCGAAATAGGAAAAGTTCCTGTTAAAGTAAACGAAGCACCTGGATTTGTAGTAAACAGAATATTGATTCCTATGGTTAATGAAGGAATTGGTATATTAGCAGACGGAGTTGCAAGTGCTGAGGAAATTGATACTGCAATGAAACTTGGTGCAAATCACCCTATGGGACCTCTTGCCTTAGGAGATTTAATCGGATTAGACGTTTGTCTTGCTATTATGGAAGTATTGTACAACGAATACGGCGATTCAAAATATCGTCCTCACCCATTGTTAAGAAAAATGGTAAGAGCAGGACTTCTTGGTAGAAAAACAGGAGAAGGATTCTATAAATATTAAAATTAAATATTGCAATAAAAAAGCCGAATCGTTTTTTGATTCGGCTTTTTCTTTTTTATCCTACCCCTAAATCAAGATTATTTAAAAGCACTTCTACTTTTGGATTATCTTTTATTTGAGGGTAGATTTCTTTTTCAAACCATTGAGCAAGTTCTTCATCTCTTTTTACTTGCGTTGTGTTGTTGCAAAAAAGGTTTACACTAAAATATTCAAAATATCTTAGAGCCAAATCAATATCTCTTTGTATTCTTTCTTTCTTCTCCCCTTTTGTGCAACAAAGTAGGCATACACCTTGAAAATATCTTGCAACATCTTCTGCCGTTACATCTTTTGCCACTCCTTTATTCCACTTTTCTCTAAGCTCTGCATCAAATGTTTCTATTCCACAACGAAATTTCACACTAACTCTTGGAAATAATTTCGCAAAATCCTCTAATTGATTACGAAACATATAGTGCATTTCAAACCAAAGCGTGTGAATATGTTTTTCTTCTACAATAGCGTTTATTAAATCTATGGTTTGAGAATCCAATTCTATTGCTGAGCCTGAGTTTATCACGTCTAAAACTCCATAAACGCCCGTTACCCGACTTAAAACCAAGCGATTTGTTTCAAACGGAGAGGAATTGCTATCTAAATGATAGTCGCAAAAAGTACATTTGCCCCATTTACAACCTTTTGATTGCAAAAGCACAAATTCTCTTGGCATTTTCTCGTGTATAAGTGAATATCTTTGCATAGGGTTTTATTCTTTTATGTAGCGTTTCAACCCTCTTATTGACATATAAGCCAAAGGCGTTCCACAAAAGGCTTCAATCAATAGTTTTATGCAATATTGCGAAAGAATCATCAAAAGCAAATCGTGTGTAGAAACAACTCCAAAGAAAGCAATCAACACAAAAGGCAAGGTATCTAATAAATATCCTATTACGGAGCTAAGAATTGTTCTTACCCAAAGATGACGTCCTTTCATTTTTATTTTGATTTTCTCCATAAACCAAGCGTTTGACAATTCCCCAAGCAAGAATCCGACTAAGGAGCCTAAGACAATTCTCGGCACGTATGAGAAAACTTGATTGTAAGCAGTGCTTGTTTCGCCAAGATATTCGGGCGAAGGGAGCCAAACGCCAATTTGAGTGCAAAGGACTAAGATTACATTGCAGATAAAGGTAATCCAAATCACTTTTTTTGCAGTTCGATAACCCCAAATCTCCGTTAGCACATCGCCAAGCATATAAGCAAAAGGAAAAGTGATAGTTCCTGCATCAAAATAAACTAAACCAAAAATTCCGATGACCTTTACCGCCATCACATTCGAGACTAAATAAAGCGTAACAAAGAGTGCAGTTACGACAATTAAAGAAGAATATCTTCTATCTCGGTTTTTTAAAGGGTTTTCCGATACCTTGTTCATAAATATTCAAAAAAAGTTCGTTGCAAAGATACAAAGAAAAAACATAAATTAAAGACTTGAATGAAAAATAAAATACTTTCTCCAAGAGTTAAGCCCAAATGCTTGCGATATTTTCAACTTTAAGATTTC
>CALGEC010000050.1 GCA_937881815.1 uncultured Bacteroidales bacterium
AGGTTCAAGTGGCAAACGTCAGCTCCCATAAAGCCTGGTGAGGTCAAACCTATTTGTGCATTCATATTTGCACCGTCCATATAAACCAAACCACCGTTTTCGTGAATGATGTTTATAATATCTATGATTCCTTCTTCAAATACTCCGTGAGTAGAAGGGTAAGTAATCATTAAACAAGAAAGATTTTCTTTATTTGCTTCTGCTTTTTCTTTTAAGTCTGCAATATCGATTTCTCCTTCTGAAGTTGTTTTGATTACAATAATGTTCATACCTGCCATTGCTGCAGAAGCAGGGTTTGTTCCGTGAGCAGAGGCTGGAATCAAGCACACTGTTCTATTTGCTTGTCCGTTTGCTATTTGGTAGTTACGAATTGTCATCAATCCTGCATATTCTCCTGCTGCTCCTGAGTTAGGTTGAAGACTTACTTTTGCAAATCCTGTGATTTTTGAAAGTATTCTGTCCATATCTTCAACAAGTTCATAGTAGCCTTCTGCTTGTTCTCTTGGTACAAATGGGTGAACGTTAGCAAATTCTGCCCATGTGAATGGTATCATCTCCATTGCAGCGTTTAGTTTCATTGTACAAGATCCAAGAGGAATCATTGCTCTGTTTAAAGACAAGTCTTTTACTTCCATTTTCTTCAAATATCTCATCATTTCTGTTTCTGAATGATAAGAAGAGAATACTTTTTGAGTTAAGAAAGCAGATTGTCTTTTTAAGTTTGCAGGTATTCCTTTTGGTTCAGCACAAGAAAATTCTGCAAATTCTTTACCTGCTGCTTGTGCAAGTACTCTTAATATGTTTTCAACGTTTTTGCAAGAAGTTGTTTCGTCTGTTGAAATTCCTATTGTTTTATTATCAATCAATAAGAAGTTCATTTGATTTTCAACAGCTAAGGCACAAACTTTTTCTGCTTCAACAGGACATGCTAAACGTATTGTATCGAAATAAGTTTCGTTTAATTGAGTGTAGCCGTATGTTTTTGCATTTTCTGCAATTGTAGTTGCAGTTTTGTTGATGTCTTGTGCAATTTCTCTAATTCCTTCTTGTCCGTGATAAGCTGCATATTGTCCTGCCATAATAGCAACAAGAGCTTGAGCAGTACAAATATTAGAAGTTGCTTTTTCACGTTTGATGTGTTGTTCTCTTGTTTGAAGAGCAAGACGGAATGCTTTGTTTCCTTGTGCATCAACTGTTTGACCAATGATTCTACCAGGCATTGTTCTTTTGAAGTTTTCTGTACAAGCAAAGTAAGCAGCTGAAGGACCACCAAAGCTCATTGGACAACCAAATCTTTGAGTTGTACCGCAAACGCAATCAGCTCCCCATTCTCCCGGAGGAGTTAATAAAGCCAAACTCATTAAATCTGCTGCAACTGCAACGAAAATTCCCTTAGCTTTTGCATCTGCTGTGAAAGCTGCATAATCCAATACTTCACCCTTGCGATTTGGATATTGAACTATTGCACCAAAGAAAGAAGAATCAAGAACAGTGTCGTCGCTTCCAATAACAACTTCAATTCCACGAGGAACGGCTCTTGTCTTGATTACATCTATTGATTGAGAGAAAAGATTTTCACTAACGAAGAATTTGTTTATGTTATCTTTTTGTTGTTGGCGACTTCTTGAACCATAGAACATAAGCATAGCCTCTGCACATGCAGTTGCTTCATCTAACAATGAAGCATTAGCCAAAGGCATAGCTGTCATAGAGCAAATCATTGTTTGGAAAGTGAAAAGAGTTTCCAAACGGCCTTGTGAAATTTCAGCTTGGTAAGGAGTATAAGAAGTGTACCAACCTGGATTTTCTAAAATATTTCTTTGCAATACAGCAGGAACTATTGTATTGTAATATCCTTGTCCGATGTATGTGGCATACATTTTATTTTTCGATGCCATAGCTTTCAACATAGTGAAATACTCATACTCGTTCATTCCTTGTGGAAGGTCCAAAGGTTCTTTGAAACGAATCTTTGCAGGAATTGTTTTATCGATAAGCTCATCAATGCTACTAACACCAATGACCTTTAACATCTTTTCAACCTCTGCAGGTTGAGGACCGTTATGACGGTGTGCAAAATTATTAGTTATCATCTTGCTTAATGTTTGTTGTTATTTATTTTATAATTTATTTTCTTTCTCTATCTCTTATAAGAATTGAAATGCACAATTTCTTTCAATGGTTTGCGAATCTTTTTCCTTGTTAGAGCAGCCGAATAACCCAAAGAAATTACCAACGGAATACGTTTCTTCTCCGGCACATCAAGCAACTGCTTCAAACCCTTTTCATCAAACCAACCAAGTATGCAAGAACCAAGACCCAACTCAGAGGCTTGCATACATATATTATTAGCCGCAATTCCTATATCTAAAAGAGGATATTCCTTATCTTTTATAACCGAGCCTAAGGAGGCTGTGAGGTTAGCTTTTTCCAAGACTATTGCAATTAAAACAGGAGCTTGTTTCACAAAACGATTCATTCCCATTGTAGCAATCCTTCTTTGAGCCTGTTCAAGTATTGGTTGATTATTTATTACAATAAAAGACCAAGGTTGAGAATTGCAAGCAGAAGCCGAAAGCCTTCCCGCTTCAAGACAAGCAAGGATTTTCTCTTCTTCAACCTTTTGAGAAGTATATTTTCTATCGCTTTGTCTTTTTAACAATAAGTCTTTAAAGCTATCCATTGCCCCAAAAAAATTAAATACTTGCAGAAGAAAACTCTGCGTCTGCTTTAATCTTCTTAATCAACCCTTGAAGAACTTGACCAGGACCAACTTCCACAAAAGTATTTGCACCATCTTCAACCATAGCCTTTGAAATTTGAGTCCATTTCACAGGAGCAGTCAATTGAGCAATAAGGTTTTCTTTGATTTGAGCAGGATCAGTCATTGGTTGAGCATTTACATTTTGATAAACAGGGCAGATAGGAGCCTGAATATTAGTATTTGCAATAGCTTCTGCAAGTTCAACTCTTGCAGGTTCCATTAAAGGAGAGTGGAAAGCACCACCAACCTTCAAAGGTAAAGCTCTTTTAGCACCAGCAGCCTTTAAAGCTTCGCACGCTTTATTGATTCCTTCCATAGAACCAGAGATTACCAATTGACCAGGGCAGTTGTAGTTAGCAGGAACAACAACTTCTTCAATGCTTGCACAAACTTCTTCTATTTTTTCATCATCTAAACCAATGATTGCCGCCATTGTACTTGGTTGAAGCTCACATGCCTTTTGCATAGCATTAGCTCTTGCAGCAACAAGACGCAAACCATCTTCAAAACTCATAGCCTTAGCAGCAACCAAAGCAGAAAATTCTCCTAATGAGTGTCCTGCAACCATATCAGGCTTAAACTCTTCACCCAAAGCATGAGCAAGAATAACAGAGTGTAAGAAAATTGCAGGTTGAGTAACATTAGTTTGTTTCAATTGCTCATCAGTACCCGCAAACATAATATCAGTAATTCTAAAACCTAATATTTCATTTGCCTTTTCAAACATTGCTTTACATTCTTCATTGTTGTCATACAGGTCTTTACCCATACCAACAAACTGTGCCCCTTGACCAGGGAATACGTATGCTTTTTTCATAGTCTATTCTTATTTTTAAAATTAATTTAATTTGCAAATGTACAAAAAAAACAAAGAAATTTCCCAAAAAAACAAAGAAAAATTCCGAAAAAACAAAGAAAAATTTGAATTTTTCAAAGACTTTTTACCGATAAATTCCATGAAAATGTAAATAAGATTGAATCATTCGTTGGAAAAAGTGTAATATTTACCACGTTAATCATGCAATCAAACTTGGAAAATATAATATCGGACGAGAAGAAGAAATGCTTACAATTCCTCTTTATATGGGTTTTCTTATTCAAGATACTCTTTCTGATGTTATAGTGCCCGATATTGATTTGAGAATTTTGTAAAAAAGAGTATTTTTATTTGTTAAAAAAAACTTAAATCACCGAAACTTGGCCATTCATTAACAAAGGCAATAACTCATCTCGCTGCTTAGATAAAAGTATATTCTCGTTATTTGTATTCGATATCAACTTGCAGATTTCGCTTACTTTTTTATTGAATAAAGTTAGAATCTTCTCATTGAATAGGATTGGTATATTTCTCATTGCATCTAATGATAAGAATTTTTGTATACTACCGGATATCGCATTATACTCATATCTTATATAGTCAGGTGAAGATAAATAAAACCATAAAAAATACATAAATTTCGCATTATCAGACGATTTTATAAGAGCCATATTCTTAATGGCAAAATTGATAGTTTCTTCTGAAACAAGATATTTATTTCCAATAGTTCCAATCATTGAGAAAAGGATATCGTTTGTATCGACTTTACTTCTCTTGTTAATTGCCTTGTAGTCTTCCTCAGAAATATAGTATGCTGTTTTGAAATCAATTCCTGTTGGTAGTAAATTTTTTGATGTAATCAAAAAATAACCTTCATTCTGTTGCTTTGGAGAATCGTGAGTTCCATCCTTTACCTTTACTATGTCATTTAAAGATTTAATATCCCAACCTTCCGGAATTTCTCTTTTTAGTTTTTCACTCCAGACCATCTTACCACCGCTTGACTTATAAGGCTTACCTTCTTCATTAGGGAAATCAAACTGCACAAACCAATAATCATATAATTGCTTTGCCATCGCCTCTAAATTATCATTTATCTTACGATTAAGAGCAATCTTTTGGTCAAGAGAAGAAAGTAGATTTCCAATTTGTTTCCAATTTCTATTAGGTAGAGGTATTGAAAAATCCTTTATTTGTTGTAGACTAATATGTTTTACAGATGTTCCTGTTGCATTATTTTTGATATATGTATTAAAATACTTTGAACGAAGTATATGATAGACGAATTTTTGATTATCCAGGTGCTTTGCACGAATACAAGCTACTCGTTGAGCAATAAGCATTGGTTCTTCTGATAAGATAATTGATATATTTTTACCTACATTTCCGTCCATTTGCATTACTATATCTCCTTTAAATAGATAATATTTAGATAAATTAGATAAAGAACCTTCCCAGCGTTTATCAATACGTTTATCCCAATGCATTTCTCCATTACCTATATTTTCTCCTCGTACTACTCTTATACCGTTGTTAGAGTATAGGTTTCCATCAAAAGGAAATCCTGTTGTTACCTCTGCAATATCTCCTAATTTATATTTCTTCAATTCCATTATTTTCTTGTCTTCTTAATATAATCATCAATCAATGCCAAATTATTTTCTAACTCTTTACGTTTAGCTAATAATTGATTTAGATATTCTTTTCGTTTTTCATATTCTTTGTGTTCTTGAATATGGTCAATTCGTGCACCATTGCTAAACGGTGAGATAGCAGTTTCTACTCTACTTTCTGCATCTTTAATTTGCTTATCCAAATCTGAAAGTTGTTGTTGATATTTTCGTTGAGCCTCAAATATATCAAGATTATGAACAGCAATAAAAACATCAAGCAGATTATGGATTGCATCAATTTGATTTTGTGCATCCTTTGATGAACTGCGTGCAATATACAAAGCAACTATTATTGCAATCACACTAATTATTGGGCTTAACAAAGTCGCCCATTGTGTTATATAATCCATCATAATTCCCTCTTATAAATCTTCATACAGTTCTTTATCCTCCTCAAGAAGATATTCGTATTTTGTACCCTTTAGGCTCTCTCTATCGTAGTGCTTGCGATATTCCAAAATATAAAAAGCCACAGTTTCCGGATATGTATAAAAATAGGCACGACACACTTTCTTGAAGAGCAACAGCATCTGTTCGTTTTCTACAAAATCAAACATCCATGTGAGCAGATGCTCAACTTCATCCTCTTTTGCTTTTCTGTTGCATATGTCATCGACTAGTGGTCGGTATGCTTCTACCGCACGATCTTGAAGTCCTGACAAGGCCTTTGCCATTTCCAGAAATCCATTCTTAAAGTCTTCCTCATTTTGTCCCCTTAAATTATTGTCTATCATCAGACTCTCTTTCATTAAGTTTTGATTCAATTTCTTCAATTGTAGGTATCGTACCCTCTACCTTTTCCGGATAGAGTTTTGATAATTCATATTCTGATATGCCTAATGGTAAATTGCTACCTTCCAGTGCATATTGAGCAAGCAAAGAATCTTTTTGGCGACAGATAAGTAGACCTATAGTAGGGTTGTCTCTACCTTCTTTTCTTAGAATATGATTACATGCCACAACATAGCCACTAAGTTGCCCTAAATCTTGAAAATCAAATTCGCCAATTTTCACCTCAATAACCACATAACACGATAATTTCAAGTTGTAGAAAAGCAAGTCAATAAATTTTTCCTTTTCGCCTATTTGTAGTTTAAACTCTTTACCTACGTATGCAAATCCGGTACCTAGTTCCAATAGAAATTGTGATATATTACCTAATAGCGCATCTTTTAGTTTGCCTTCGTTATATTTTCCTGTTATCCCTGTAAAAGCAAAACTATAAGGGTCTTTTGTAAGTTCTTGGGCGAGTTCACTTGTTTCAGCAGGTAGTGTGCGTGTAAAGTTTGTCAATGCTTTACCTTCTCGTTCATAGAGGTTGGCATCCATGTGAATAAGCATTACTTCTCGGCTCCAACCTTCTTCCATAGTCTTTCGTACATAGTAAAAAGCCTTTACCGGTTCTTCACTAAACTTATCCATTACATAACGATGATGCCCCCAAGGGATAGAAAATAAGACTTCATTCAATTGTGCCACAGCTTGTGGCACTTTTCCACCTTCTAATTGTGCCACAGCTTGTGGCACAATTGCAAAGTATTGACGATAAAGCAAATAAAACTTCTTACAATAATAGATATTACGAACAGATAGCCCTTTTGCATTAGGATTCTTATGTTGTAAATCAACGGATAGATTTTTAATGACGCTCTCTCCCCAGCGTTCTTCAACATGCATTTCCTCTATGTCACGACCGAGTTCCCAATAATATCTTAGCAATTCTCGATTAACTTTGACCGAAGCCCTAATTTGACTTTGGCGATATCGTACACTAAGGTCTTCTACCCATTGTGCGTAATCTTTATCTATAATAGTCAGATTTCTACTCATTATCCCTTGTTTATATTGTTGAACTTCAAACTCTCTAATTGTTGCATTATCTCGGCTTCAATGCGATGACTTTCCTCAAATTGTTGTTTTAGTGTTGTTTTGTAGTCTGTCATTCTTTGATTAAATTCTTCTTCGGTAATATCTACATAGTCTATCTTTATATCAAAATATTGCCCTGCTGATAGTGAACAACCCTTTTCTTTAATTTCATCATAGCCTACTGCAACCGAGAAGTCATCAATGCTTTCTTTGTTTTGGAAAGTATTGACTATTTTGTCTATTTCAAAATCTCTTAATCGGCGTTTTTGATTGTTGCCTTCTTTGTATTCTTCTCCCAATTTGCTAGCATCAATCAAGATTACCTTATCGTTATTGCCCGATTTGTCGAAGAATAAAACCGATACGTTAGTTCCTGTTGTGGCAAATACGTTTGAAGGCATAGATACGCAACCATAAACCCACTTTTCATTTACTATGCGTTCAAGAATTTTCTTTTCAATTCCACTTTTTGCGGTGATAAATCCTGTTGGTACAACTATTGCACCTTTGCCTGTATCTTTAAGAGAATTTAATACGTGTTGTATAAAGCAAGTGTAAATAGCCATTTTAGGTTTGTTGGGGTCTGCTTTTTTTACTGCATTAGGAACTCCTGCCCAAAATCTCATGTTATCTGTAGCTAAGGTATCTCTGTAATCAGGAAAGTCTAATTTGAAAGGTGGATTTGAAACTATGAAATCAAACTTTTTAATGCTGCCATTACTTTCCTTGTGTGCGGGTTTTAGAAGAGTATTTCCTTGTATTACATTGGGTAGGGAAGAGGATAGGTTGTTAAGAATAAGGTTAAGTCTTAATAATTCACTTGATTTTGCTGAAATATCTTGACTATAAATTGAACATCTGTCTTCTCCTATTTGATGAGCCAATGCCATAAGTAAAGTTCCTGTACCTGCCGATGGGTCATAGCAAGTCATTCCTCTTAAATCTGTATTATCACCAACAAGTAAGCGAGCCATAACTTGTGCGATTGCTCTTGGTGTGTAATATTCTGCATATTTACCTCCGCCTGCGTTGTTAAATCCTTTAAGGAGGTATTCAAAAACACCGGAGAAGAAATCATATTTCTCAGAGAATATTTCCTCGAAATTACAAGAAGCAATATTTCTTACCAAGGATTTTGCAAATTCATCTCTATTGTTGATTTTGTTGCTTTTTGTTACTTCGTTGAATATATTTAATTTTTTGTTTTCTTCTAATGTAATTGCAAAAATATCGGAGTTTAAACTTGCAATATCAAGTAGGGTTGCATCTAATATATCTGCAAAATCTGCTTTATTTGCAGAATTATATATATGAGATAATGTGTGTTCGGGTTTTAGTCTTGGAACCGATGCAGGTAGATAACTAAATAAGTCTTCAACTTCTTCTTCTGTGAATTTGTCGTATTCCTTGTCCCAACTGTTTTCTCCATTGCAAAGACGCTCGCCATATAATTTGTTTCTCTTTGCTTCGTAGCCAAACTTATCATTAAAGAATTTATATAGGAAAATTTCAATAACAACGTTGTAGTCATCGCCTGTTCCTGCCAATCCAAAAGCTGCTGTGGTGCTTTTTAGTGAATCAATTAATTCTATGGTTAATCTTGTAATGTCTTTATTGCTCATAATATAATTATATGAAATATTCTGCTGTAATTAAATTATTTAGATGTTTTCTATCACTTAAAGATATTGTAATTCCCGAATCCATTAACTTTCTACTTATAATAGAAAGTACGTTTTGTTTAAATGTATCCTCATTATATATTTGGTTTATATCAAGGAATATTATTTCATCTATTTCTTTTTTGATTTTTAAAAGGTTTTCTGCTATTTCAAATCCTTCTTCTGATATTAATGCTTTTTCTCTGTTTTGATTTTCTTCTTCTATTCTTTTGTGAATACGTGCAAAGCGTTCGTCTTCTTGGTATTTTTGTTTAAGGTTTTGATTATAATTATTGATTTCGATAATCTTTACCATTACTTCATTTATATACTCTATACTTTCCTTTGCTTCTGCTGTGCTTTGTGGAATAAAGCCTTTCTTTCTGAAGTATTCACGAAATTCATCTGCAAGAATTACGTATTTATCCTCTGTTTTATCAAAATTGCGTTCAAATTCTCTTTGTACCTTTTGGCAATGCTCTCTTATGTCGTTTACAAAAATCTTTAATTCTTCGGTTAATCCTTTTTTGAATTCAAATTCAAGTTCCGATATTGCAAGATTGATAATAGCGTTTATGTCGGTTTTGGTTTCGGTTTTCTGTAAAAGGTTTAATCTCTCTATTTTGTGGCTAACCTCTGTTGCAAGTGTAGGTAGTGCATCAATAGGCAATTTATTAAATTTTTCTTTCAATTCTTCATCTCCAAGAATTCTTACTTGATTTATTATTGCCTTGGCTTCGTTTAGAGTGTTTCTTAATTGATAAAGGCGTTGTTTGTCGTCTATTGCGTCAAGTTGTTTTCTGAATTCTTCGTAATTCTCACAATTATAATTGAAAAGTTCACTCCTTATCTCTTTTATCTTAGAGAGGATTTCTTCTCTATCTACTATTATTGTTTCTCCTATTGGTGGCACTTCTTCTGTCTCTGTGCCTTCGGCTGTGCGGTTTAGTTCTTTTAGATATCTATTGTTGGTAGCATCAAAGTTTTCTTTTATATCTACAAAATCAACTACGTATCCATACTTAAAGTCTTTATATGGACGATTTACTCTTGTAAGAGCTTGCAATAAATCGTGTCCGTCAAGGCTTCTTCCAAGATAGAGTTTCTTTAAACGAGGAGCATCAAATCCTGTAAGTAGCATTTGATTTACTATCAAGACGTCTATGTTGTTTTGTTTTTTATATTCGTCTATATAGGCTTTGCGTTCAAGTTTGTCGCCTTCATCGTGAAGGATTAAAGAGGCTTTCAAAGGTTTGGATGTTGTCTTGAATTTACCATAATGTGCCATTGGCTCGGCTACCATTAAGAGTTCTTCTTCTTTCTTTTCTTTTATGTATATTGCCTTTTGGAAACGTTCTTGCCATAGACGATACATTTCTCTTGCTTGTTGGTTTGTTTTGCAGACTATCATAGCACCTATGCTGAAATCATTTTGTGCTATACGAAATTTGTTGAAGTCATCAATAATATAATCAAGCAAAGCATTTAGATAACTTTCGTGTTCTATGATTTTATTCTTGTCTATGTCTTTTTTCTTTACTTCTATATTATGGGTTAATTCTTCTAATATATTCTCTATACGTTCTTTATAGATGGTTTCAATAGGTTCTCTCATTAGTTTTAGAGTGTAACCATCTGCTATTGATTTGTCATAATAATAAGTATCTATATACTTGCCAAAGATTCTCCAAGACTCTTGTTCTTCTTTCAAAAGAGGAGTTCCTGTTAAGGCTATTTTAATTGAATTTTTGTCTGCTTCCAATAAGTTTGCGAGAAAGCTCCCTTTTGGATTATAACCTCTGTGTGCTTCATCAATAAAGAATATTCGTTGAAGATTGGTATTATATCCGGCTTCTATGTCTATTGCTTTTGAGTCTTCTTTGAATTTTTGGATATTGACTACCATTATTTCAAGTTTGCCTTCGTTATTATTGACTATGCGTGTGTCGTGCAAGTCTTGCATTAGTTCTTCTCTGCTATTTGCAGTTCTTACTATCAGTCCTCTTGATGCAAATTCATCACTTGCTTGCTCCATTAGTGCAATTCTATCTACTATGAAATAGAATTTCGCTACCGTATTCTTTTTTGCAAAATAATCCGTTAAACTCTTAACTGAATAATAGGCGAGGGCAGTCTTTCCACTTCCTTGTGTATGCCATATAATGCCACTTTTTATTCCATTATTTAATTTTTTGAGAATGGAAAGAGATGCGAATAATTGCTGATAACGCATTATATGCTTTTCTAATTGTGTGCTTTTGCTTCCGTCTTCAAGTTCTATTATTCTATCTACGTAGGCAATGCCATATCTTAAAAGATAGAGAAATCTCTCCTTACTAAGCATTGATGTTAATATCCTATTTGTAGGAGTATTTATATCTTTATTACTTTGATATTCTGGAAGATTCTTTATGTCTATGCAGTTGCGATGAGATAAGATGCAATCCTCTTGTTCTTGTGATATTTCTAAGTATGGAAATTTAGTAAGAAAACTATTATCTGACTCTCTGAATACATTGAAAAAGGCTTTTCCTTTTGAGGTGCAACTATAGAAAGCTCCTTGTATTGGAACTCTGTTTTCGTTATCGTATTCTTGATTATTGGAAAATATCATCAATTGAGTAATATTGAAAAATCTGCGGAATTGCTTATTACTCATTCTTGTGTTTATTCTATCTCTTTCAGATAAGATGCCTTCGTGGTTATTAGGTTTTTTTACCTCTATAAAAGCAAGGGGAAGTCCATTGATAAAGCAGGTGATATCGGGACGGAAATTATCTTTTGTTTCTGTATTCTCGCAAGTAAATTCAGTAGTAATATGCCATTGGTTATTATCAGGATTTGTAAAATCTATTAGTTTTATTCCACTATTTGAAGATAAAAGGTTGTAAAATTCTCTTCCTAAATCATCATTCTTTGCTATTTGCTTGATTTTATTTAAAAGTTGCAGAGATTCCAAATCCGTTATTTCAGGATTTAGTCTTTTGAGAGAAGAAATAAAAACATCTTTTAAAATATTAGTATTCTCTTCATAATCAATAATATTATCTAAATAAGTGTAACCAAGTTTGCAGAGATGTAACGCGGCAGGAACTTGTACCCTTGTATTTTCTGTAAAATTACTCATTATTTACTGCTTTTTCAGACTACAAATTTACGAAAAAATTCAAAGAAAGAAAAAAATATTTCTTTGAAACAATTTCTTAAATCAAAAACTTCTGTTTTCTTTCTTTTCGTATGGGTCGTAAATAATGCCACCTCTATTGGCTACAACGGTTTCATATTCTTTGTCGCTTAAATATTTTTCAAAGTTTTTTTGAAATGGAAATTCTCTTACATATACGTAGGCATCAATATGCTCAAAAATTTGTTGTTTTTTTTCTTCTGGGATTTTACACCATTGAATTTTTGCTTTTTCTTTATTGCCTTTTCTGTTGTATGCTTCCCAACATTGTTCAAAAAATAAATCTTCTTTTAATATATTTTCTTCATTATTATTTATATTATTATTCATGTCCTCAATTTGAATTGACACCCCTTGTGTGTTTAAATTGATACCCCTCTGTTGTTTGGATTTAGTCCTCTCTGTTGTTTTAAATAACACGTTCTCAAAATTTATTCCTATTCTAAAACATGTCATATTAGAATATTGTCCTTGTTTTGCAAGAGTTTTTTCAATCAATCCTAAGGCACACATTTTATCAATTCTATCTCTCAAAGCAGGCTTTTTTATGTTGAGGATTGGTAACTCGTTTAAGATTGTGTTGTATTCAACCCAATAGTATTCTATTCCATTTTGTATTATGGTTTTAATACCTTTGCGTTCTGTGAAATTATAAATGTGATTGAGAATAAGCAAATCTGATAAGTCTAATTTCTTTTCTTTACCCTCTATATAGGTCTTTAATTCTAATACCTTTTCTTGGTCAAATCCTAAAATGTTATATCTCATAATTGTTTGTGTTATTGTTCATAGCAAAGATACGAAAAAAAACAAAGAAATTTCCCGAAAAAACAAAGAAAAATTTGAATTTTTCAAAGACTTTTTACTGACAAATTCCATAAAAATGTCAATAAGATTGAATCATTCGTTGGAAAAAGTGTAATAACGCCCTATTTATTCGTTGAAAAAAGTGTAATGACACTTTGTTTATTCGTTGGAAAAAGTGTAAATTTGCAAAAAATAAACAAAAATCATGCTTAAAAGAAAAATAGAATCTGTTTTGACGGAATGGAAGAAGTCTAAAAATAAAAAACCTCTTGTGATAAAGGGCATTCGTCAATGTGGTAAAACATATATAGTTCAGAAATTTGCAAAAGAGAATTATGAAAATGTGGTTTATGTGAATTTTATTCTTGAACCGGATAAAAAATCAGCCTTTTCGGGTAGTATTGATGTTGATACCATAATTCTAAACCTATCAGCTTTAATTCCGAATAGTCGTTTCATAAAAGAAAAGACTTGCATAATACTTGATGAAATTCAAGAATGTAAAGAAGCAAGGACTGCCCTAAAATCATTTCAAATAGATGGACGATTTGATGTTATTTCAACAGGCTCACTTTTGGGCGTAAGGGGATATGAAAATAGGAGGAAAGAAGGGCAAAACTCTATTCCTGTTGGATATGAAACGATAATAGAGATGTATCCTTTGGATTTTGAAGAATTTTTATGGGCAAATGGAATAAATAATAAGGTGATTGATTCAGTGAAATCGTGCTTTGAAAAAGAAACAGTAGTTCCGGAAGGTATTCATAATGCAATGATGGAATTATTATATAGATATGTCATTGTAGGAGGTTTGCCTGAGGTCGTAAACACGTTTCTTGAAACAAAAAACATTGAACTTACATATCAATTACAACGTAATCTTATAGCGGAATACGAAGAAGATATGATTAAGTATGCAGACAACTCCGATAAAGTACGTATTCGAGAATGTTTTGAATCAATTCCTAAACAATTAGCCAAAGAGAATAAGAAATTTCAATATTCCGTTGTAAGAAAAGGTGGTCGCTCATCTCAATATATAGGAAGTATTCAATGGCTTGAAGATGCAGGATTAGTAAAAAGATGTTATAATACACAAATTACGGAATTGCCACTTGAAGGAAATGCCATTAAAGACTGTTTTAAATTATACACCACAGATATTGGCCTTTTTGTCGCTATGCTTGACTATGGTACACAAGCAGATATACTAAAAGGAAATCTTTTAGCCTATAAAGGCTCTATATTTGAAAATCTTATGGCAGATTTTCTTTGTAAATCAGGACAGAAGTTGTATTACTTCCAAAAGGATAGTGGTTTAGAGTTAGATTTTCTTGTCAGATACAAAGGAGAATGCGTAGTGATTGAAGTCAAAGCAAAATCAGGAAAAACAAAAAGTTTAAAAACAGTTCTAAAAAACAAAAATATTTACCACGTTAATCATGCAATCAAACTTGGAAAATATAATATCGGACGAGAAGAAGAAATGCTTACAATTCCTCTTTATATGGGTTTTCTTATTCAAGACACTCTTTCTGATGTTATAGTGCCTGATATCGATTTGAAAATCTGTGAATAAAAGTAAAAATAAAAAAACTCGCAAGATTTGTTTCCTGCGAGTTTTTTTTTGAAGTTTTAATATCTTGTTGTTTAAAATCTAAAACGTGCTCCTATGTTTGTTGAAAGGAATGTTCTTCCAAATGATATGAAATATAGATCAGAGTTCATTTCATCGATTTGTTTTCCTGAGTCAAGGTTGGTGAATAGTAGGGAAGGGGTTGCAAAAAATGATAGATTCTTTGTTGCTTTGTATTCTAAGGAAAGTCCTAATTCAGTTGCAAATTTTGAGTTTAAACGACCTATTATTGCTGTAGTGTTTGGTTGGGGGGAGGAAAGGCTTTTTGATTTTTCCATAATTACTCCGATACCTAAATAAGGCGATAATTCAAAAGAGTTACCCATTTTATAAGAATAAGCGGCACTTAGTCCAATGTAGTTTAAGTTTTCAATACGTTGTATTGCTTCATATTCATAATAGTCATTGATTATTGTTGTGAAATAATATGTGTTTGCTGTGTGAAAATAGTCTATTTTGAAAGTTAATTTGTCGTTGTATCTAATTCCCGCACCCATTTTGTAGTTTAAACAATTAGGGAAAGATGTAATGTGAGAACTTTCAACATTTAATCCTCCAACTGTATTGTAGGAAGTTGATTTTCCAAAAGATACATCAAAAGTAAATGCCACCTTTTTTTCTTGTGCAAACATTGTTGTTGCAAATAGCAGACATACTGCAATGAATGTTAGTTTTTTCATACTGTTTTTTATTTTTTTGTTTGAGGGTGCAAATGTAAAAAAAAACTCACAAGACCAAATTTCTTGCGAGTTTTTTTTGAAGTTTTAATATCTTGATTTCTAATTATTCTGCTATTAAGCTTTTGTAGTCTTCAAGGATTGAAGCATCGAAATTGTTTATGTAAGTAATTGCTTTTTCTATTTCGGCTTGTGCAATCTTTGTCATTATGCGTGCTGATTTTGTAAACATTTCGTTTTTGTTTGCATCGTTGATTAACAAGTTACACATTACTAAATATCCTGCTATTTCTACTAAGCGTCTTGAATTAAAGTCAAATGCTTCTGATGAAGAACCAAATTCTTTGATTTTTTCGTAGCATTGTTCAAAGGCTTCTCTTAAAGAAATCAAAGTTTGTCTTAATGGTTTCAATTCATCTCTTACTTCTATTGCTTCATATTCTTTTACTCTTGCTACGTATGCACCTGAAACAACGCCTCTTATAGCTGCTACTACTTGTAATTGTGATGTTCCTTCGTATATTGTTAAGATACGTGCGTCTCTATAGAATCTTTCGCAAGCATAGTCTTTCATAAATCCGCTACCTCCGTGTACTTGTATGCAATCGTATGTGATTTGATTTGCATATTCAGAAGAGAATAGTTTTAACATTGGTGTAAGAGCATCTGCTAAACGTGAGTATGTTTTAAGAGTTGCTCTTTCTTCGTTTTCAAGTTTTCTTTCACGAGAAATAGCTTCTAAACTCTTATACATATCTACTGAGCGTGCTGTTTCATAAAGTAATGTACGAATAGCATCTGTTTTTGCTCTCATATTTGCAAGCATTTCATAAACTTGTGGGAAGTTAATGATTGCTTTTCCAAATTGTTCTCTTTCGTTAGCGTATTTAACTGCTTCTCTATATGCTGCTTCTGCAAGTCCTACTGATTGAGCTCCAACTCCAAGTCTTGCTCCGTTCATTAGACTCATTACATATTTTATAAGTCCAAGTTTTCTATCACCTACAAGTTGTGCAGGAGCGTTATTGAATACTAATTCAGCAGTAGGAGAGCCTTTGATTCCAAGTTTGTTTTCTATACGGCGAACTGTTACGGCTTGATTTGCTCTGTCGTAAACAAAATAACTTAATCCTCTACCATCGGTTGTGCCTTCTTCACTACGTGCAAGTACTAATTTTATGTCGGCATCTCCATTTGTGATAAAACGTTTAACACCGTTTAATCTCCAACAATTATTTGCTTCATCAAAAGTAGCTTTCAATCCAACGGCTTGAAGATCTGAGCCTGCATCAGGTTCAGTTAGGTCCATTGAACAAGTATCTCCTTTATTGATTCTTGGAAGAAATTCATTTTTTATTTCTTCTGATGCAAATTCATATATTGTTTCTGCACAGTCTTGCAATCCCCAAATGTTTGCAAAGCCACAATCTCCTCTTGAAACGATTTCTGCTGCCATTACGTATGGCACGTAAGAGAAGTTTAAACCATCATATTGACGAGGAAGGCTTAATCCATAAACTCCTGCGTCTTTTAATGCTTGATGATTTTTTTGTGTTCCGTCTGCATAAACGATTGCATTGTTTTCTATTCTTGGTCCTTGTTTATCTACGCTTTCTGCGTTTTCCCAAAGAACATCTGCTGATATTTCTCCAATAATTCCTAAAACTCTTTCGTATGAATCTATTGCATCTTCAAAGTTTTCAGGAGCATAATCATATTTGTCTTTATCTGCATAGTCTCTTTCTTTCAAACGAACGATTTCTTCCATCAATTCGTGTTGAAGATGAAACTTTAAACCTTCATTATCATTAAAAAAATTACCCATATCTATTTAGTATTTGCTTTATAATATTTAATAAGTTTTGGTATTATTTCAAAAGCATCACCAATAATTGTATAATCTGCAATTGAATTGATAGGAGCTTTTGCATCGGTATTGATACTTATTATCTTAGAAGATTGATCCATACCTGCACGATGTTGAACGGCTCCACTTACTCCGCAAGCTATGCAAAGTTTTGGACGAATTGTAACACCGGTTTGTCCAACTTGACGTTCGTGTTCAGCCATTCCTGCATCAACGGCAGCTCTTGTTGCTCCAACTTCTCCACCTAATACTTTTGCAAGTTCGTGAACAAGTTTGAAACCGTCTTTTCCCCCAGCCATACCATAACCTCCGATAACTACTATTTGAGCGTTTTTGATATTTATCTTTTGTGCTTCTATTTCTCTTGAAAGAATCTTAACGCAAAAGTCGCTTTCTTCAACATATTTTGCAACATCTAAAACATTCAATGTTCCTTTGTGAGTTTCAGAATAGATTTCTTTCTTCATAACACCCTCACGAACTGTTGCCATTTGAGGACGTGTTTCAGGATTGATAATAGTTGCAATGATGTTTCCTCCAAATGCTGGACGAATTTGATATAATAACTTATCGTAAACCTTTCCTGCTTTTTTATCTTCGTGAGAACCAATTTCAAGTGAAGTACAATCGGCAGTCAATCCACAACCAAGGAAAGAAGAAATTCTTGGTGCTAAATCTCTACCAACACTTGTTGCTCCAAACAAACAAATTTGAGCCTCTTTTTCTTTCAATAATTTAGTAACTATTGAAAAATGAGGAAGAGTTTGATAAGGGAATAATCTCTCATCATTAGCATAGTTAATAATATCAACTCCGTAAGGATAAAGAGTTGCTTCCAAATTCTCTATATTAGAACCTATAACAATAGCTTCTAATTGACAAGATAAATCGTTTGCTAATTTTCTTGCCTTAGAAATCAATTCTAAGCTCACATCAGCAATCAATCCTTCTTCTGTTATCTCGCAATATACAAATATATTATTCATTTTCTTTACGTTTTAAGTTTGAAAAATTAACCGATGATATGTGTTGCAATCAACTCTTTTACTAAATCGTTCAAAGCCTCTTCGGTGTTTTCAACATTGATGCTTTCTTTCTCAGCTAAAACCACATTTTCTATTTTCTTAACCTTAGTAGGAGAACCGCTTAATCCTAAACGGCTATCTTCTGCTTCAATATCAGCAGCACTCCATTGATCAATCTTCAAATAAGGTTTTCTTTCCCAAAGAGCTGTACAATCTTTTTGTTGTTCAGCAGCCTCAGCCTCAGAAATAGCATATTTATATTTCATTAAACGTTTAGCTTGATGAAAACGACACTCAGGTGCACTGCCGTGAACAGTTATCAAACAAGGATAACCACTTTCCACAACTTCTATTCCTCTTTCTAAACGTCTTTTTATTTGTATTCTGTTTTCGTTTACATCTACTACCTCTTCTGCATAAGTGATTTGAGGACAAGAAAGCTTTTCTGCAACCTGAGGTCCGACTTGTGCAGTGTCTCCATCAATTGCTTGACGACCTGCAAGAATCAAATCAACCTTACCAAGTTTTTTTACACCTTGTGAAATAGTGTAAGAAGTTGCAAGAGTATCACTACCAGCAACCTTTCTATCAGAAATTACATAACCACAATCTGCTCCACGATAAAGAGAATCTCTTATTATGTCAGCTGCTCTTGAAGGTCCCATAGTAAGGACACAAACTTCTGCATCTTTAACATTATCCTTTATATGCAAAGCCATTTCCAAAGCATTCAAATCTTCAGGATTGAAAATAGCAGGTAAAGCGGCTCTATTAACAGTACCCTCTGCTGTCATAGCATCTTTTCCAACGTTACGTGTATCAGGCACTTGCTTAGCCAAAACTACAATTTTAAAACTCATTATTATTCAAATTTTAGTTAAAATCTGTGCAAAAATAAGAAAAAAAATAAAAATAACACAATCAATACTGATAAAACATTAAACTTTCTTTTTTCTTTTTAATTTTTTCTTAAATTATCATTATTAATGTCATTATTATTATTGTATGACTGTGTGGCATAGTCTAAGCAAAGAATAATTTAATTTTTTCTTTGAATAAAATAAAAGATTTAATGAAATATTTTTGGGAAGCGGAGAGACAGGGATTCGAACCCTGGAAACGCTTTTGACGTTTACACACTTTCCAGGCGTGCCTCTTCAACCACTCGAGCATCTCTCCGTTTTTGACAGGTGCAAAGATAGTATTTTTTATTAAATATTGAGTTGTTTTTTGTGTTTTTTTCTTATCTTTGCAAAATAATAATTGAATAAATAAACTAATTAAATGTTAAGTCGTCATTTCTTACGCGTAAAAGTTCTGCAATCGTTATATGCTTATAAAGTGGCTGAGACTACCTCTTTGGATATTGCAGAAAAGGATTTAATCAAAAGTATTTCAGAAACCTATGATTTAGAAATTTATCTCTATTCCGCTCTTTTGGAATTGAGAGATATTGCCGAAAATCAAATAGAAGACGCTAAAGGGAAATTTTTCCCAACACAAGAGGAACTCAATCCAAATATGCGTTTTGTTAATAACCAATTATTTAAACAACTTATTGAAAACATTGAACTTTCAAAAGCCATTGAGAAGTTGAAAATCAATTGGAGTGAACAAAAGGATTTGTTGAAAAGAATTTTAAATAAATTCAAGGCTTCAAATTCTTATGCAGAATATATGGCAAAAGAAGAGGTTACTTATGAAGATGATAAGAAAGCAGTGATTCAACTTTTGAAGAATTATCTTTTAAAGAATGAAAGTTTTCTTGATTACCTTGCTGAATTGAAATTGTATTGGGAAAGTGATTTTCAGTATATTGGTTTGTCATTCTTAAAGTTCCTTAAAGAGTTTAAACAAAGTGATTCTCCAAGCAAATCAATTACTAAGTCTTTTGAATTTGACGAAAAGGAAACAAGAGATTTCGCTGTGGATTTATTTAGAAAATGCGTAACTCACTTTGATGAATTTGATTTTCTTTTTGACAAACACATTGAGAATTGGGACAAAGAACGAATGGCATTTATGGACATGCTTATAATAAAAATAGGTGTAGTAGAGTTAGTATATTGTCCTGAAATTCCAATTAGAGTTACGTTGAACGAATATATTGAAATGGCAAAAGAATTTTCAACCGAGAGAAGTAATTTATTTGTTAATGGATTATTAGATAGATTCTTGATTGATTTAAGAGCTGCCGGAAAGATTAGGAAATTAGAAACAGAAGAATTAGAAGAAGAAAACTAATGAGAAGAAAAATAGTATTGATATTATTGTTATTGAGTGCATTTTCAACTTTTTCTTGCAAGAAAACAGAAGGTGAAAAGAAAATTGATAGTTCGGTTATTGAAAATATGACTGAAATAAAATTTGAACGCACTGTATTGGATTTTAAATTAGTTGAAGCAGGAGAAGTGGTACAAGGAAGCTTTATTTTTACCAATGAAGGAAAATATCCTTTGGTAATTTATGAGGTAAATACAAGTTGCGGATGCACCGTAGCAGATTATCCACGAGGAGAGATTGCACCAGGAGAAAAAGGTACTATTTCAGTCAAGTATGATTCAGAAGGCTCTTCTGGAATGAGAATAAGCAAGGAAGTAACGGTAAATGCTAATACAACACCTGCAAAAACTAAACTGAAAATTATTGCAGACGTTAGATAAATAAAACAAGGAAATTAAAATATAAAGTAAAACAAAATAAAAACAAACAAAGAACATGAACTTAATGAACATTTTAATGATGGCTGGCGGTCAGCAACAAGGAGGAGGAGCTATGAGTAGCATAATTATGATTGTGTTAATGATAGCTATTTTCTATTTCTTTATGATTCGTCCACAACAAAAACGTCAAAAAGAAGAAAAGCAATTTAGAGATTCTTTACAAAAGGGACAACACATCGTAACAATTGGAGGTATGCACGGAAAGGTTGTTGATGTAAAAGAAACAACTGTTGTTATTGAAGTTGCACATGATGTAAGAATTGAAATGGAAAAAGCTTCTATTGCAATGAGTGTTGTAAATCAACAAAAATAAAAACAATAAAACAAAATAAGCGTCCGCATAGAATTAGTTTAGTGGACGCTTATTTTTTTATAATTATGAGAGGAAACAAATTCATAGAACGAATATGCAAAACTCTGAAAAGCATTAAATTCAGAGCAATAGTTTTATGTATTTGTTTAAGTTTTATTTTATGGTCTTTTATTACCTTTGGTCATTATAGACAACATGAATTTAGGATTCCTATTCAATTTGAAAATTCAATGAGCCCTGACGATATTTATAACACACAAGATAGTGTTATGATAGTAAGGGTTGATGCAACAGGATTTTATTTTCTTTTTAACAACGGTTTTAAGACAAATAGAGAGGTTTTTCATTATGATGTAAGTAACTTATCTATCAATAGAGCAAAAGGAGAAATAAGACTATCTTCTGACATTTTAAAAGCATCTATTGCAAAAAAATTAGATATGGAAGATGTGAAAATGTCTATTATTCCAGACACAATACATTTAACTTGGCAAAAGAAATTCTCTAAAACAGTGCCGTTGGTCAATAAAACAAAATTTGAATGCAAACCATCTTATAGAATGGAGAAAGAACCTGAATTTTTCTTCAAAGAAATAAGAATAGAAGGGGAGAAACGCATTTTGGATAAAATAGACACACTTTACACCAAAGAACTTTTATTGTCAAACATAAATAAAGATCATATCAATTTAATACCTTTGGAAATAAATCACCAACATCAAGGTTTATATTTCCAAACAACAAATATTCCTGTAAGAATTGATGTGGAGGAGGTAACGGAAAATATTGCGGAAATACCTATTCGCATTGAAAAAAAAGGATTGAATGAAGATTTAGACATAAAAATATATCCTTCAAGCGTAAGAGTGAAATATAGATTACCTATTAAGGATTATAAAAAAGTTAAACCAGAAGATTTTTACCTCTACGTTGTTTGCGATCCCAATATACACGAACACAAAAAACTAACAGTTAAATACACCAATATTCCTCACAATGTAGAGATTTTAGATATAACCCCAAGACGACTCAACTATATAATACTCAATTAATAAAAAGAACTATGGCAAGAAGTAAAAAGATTTGTATTTTAACCCAACCTTTATGGCACAATTATGGTTGTTTGTTGCAAGCTTATGCCTTACAAAAGTGTTTAAGAGCAATGAATTATGATGTTGTAACAGATGAATATCCACGTAGATTTCTTTCACCTTTCAATAAATTGAAAGACAAATCAAAAAGAATGATTGCTTACCATATCTTAGGGAGAAAAACAGTCAATCCAAATCCTTTTTACCCCAATGAAAAATCTTGGAAAGAGATTTGCAAAAACACTTCAAGATTTATAAGAGAAAGAATTGATACAGTGGATTTTTTCAATGGTCAAACACTTCCTTCAAAAGAAATGATAAACCGCTTTGACACCTTTATTATTGGTTCAGATCAAGTGTGGAGAGATTCTTATGGAAGGGTAGAAAGTTATTTTGGAGATTTCTTACAAACAGAGGACAAAAAAATATTTTCATACGCAGCATCTTTTGGATTAAGTACTTGGCAATTTGATACAGAAAGAACAGAGAATTTAAGAAAGTTAGTAAAACGCTTTCGCTCTATTTCGGTAAGAGAAAAAGATGCAGTAGAACTATGCAGAGATAATTTAGCAGTAGAAGCAAAGTGGGTTGTAGATCCAACAATGCTTCTTTCAAAAGAGGATTATATTGGGTTATTTAAAAATTATTCCGAAGAAAAAAGCGAAGGCAATTTAATGACATATCTACTTGATTCATCGGAAGAAAAGACTCGTTTAGTAAAGTTAGTTGAAACCGAAAAAAAATTAAATGCCTTTACCGTTATGGCTAAGGAAAACGAAACTTTTCCTGCAATTGAAAAATGGCTAAAAGGTTTTTATGATGCAAAATTCGTATTAACAGATAGTTTTCATGGCATGGTATTTTCAATAATCTTTGAAAAACCGTTCTTAGTTATACTTAACAAACAACGAGGTGCAACAAGATTTCTTTCGTTACTTTCTTCACTCGGATTAGAAGATAGGTTAATTGAGGGAGCAGAAGATTTCAACACAGATGTTTTGAAAAAAGACATAAATTATGAAATAATAAGAAAAAAACTCTTTGTTTTAGTCGATAAAAGCAAAGAATTCTTGATAGATTCCTTAGAAAAATAATTATGAATCTTAGTATTATCATTCCCCTTTATAATAAAAGAAATAGTTTAAGAAGTTGCATTCAAAGCGTTCTTAATCAAACCTATGGCAACTTTGAATTGATTATTGTAGATGATGGTAGCACCGATGGTAGTCAAGAGATTGTCAAGGAATTTAACGACAATAGAATACGTTTTGAAAGAAAGGAAAACGGGGGAGTAAGCTCTGCGAGAAATAGGGGAGTAAAATTAGCACGAAATCCTTGGATTGCTTTTTTAGATGCAGATGATATTTGGGCAGAATGGCACTTGGAAACAATAGTTCGCTTATCTCAAAGTGAACCTCTTGCTTTGGTGCTTTCTACATCTATCGACACCTTTATTTCTTCACAAGGAGTAGAAGGAAAATTAAAGACTGTAAGTAAGGAATTTAATCATTACTTAATCAACGATTTACATAAGGATTGGTTAGATAAAAAACAAGTTATTTGTTCTTCCTCTGCCGTTGTTCATATTTCATGTTTTGCAAGAGTTGGTTACTTTCGCGAGGATTTAATAAAAGGAGAGGATACTGATTTTTGGGCAAGATTATTTGAAAGTTTTACTTTTGCAAAAACAGATATGATTACAGCGTTTTATCGTACTGAAAGCCTTGAAGGAAACGCCTCTCGAAGTGTTAATTCTGTAAAAAAATACGAAGTATATTACTTTAAGCCTCAATGGTTTAAATGGAATAGCAAAACGCTTTATCAATTCCACGTAATATATGGCTATTTAAAACATTTTATTTATTACAAACAACCGAAAAATCTTCTTTTACTATGCCTTAAATATAATTTTGGGCTATTTGTTGTTCTATTTCAGCAATTTGTTCGTACTTTCCAAGGTCGTACCACAAGAGATTTTCGTGCTTAAAAGCGAGTAAATCATTGTTTTTAGAGAGTTCTAAATAGTGATTTATGATTGAGAATTTATTTTCATTTGGCATAAATTCTAAAACCTCAGGACGAATGATATGAACGCCACTAAATGCTAATGAAGTAAGGTTTGGCTGATTTCTTGTAATAATTTCTTGATTTGTTTGAGTGTTTTGCCAACCTGAAAGAAGTTCTTTTTCGCTGAAAAGAAGTTGTCTGCTACTTAATCTTTTGCTTACAGCAAGTATTGCTAATGCATTGCTTTTGTTTAGTTTATCTTGCATTGATAAGATGTCTATTTGAGATATTATATCCACATTATGCACAAGTATATTCTCTTTTAAAGAAAAGTATTTTTTAGCATTTTTTAATCCTCCTCCTGTATCCAACAATTCTTCTTCTTTACTAAGACATATTTCAATAGGATAGGATTTTTTTTCTAAGTATTGTTCTATTAAATCGGCAAAATGATGAGCATTTATAACGACTCGTTTACATCCTGCTTTAATTACCTTTTCTAAACAACGTTCCAATAGGGTTTTTCCTGAAATTTCCACCAAGGCTTTGGGTTTATCTTTTGTTAAGGGATAGAGTCGTGTGCCAAGTCCTGCGGCAAATATCATCGCTTCCATTGTCTTATTGTTTTTTTGTTATTTCATATTCTATGCGAACGTGATAAATACTTTGTAATTTCTTCTTTAACAAGTCTTTTATTTTATCTACGTCTTTGAATGTAATATCGGAATTTGAGAATTGTTCGTCTTCTATTTGTGAGTTTATAATATTATCTACTAATTTACTAATCTCGCTTTCTGAATGGTTTTTCAAAGAACGTGAAGCAGCCTCTACTGCATCTACCATCATAACTACGGCTGTTTCTCTTGAGAATGGGCGAGGTCCGTTATAGGTAAATATTGTATTGTCTATTGGTTTGTCTTGGTTTTCTGCAACATAACGATTATAGAAATACTTTGTTTTACTTGTTCCGTGATGTGTACGAATAAAATCTATGATTGGCTCTGGTAGTTTGTGTTTATGGGCAAGTTTGATTCCATTTGTAACATGGGAAATGATTGTTTGTGCAGATTCTTCATAAGATAGTTCGTTGTGAGGATTAAAGCCTGTATTTTGATTTTCTATAAAGAAAATAGGTATGGCTAATTTCCCTATGTCGTGGTGCAAGGCTCCTGCTCTTACAAGCATTGCATTTCCACCTATTTCTAAGATTAAATCCTCTGATATATTGGCTACTTGAATACAATGCTGAAATGTTCCGGGTGCTTTAACTGATAATTCTCTTAAAATCTTGCTATTGGTATTTGTATATTCTATTATGGAATAGTCGCTTATCAATCCAAAAAGTTTTTCTAAGATTGATATAAATGGTATTGAAAAAAGAAGTAGTATAGAGTTGAGTGCAAACATTAGAATAACATCTGTTTCAATTAAGGCTATTTCTATGTTTTGCATAAGATTGTTTGCAATGTAGATTAAAGCATAAGTGATAAATAGGATTAAAGAGGTAAGCAAAAAATTTGAACGTTTACGTGAACTTTCTGCACTTACAATTGTCATTATACCTGCTATGAGTTGATAGAATACGTATTCAAAACTATTTGGAACTGCAAATCCTATTATGATAATTGAGACTAAGAAAACGTAAAGAGAGGTTTTTGTGTCAAAAAATGTCTTTATGACTATTGGGACTATACATACGGGTACTGCATAAATGTATTTTGGATTTATGTTTATGATAAATGCCATTATGCAACAAATAAAGAGTATTACAAATAGGATTAACAATACTTTTCTATCGTTTGGAAAGATGTCTGCACGATTGTGATTGATGAAAAGCATCATTGCTAAAAGCGTAATACAAACAAGAATAAATCGTCCTAAGAGTATTGTTAATTTATTGGTATTTCCGATATTGTTTCCTTCGTATGCTTGCTTTAAAGAAAGGAGTATTTGATTTTTTTCTGGGGTTATTTTTTCTCCTTTACTTATTATTTGTTCTCCTTCGCTTACTAAACCTTTGTTATGTGTTATTTCTTGAAGTTTTGTTTGTAGTATATTTTCTGTTGTTTGCGAATCGTATATTACATTGGCTTGTAATAAGTTAATCACTTCTTTGTTTTTGGTGATTTTTGATAGTCCTTGTTTTGCTTGGTCAAGAGTTATCAATTGTTCTTGTTCATATTCTTTTGCAATATTGTTTTCTAATATGTAGATTAACCTATCTTTTTGACTTAATTCTTGATTTTGTAGTACGCCTATTGAATATATTTTATTTAAGTAGTGTTTTATTTTATTATTTTCTTCATTTGATAAATTGTTTACTTCATTTATTTTTGCTAAAACACTGTCTTCTATTTTATTATCTATCTTATAATAAAGTTGTTTTGATTTTATGATATGGTTTTTATCTTCTGATATTTCTTTTTCTGTTTTTAATATGGGAAAGTCAATAGGTGAAATAAGTGTTTCGTGTTTCCATTGACCTCCTAAGGCAAATTCATATTTAAAGCCTGATTTGTTTGGAAAGGCTAATACGATTATCATCGCAACAACAAGCACTTGAAAGGCTCGTTTTGAAATCATTATTGCTTTATTTTTTTTTATTGAATTCATTGTTTTAATCGTTTGGTTAATGCAGAACAGAAGATAAAGTCATTTAATTCTTGATTATTTGTATTAAGAACATTTTCGTTGTTTCCTTTCCACCATAGCTGTCCTTGATGTATATAGTTTATGTTTTCACCTATTTCCATAACCGAATTCATATCATGTGTATTTACTACGGTGGTTATATTGTATTCGTGAGTGATTTCCTTTATCAATTGGTCTATTACTATTGATGTTTGTGGGTCTAAGCCTGAGTTTGGTTCATCGCAAAAAAGATATTTAGGCTGTGTGGCTATTGCTCTTGCTATTGCTACACGTTTTTGCATTCCTCCACTGATTTGAGAGGGGTAGTAGTTGTTTATTCCTTTAAGATTTACTCTTTCTAAGCAAAAATCAACTCGCTTTTTCATTGTTTTGTAGTCGGAGAGTTGAAACATTCTTATCGGAAACATAACATTTTCTTCAATATTCATAGAGTCAAATAATGCTCCGCCTTGAAAAAGCATTCCAATGTCTTTTCTAAGATTTACTTTTTCTTTTTTATTTAAATGCCTTAATACTCTGTCGTCAAAATGTATATATCCCTCGTCTGGTGTGTAAAGTGACACAAGACATTTCATTAAAACTGTTTTCCCACTTCCACTTTTTCCTATAATAAGATTGCATTTACCTGTTTCAAACTCGGTATTTATATTTTTTAGTACTTGCTTTTCGCCAAAGTATTTAGATACATTTTCTACTCTTATCATATTATGAATGTTTTTACATAAAGAGATTTGTAATTATTAAATCAAATATCATAATTACTATACTACTTTGAACTACTGCTTTTGTGGATTGGATTCCTACCTCTACTGAACCACCTTTTATGGTGTAGCCTCTATAGGAGGCAATAGTGGAAATAATAATTGAATAAACAAATACTTTGACTATGGCAAAGATTAAATCCATATTTGTGTATTCTAATCGCAATCCATCAACGTATGCTGCCATTGAAAGTGTTCCTACTGATAAGGCTCCAACTGCTCCGCCCAAGATTGAAACAAATATACTCATTATAATAAGCAATGGGAATGTTATCATACAGGCTATTATTTTTGGTAGTATGAGGTATGATGGTGTATTAACGCCCATAACTTCTAAGGCGTCTATTTGTTCTGTTATTTTTTGTGTTCCTAATTCTGAGGCTATTTTTGAGGCACATTTTCCTGCAAGTATCAATGAGATAATAGTAGGAGAGAACTCTAACATCATTGTTTTACGAGAGGCATATCCATAAATCCAATCGGGATAGATAGGGTTTTCTAAGTTAATTAGTAATTGAATAACAACAGCGGCTCCAACAAAGACTGAAACTAAAAGAACGATAAGAATAGAGTCTATTCCTAATGTTTGTATTTCAAACATCAATTTCCTTTTGAATATATGCATATTCTGTGGCCAACGAAATACTTCCTTCATTAGCAAAAGATAGCCTCCAAAATCTTCAAAAAAGTGTTTTATTTTTTTCACTACTTTGATATGTTATTTTAGTTTGATTTCTATTTGTTTTTCTTTGTTTAGAGAAACTATTATTTTTTTCTTGTCTTTCTCTTGGTTACTAAGCAATATATCTGATAATTTATCTTCTATTAGGTTTTGAATAGCTCTTCTTATAGGTCTTGCTCCATAATGTTGTTCTGCAATGGTAGAAATTATGTATTCTTTTACAGCTTGTTTTACATCTAAGTTTAAAGATAGTGCATCTGTTCTCTTTTTCAATTTATTGATTTCTAAATCTATTATTTGAATCAATTCTTTATTTGTCAATGAATTGAAATATATCATTTCATCTATTCTATTCAAAAACTCTGGTGAGAAAGTTTGCTTTAAATCTTTATCAATTATGTTTTGTTCTGCAGTAGTTTGATTTTCCATAACAGCATTAGTAGAAAAACCTACCCCTGTTCCAAAGTCTTTTAATTTTCTGCTACCAACGTTTGAGGTCATTATGATAACAGTGTTTTTAAAGTCTATTTTTCTTCCTGCCGAGTCGGTTAATTGTCCTTCATCGAGTATTTGTAACAAAAGGTTATATACGTCTTCGTGTGCTTTTTCTATTTCGTCAAACAAAACAATAGAATAGGGGTGATGTCTTACCTTTTCGGTCAATTGTCCTGCTTGTTCATAGCCTACATACCCTGGAGGAGAACCTATTAGTTTAGAAACACTATATTTCTCCATATATTCGCTCATATCTATTCGTATAAAATTATCTTCGGAATCAAATAGATATTTTGCCATTTCTTTGGCTAATAGTGTTTTTCCTACTCCTGTTGGTCCCACAAACATAAAAGAACTTATTGGTCTATACGGATCTTTTAATCCAACTCTTGCTCTCTTAATTGATTTTGAAACTTGCTCTACAGCTTTTTCTTGTCCGATAACGATAGATTTTAACTTACTTTCCATCATCAGTAGTTTCTCGGTTTCATTCTTATTTACCTTCTCTACACTTACTCCACTGATCAAAGAAATTGTTTTTGCAATATCTTCTTCCGTTATCTCAATAGGATTTTCAAGCATATTCTTTTGCCAAACACTTTCCTCTGTTTTGTATTCTTGTTCTAAAACATCTATTAGTTTAAGTATTTGACTTCGTTTTTCAAAGGCTCTTTGCTCTGAATACTCCAATAATTCTTTTTTCGCTTGTTTTATTTTGTTTTTTATTTCGAGTAATTTATCGGATATTTTAATGGATTTAACGTGTTTCGCTGCACCTGTTTCATCCATTACATCTATTGCTTTATCTGGTAATAATCTATCTGTAATATAACGTTGCGATAGTCCAACACAAGCCTCTAAGGCTTTATCTGTGTATTTGACCTTATGATATTCTTCGTATTTATGTTTTATGTTTCTTAGAATATGCAATGCTTCTTGTTCTGTGGTTGGTTCAATAAAGATTTTTTGAAATCTTCTTTCCAATGCACCATCAGATTCTATGTGTTTACGATATTCTTCAAGAGTTGTAGCTCCTATACATTGTATTTCTCCTCTTGCTAAGGCAGGTTTGAATATATTTGAGGCATCTAAACCTCCTTCGGAATTACCTGCTCCTGCTATTGTGTGAATTTCATCTATAAATAGTATTATGTTTCTGTTTTTTTCTAATTCTGCAATCAGTCCTTTTATTCTTTCTTCAAATTGTCCTCTGTATTTTGTTCCCGCTACAACAAGGGCTAAATCCAAAGTATAGATTGTTTTGTTTGAAAGAGTGTATGGTACTTCACCACTTGCTATTTTGATTGCCAATCCTTCGGCTATACTACTTTTTCCAACACCTGGTTCTCCAATTAGAATAGGATTATTTTTCTTTCTGCGACTTAATATTTGACAAATACGATCTATTTCTTTTTCACGGCCAACAACAGGGTCTAAAACTTTGTTTTTAGCTGCTTCTGTAAGGTTTTTTCCAAAATTATTTAAAAATGGTGTTTCGTTAATAGCCTCTTCTTCCTCTGTTAGAAAATCCTTTAATTTTTTAATCTGGCCCATACGTGCATCATCGTCTGCAAACATTGAGTTAGAAAAAGAATCCTCTATATCTCTTATATTAGGAATAACATCAGCAAGATTTCCGCTTGTTGTTACTTGTATTGTTATGCTACCATTATTAGATTTATCAAAATTTTTTAGATTATTTATGTTGTGCTTTTTTAGGATTTCGGCTGTTCTATTACCTGCTTTAAAAAAGAATCCTGATAATAAATGAAAGGTATTAACATAATTATTACCCATTTTTATAGCTCCAATATTAGCAGCTTTAATGACAATATCACATTCTTCTGAAAATGAAATTTCATCACTTTCTTCGTATAAATCTTGTTCAATACTAAATTGTGAAACCGATATTTCTAAGTCTTTTTTTAGTTGTTCAATATCTTTACATCTTGCATTTATTAGTTCTGTTGCACTACATTTAGGTATTCGTAGCATAGAGAGTAGAAGATGTTCTGATTCTATATTTTGACATCTTAGTCTTATTGCTTCTCCTCTCGCATTTTCAATAACTTTTTGTGCGTTTTCTGTCCACTTACGTTGCATATAATTAGTATATTTTGTTACGAAATTAACGGAATTAAATTAGATATAATAAGTTTAACACTCATCGCCAATAAAATAACTCCAAAAAATTTTCTTAAAATGTATATTCCACCTTTTCCAAGTACCTTTTCAACCCAATTTACCTTTTTTATAACAAACCAAACAAACAACATATTTAAAGCAATCGCTATAATTATGTTAATTATTTCACATTCAGCTCTAAGAGATAGCACTGTGGTCAAAGAACCTGCTCCTGCTATCAACGGAAAGACCAAAGGTACTATTGTAGAATTTTCTGTCGGTCCTTCATTTTTAAACAATTCCACATTAAATGTCATCTCTATTGCAATAGCAATAAGAATTATTGCACCCGCAATAGCAAAAGAATGTACATCTACGTGAAAAAATTTCAACAATGCTTCTCCTACAAACAGGAAAATAAGCATTAGAAAGAAAGATATAATAGCTGCTTTTTCGGCATGTACTTTTTTTGATTTACTTCTCAAATCTATTATCACAGGAACAGAACCTGTAATATCTATTACTGCAAACAACACCATAAATGCTGTTAATATTTCCGTGAAATTTATTCCCATATTATTATATATTTTATTGCATAAATACAAATTGAACAATATTTGCACCCATCTTCAATGCCTTTAATCTATTCTCATAAGGGTCATTATGAACATCTTCATCTTCCCAACCATCTCCTAAATCACACTCAAAAGAATAAAAACATATCAATCTATTTTCATAAAACAATCCAAGTCCTTGCGGAGTTTTATTATCGTGTTCATGAATTTTTGGCAACCCATTAGGAAAATCATATTTTTGATGATAAATAGGGTGGGTAAAAGGAAGTTCTACCCATTGTAAATCGGGAAAAACTTTCAACATTTCCTCTCTTATATATTTATCCATTCCATAATTATCATCAATATGCAAAAATCCCCCCGCTAATAAATAATTTCTTAAGTTTTCTGCCTCTTGTGAAGAAAAAACAACATTTCCATGTCCTGTCATATGCAAAATAGGATAGAGGAAAATTTCATTGCTTCCAACCTCTACTGTAGGATATTTTTCGGTTAAGTTAGTTTTTAGATTCTCATTGCAAAACTTTATAAGATTTGTAAGAGATGTAGGATTCGCATACCAATCTCCACCACCATTGTACTTTAATAATGCAATAGAGGTTTGAGAGTAAGAATTATTTAATAAAAATAAACTAATAAATATATATAATAGTTTTTTTTTCATTACTTACATATTTACAAAATGTATGCTTTGCAATGCAAAAAGTGCAGCAGTTTCTGTTCTTAAACGACTTTCGCCTAATGTTATTGCTTGAAAACCATTATTAAGTGCTAATTCCACTTCTTTTTCTGAAAAATCGCCCTCCGGACCTATCAAAATCAACACATCTTCTCCTTTTTCGTACGATTCTTTTATACTTGTTCTTCCCTCGGGCTTACAATAAGCAATAAATTTCTTTGTTTCGTTAGATTTAATCAATTCTTTGTAATCTGCGCTCTCATTCAATTCTGGCATATATGCTTTTAGAGATTGTTTGATTGCAGAAACCATTATTTTCTCTAATCTTTCTTTTTTTATAGACGTTCTCTCGCTATGCTCTCCTATGAAAAACGATATTTTATCTACACCCATTTCCACTGCTTTCTCCAAAAACCATTCCATTCTATTCATATTTTTTGTTGGAGCAATGGCTATATGAACTTTAAAATCTCGTTTACCATAGTTGTCTTTTACTTCCTTTACAAAAAAACTGCAATTTTTTGGATTAGCATCACTAATCTCTGCAAAAACAAATCTGCCTAAACCATTGGTAAGGCAGATTGTATCTTTTTCTCTAAGTCTTAAAACTTTAATGCAATGAGTAGATTCTTCTTTATTTAAAGAATAATATTCTCCTTCATTGAGTTCGAATTCCGGTGTATAAAATAGGTGCATAACATTTTATTAAAGAGAAAATGCCAAACCTAATTCAATAACCGTACTAAATGTTGGGTCATTTGAAAATATATTTTCTTTTTCAATATATCCTCCATTCAAATAATATCCAGCATATTCATCAGTATATCCCATTTCATATTGAACTCCAAAACTTCCTCTAAAACGAAGATTAGGTGCAATCTCAGTCATAAATCCTACAAGGAATCTTGCAGTTGGTATAAAATGTGAAAGTTTCACTGAATTAGCAGGATCTTTTTGTACATAAATTAAATCTTCTCCATGAGCAAAATCTCTTTGTCCTAATAACATATTTCCTCCTGCTGCTAATTGTAAGAAAAAGCTTGCTGTTGGACGAGTAGTTATATACATAGAAGCACTTGCCATTAAAGGAACGTAGGCATAAGTTCTATAACTTCCAAATTTCACCTCTTCATTTGAGCCAGTTGCATTATGTTTGATATTCAAGCCAGGATATAATTGAACACCTGAATGAACGCCCCAACCAAGTGAAACTACATTTTTCTTATTATAGGGTCTTATTCTATTTTCATAACCAACATTTACACCAACACTCCAAGGATTTGTAATGCTTTGTTGAGTTGCTGTTTGGGTTGATGAAACATGTAAAGTTAATAAATGTTCTGGAAAGTTTCTATGCCATTTACCTGTTCTCCAATCTCCTCCTTGTTGAGCAAACAAACTGATTGAGAATAAAATAGCAAACGCTAAAAAAATAGATGTTTTTTTCATATTCTTTTTTCTGTATTTAAGTTACTTTTCTAATTGAAAGTCCAAAATTACAAATAAAAATAATACACACAAAGTTTTTTGTATTTTTTTGAACTATTGATATAAAGAATTGTTTTATTTTTGCAGAAAAAATAACTCTTTGAAATAATTTAATAAAACAAAGAAATAATTCAAAAAGGCAAAGAAAAATTTAAAAAAAACAAAGAAAAAATATGAACACAAGATTAAAAGAATTATTTTCTATAGAATTTCCTATAATATCAGGAGGAATGGTTTGGTGTAGTGGCTGGGAACTTGCTTCAGCAGTAAGCAATCAAGGAGGCTTAGGGCTTTTGGGAGCAGGCTCTATGACACCTGAGGTTTTAGTTGAACACATAAGAAAAACAAAACAAGCAACAAATAAGCCTTTTGGAGTAAATATTCCTTTAATGAACCCTATGAGTGGAGAACATATAGAGAAAGTAATAGAGGAAAAAGTGCCTGTGGTATTTACCTCTGCAGGAAATCCTGCTCTTCACACACAACGTTTAAAGGAAAATGGAATAAAAGTTGTACATGTAGTGGCTAATGAAAAATTTGCATTAAAAGCACAAGCCGCAGGTTGCGATGCAATAGTTGCAGAGGGCTTTGAAGCAGGCGGACACAATGGAAAAGAAGAAACTTCCACACTTGTATTGGTACAACAAATAGTAAAAGCAGTAGAAATTCCCGTAATAGCAGCGGGAGGTATTGTAAGCGGAGAACAAATCTATGCAATGCTTTCTTTGGGAGCAGAAGGAGTACAAATAGGCTCAGCATTTGCAATCAGTAAAGAATCCTCAGCACACAAAAACTTTAAAAACGCTGTTGTAAACTCAAAAGAAGGTGACACAATGTTGTTTTTCAGAAAACTTTCTCCTACAAGATTATTAAAAGGAGGCTTTTACGATGCAGTATTGCAAGCAGAGAATCGAGGAGCAAGCAAAGAAGAACTCTTAGAGCTTATAGGAAAGGGTAGAAGTAAGATAGGAATGTTTGAAGGCGACTTAATAGAAGGAGAATTGGAGATAGGACAAGTAGCAAGTATGATAAACGAAATCAAAAGCGTAGAAGAAATATTTGCAGAATTAAAAAGCGGCTTTGAAAAAGCAAGAACAAGAATGTTGAACCTACAATAATAAGATGAATAATATAGATTATTTATTTGAAACAAGTTGGGAAGTTTGCAATAAAGTAGGTGGAATACACACAGTAGTATCAACCAAAGCAAAAACCTTAAAAGAAAGAATAAAAGGAGAGTTGATACTAATTGGACCAGAGATTTGCAAAGACAAAACCGAAAACATTGAATTTGAAGAAAACAATAACCTATTCAATTCTTGGAGATTGTACGCACAATCAAAAGGATTAAGAATTAGAATAGGAAGATGGAAAATAATAGGAGAACCAATAGTAGTTTTAGTTGATTTTTCGCAATATTTTTCACAAAAAGACGAAATATTTTCAAGTTTTTGGCAAGACTATGGTTTAGATAGTATAACAGGAAGTTGGGATTACATTGAACCTTGTTTATTTGGATACGCCTCTGCAAAGGTAATAGAGAATTTTTATGAATTCTATGTCTCTGCAAACGACAAGATAGTAGCACAATTCCACGAATGGATGACAGGGAGTGGCATTTTGTATTTAAAAAAACATTGTCCACAAATCGCAACCGCCTTTACAACACACGCAAGCGTATTAGGGCGTTGTTTAGCAGGCAATAATATGTCTTTATATGGTTCTTTACAATACTATGAGGGTGAAAACATTGCCAATCAATTTAATTTAAGAGCCAAATACTCTATGGAAAAACTCTCGGCCTTAAATTCCGATGTATTTACCACTGTAAGCGAAATCACAAACGCTGAATGCAAACAATTTTTCAAGAAATCTGCCGATGTAATCACACCAAACGGATTTGAAAACGACTTTGTTCCAAAAGCAGAAGCATACGAAGAAATATCAAATGCTTCACGCAAAAAAATAATCTCAGTAGCAGAAAAACTCACATCTACAAAAATCTCACAAGATGCCTTTTTAATTATCAATTCAGGACGTTATGAATTTCAAAACAAAGGAATTGATATTTTTATTAAAGCATTAGGAGAATTAAATAAATCAAACATAGAAAGAGAAGTTGTAGCCGTTATAGCCGTTCCTGCTTACAATGTAGATAAGCAAAAAGATCCTATATTAAATGAGATAAAGGCAAACGAGCTTAATAACTTGCAAACCGATAAAGTAAAAATCATCTTTATACCTTCTTATTTAGACGGACAAGATGGTCTTGTTAATATTCCATACTTTGATTTCCTAACGGGGTTTGACTTATCTGTTTTTCCATCTTATTATGAACCTTGGGGATATACACCTATGGAAAGTCTTGCTTTTGGAGTCGCAAGTATAACTACAAGTTTAGCCGGTTTTGGACGTTGGATGAACAACGGAAAATATGACATTGACAAAGCTCTCACAGTCATTGAACGCACAGATAACAATAGTCAAGAGGTTATAAATAAGATTAAAAATACAATAGAAGAGTTTTTGAAAAACAACAAAGAAGAAAATAAAAACATAAAAGCAAAAGCGATGCAACTTTCTTCGAGTGTAGTTTGGGAAAAGCTTATAAAAAATTATTTTGATGCGTATGATAGGGCTATTTCAAAAGCAGATTTTAGAAAAGAACAATATAGTCATAAGCAAGCTTGTTGTGAAGAATTTAACAATAAAATAAATTGGGGCGAATCACCTAATTGGAAAAAGATATTCGTAAAACAAAAAATGCCTTCAAAGTTAGAATTTCTCCAAACATTAAGTAAAAATCTTTGGTGGACTTGGAACAATGAGGCATACGAACTATTTGAATACATAGACAAAGAAAAATTCTTAAAATATGAACGTTCGCCAATTCATCTTTTAGAATCGCTTTCGCAAGAAGAAATAGAAAATCTTTTAAACGATGAAACGTTTTTAGAAAAGATAAATAAAGTAGAGCAACTCTTTAACTCCTATATGCAAGAAGCAGAAAACAAAGAAGGAGATATGATTGCGTATTTGAGTATGGAGTTTGGATTGCACGATACATTAAAGATATTTAGTGGCGGCTTGGGAATGTTAGCAGGAGACTACCTAAAACAAGCAAGCGACTCAAATAAAAATATGATAGGTATTGGATTGCTTTATAGAAATGGTTACTTTACACAACAAATAACTAAGGAAGGCTATCAAATATCGGCACAATATCCTCAAAAATTCACGCATTTACCTTTGCAAGCGGAAAAAGACGAGAATGGATTATGGAGAAAAATCACTTTATCATTCCCCGGACGTAGTATTTATGCAAAAATATGGCGTTGTGATGTAGGACGAGTTCCGCTTTATTTACTTGACACCGATATCGAGGAGAATAATCCTGAGGATAGAGCAATTAGCAATCAACTTTATGGAGGAGATTGGGAGAATCGTTTGAAACAAGAAATTCTTTTAGGAATAGGAGGAGTTAGATTAGTAGAAGAATTAAAACTTCCTGTTGTTTTATATCACAACAACGAAGGACACTCTGCTTTTTCAAGCCTTGAAAGAATGAGAACCTATCTTCAAAAAAATTCTTATTCATTTAAGCAAGCACAAGAGTTAGTTAGAAGTAGCACATTATTTACAACACACACACCTGTGCCTGCCGGACACGATGCATTCTCGCAAGAATTGATGCGAACCTATTTAGGACATTTTGCAGACCAACTAAATTTGAATTGGGACGAATTTTTCGCTCTGGGAAAACAAGGAGAAGAAAAAGATTCTAAGTTTTCAATGAGCGTTTTAGCGATGAACTTTTCTCAATACGTAAATGGAGTTAGCAAAATTCACGCAAGAGTAAGCCGAGATATGTTTTCTTATCTTTACAAAGGCTATTTCCCAAGAGAATTACACATAGATTATGTTACAAATGGAGTACATCATTCAACTTGGGCGTCAAAGGCTTGGTTAGAACTTTATAAAGAAGGTTGGGAAAAGATATATGAGGTAGATGATTCTTTGATTTGGAACACACACTATAACGAAAAGAAAACTCTTATCGAATTTGTAAAAAAGCGTTTGCAAAAAGATTTCACAAAAAGAGCAGAAAATCCCCAACTTTATTTCCAAACAGTTGCCGAACTCTCAGAAGATAAGCTTATAGTAGGCTTTGCAAGAAGGTTTGCTACATATAAAAGAGCGAATTTATTATTTACAAATCTTGAACGTTTAAAACAAATTGTAGATTCTGGAGTTGTATTTATTTTTGCAGGAAAAGCACACCCGCAAGATGGTGCAGGACAAGGCTTAATCAAACGTATAATAGAAATTTCTAAGATGCCTGAATTCGTAGGCAAGATAATATTCTTAGAAAACTATGATATGTATATGGCAAAACATTTGATTCGTGGAGTAGATCTTTGGTTAAATATGCCGACACGCCCTTTGGAAGCATCGGGAACAAGCGGAGAAAAAGCTGTAATGAACGGTGTGGTTAATTTTTCTGTATTAGATGGATGGTGGGCAGAGGGATATGTAAAGGAAGCAGGGTGGGCATTACCCGAAGAAAAGACTTACGAATCCAATGAATACCAAAACGCCTTGGATGCAGAGATGATTTACAATATATTTGAGAATGAAATCATTCCGTCCTATAATCACAAAGACGAAAAGGGCATTAGAGTAAAATGGATTGAGAAAATAAAACATACAATCGCTCTTATCGCACCACATTTCACAATGAAACGACAATTAGACGATTACTACTCTAAATTTTACAATGAGATGTTTAAACGATTCGCTCAATTAAACGAACAAAATGCTCATTTAGCAAAACAATACGCTGATTGGAAAAGCCAAATCACTCATTTATGGAATAGTATTGAACTAATTGATTTACAACTTCCTGATATAAAAAACTCCAACATTGAATTAAATGACTTTTTTATCGCAAAAATTAGTTTATTACTTGGAGAAATATCATCGGAACACATAGGCGTTGAAATGATTATTGCAGATAAAGAAAACAATCAAATAAACGATTACACTCTTATTACACCTTTTGAATTGGTTTCTTTCTCAAACAAACAAGCAGACTATGAAATAAAAATCAAAACAAGTAGGGCAGGGGTACATAACTTTGCTTTTAGGATTTATCCTAAACACCCGCTTATGCAAAACCGTATGGAATTACCACTTGTCAAATGGATATAAATCTAAAATAAAAAAAGACGAGAGAATTACTTCTGCTCGTCTTTTTTTTCAAATATATGAGGATTCTCTTTTTTAAACCTCTCTTGATATTTTCTTATACTTCTTAAAGTGTAACGTGGTATTACGACTCTTGTCAAAACACGAAAAACAAGATAAATAAGAATTAAAAAAATAATTAAATACAACATAATCTATTCACATAAAACAAATAAATCATCTCTTGGATTAAGAAATAATATTGGCTTGTTTTTTAGGTTTTTAAGCACCTTTACTTCTTCCAATCCTTTAATCATATCAAAGAAACTTTTATCTTTTGTTGTTTGACAAATAACAACGCCATAGTTTTCTTTCTCTGCATAATCCAACGCTTGTAAATCAAGAAGAGTTTTCCTGTCTTCACTCTTGTGATTTGAAGGAATAATATTAAATTGTCCCAACATTTTTCTTGCAAAAGCGAGATTAAGATTCAATTGTTTTTGATAAAAAGCATCTTTGTAGGTATGGTAAAACAAAGTGATTTCACTACCAAAAAATCTCGCAAAATAGGAAGCCCACAACGTTTTTTCCTTACTTTCTCTTGCATTATTAAGAGTCAAAAGCACATTTTGATAATCTACAACACTTTGTTTTTGATTGCAAATCAAATAAGCAGTTCGTGAGTTCTCCATATTTTTCAAAAGGACAGAAGGATTGTCCGCTCTATTCTTTTGCTTTTCATTAGGATTACAAGAAGTTACCAATACAACTGCATTGAGTAATTGTCCTAATTTACCAATTATTTCTTTAGAATTACCCTTTAACGAAATATATGAATGAAGTTGAGAATCAGATATTTTAGAATTTAACTCTTTTAGCTTTATTTCCGCTTCTTCAACGCCTATTGAGGTTAGAGTTTCATCGTAAATATGAATTAAAATAAGACCTTTATTTAATATTTTAGCAATCTGCAAAGCATGCTCAATACACGAGGACGCATAATCTAAATTATTTAGATACGCTATTACAAATTGGTCTTTTTTTTCTTTATTATCGCTCATCTAAAATCTATATTCGTCCCTTTGTTTTTTCCAAATCCAAAGCAAAATTAAGCCAGCAACCGCTCCACCTAAGTGTGCAAAGTGTGCAACACCATCAGAGGTTGTTGAAATACCATTAATAAGTTCTAAAACAATATATCCGATTACAAACCATTTAGTTTTTAGCGGTATAAAAAAGTATAAATAAATTGTTGAATTAGGAAACATCGCTCCAAAAGCAGCAAGCAAACCAAAAACAACGCCTGAGGCACCTATTGTATTGAGATTATTTAAAAATTCGGTAGTTGAAATTGTTATTCCATTGCCAATGTTTACTCCGCTATAAACTCCATTTACTAAATCAGAGTACATGAAATAGTAAGTTATCTGTTGAGCCAAGGCTGCACCAAGACAAGACACTAAACAAAAGATAATGAATCTTTTTTGTCCCCAAATATTCTCCAATGTATAGCCAAACATCCATACTGCAAAGAGATTAAAAAATAAATGTGAGAAATTATCATGGAAAAAGGCGTATGTAATATATTGCCAAAAGTAATGATTATCAGAAGCAAAGAAATGCAATCCAAAAATATCACTTAAATCAATTCCTCGCATTCTAAAAACGTATGTTGCAAGGAAAGCAATAACGTTAATTATTAAAAGATTCTTACAAACAGGTGGAAGAATATTAAATTTTGGTGGTGAATATTGTTGATACATAGTTTTGTTATTTTTTTATTACTTTTCTAAAACTGATTTTCTATATCTTGTATTGTAAGTTTATGAATAATTTTTTGTCCATCGGCAGTTATTTGACAATTTGAAAGACAAAAAAGTTGCGAAAGAATAGTTTGCATTTGATAATCCGATAGTTTTTCGCCGTATTTTATCTTTAATTTCTTAGATAAACGCATTGCCTTTGCCTCTTGTTTTTCCTCCACATATTCTTCTTGATAGGGAGAGGTAATCAATTCTTCTATAAAATCAACACATTCATCTATGTTTTGGGAAAGAGGTTTTGAAAGAATAAGAAAATGTTTTTCTTTTGCATCATACTCTATTTCTATTCCATATTGACGCAAAATAGGAGTGAAGTCCGGAATTTGACAATTAACTTGTGGAGAAAAATTATGAGGATATGGAGTTAGTAAACGTTGTGATTCAACCACAGATTCGTTGTTTTGAAGGAGTTTTTCATATATTATTTTTTCCGAAGCACGACTTTGATCCACAAACATAAAACTATCCTTTGATTGACTAACTATATATTTGTTTGCAAGTTGAAAAACAAGTGTTTTATTAGGAGTTTGAGTTTCCGTTAGATTCAAAGGAAGCACTATTTGTTCTACCTCACTATATGTTTTGATTTGTGGTTTTGTTTCAAAGGGATTAAAACTTGAATTAAAATTAACAGTAGGTGCTTTTGGAATTGATGGACTTGCACTTACAGGTGGAATATCTATTGGTTTAACCGTAAAATCTAATTCATTAACAAGAGAAAATTGTCCTATACTTCTTTTTGTCGCCGCATGAAGTATAGCATATATTATTTTATCATCAAGAAATTTTATTTCGGTTTTTGTAGGGTGTATATTAACATCAATATTTCTTGGATTTACCTCCAATTCTATAAAAAATATTGGGTAAGTTTTTTCAGCAATTAAGTTAGAGTATGCTCTTTCTATTGCATTTGCAAAATAATTATTTCGCATAAACCTTCCGTTTACAAAGAAATATTGTTGGCTTTTGGTCTTTTTACACAACTCGGCTTTGCATACAAATCCTTTAACCTTAACAACCTCTATATTTTCTTCAATTGGCAAAAGTTTTTCTTTAAGATTAGAGCCGAAAATATCTATTATTCTGCGTTTTTGATTGCCTTGTTCTAAGCGATATTGCATTTGCTCGTTATGATACAAAATAAAACTAACCTCAGTATTGACTAAGGCAACTCTTATAAACTCTTCGTTTATGTGAGAAAACTCTACGCTATCGCTTTTCAAGAAATTTCTTCTTGCAGGAGTGTTAAAAAATATGTTCTTAACAAAAATATTTGTTCCCTTAGGGCAAGAAACTTCACTAACTTCCTTTACAATTCCTCCCTCAATGATTACTTTTGTTCCTAATTCATCTTCTTCTCTTCTTGTTTGCAATTCTATTTGTGAAATAGAGGCTATTGAAGATAAAGCCTCACCTCTAAAACCCATTGTAGTGAGATTTAAAAGGTCTTCGCTTGATTTGATTTTGCTTGTTGCGTGAGGAAGAAAACATTTCGTAGCATCTTCTCTCGACATTCCACAACCATTATCCTTAACTTGAATAAGGGTTCTTCCAGCCTCTTTTATAATCAAAAGAATCTCATCTGCACCCGAATCAATAGAGTTTTCCAACAATTCTTTCACTACCGATGCAGGACGATTCACAACCTCACCAGCAGCAATCTGATTAGCAACAATTTCACTAAGTACCTCTATTGCCATTTTTCAACGTAATTGAGTAGGAAATATAGTAATCCGGTAATTATAGTAGCGATTAAAAATACTCTAAGAAGAGAAGCAGGTTTTCCAATCTTATCCTCCTTCTTTTCCTTCATAGCACTTCTAAAATCAATCCTACGTTTATAGGACTCTCCCTCAATTTCGCCATACTTAGCCTTTAATTGCTCTAATTGTTCCTTATTAGGATCGTAAAATCTTGGTTTATACTCAAATCGTCTTGGCTTTCTTGTTTCAAATAATCCCATTTTATTTCATTTAAATCAAGTTGCAAAAATATACAATCTTATTCAAAACGCAAAATTCTTTGTTTTAGTTAAATTTTTCTTTGATTTTTTCGATTTTTTCTTTGTTTTTTTCAAATTTTTCTTTGTTTTTTTTCTTTTTTTTGTACTTTTGTAGATTGATATTAAAATAGGAATTTTACTATATGAACTTAGAAAACGAAAAGATACAGAGAGTCAATATAGAAACGCAAATGAAGCAAGCCTATATCGACTATGCAATGAGCGTTATCGTTTCTCGTGCCTTGCCAGATGCAAGAGACGGAATGAAACCTGTACATCGCCGTATTTTATATGCGATGGGAGATATGGGAATGACCTATAACAGTAAGCATAAAAAGTCTGCAAGAATAGTAGGAGAGGTTTTAGGTAAGTATCACCCTCACGGAGATAGCTCAGTCTATATGGCAATGGTACGTATGGCTCAAAAATGGTCTCTAAGATACACAATGATTGACGGACAAGGAAACTTTGGTTCAATAGACCTTGACCCGCCTGCAGCAATGCGTTATACCGAAGCAAGAATGTCTAAGATTGCCGATGAAATGTTAGCAGATATCAACAAGGATACGGTAGATTTTACAAAAAACTTTGACGATAGCTTAGACGAACCAACGGTTTTACCAAACAAAATACCATATTTGATGATAAATGGTACAAATGGTATTGCGGTAGGTATGGCAACAAATATGGCTCCTCATAATTTAACAGAGTGTATTGATGGAATAATTGCATATATTGACAACAAAGAAATCACAATTGATGAGTTGATGCAATACATCAAAGCACCAGATTTTCCAACAGGAGGTATAATCTATGGATATGACGGAGTAAGAGATGCATTCCATACAGGAAGAGGACATATCGTGATAAGAGCAAACGCACACTTTGAACAAGATAAACATTCCGATGCAGAACAAATCGTTGTTACATCAGTGCCTTATCAAGTGTGTAAATCTGATATGATAAAACGCCAAGCCTCATTGGTGGAAGAAAAGAAAATCGAGGGCATATCAAGAATAAAAGACGAAAGTAATAAAGATGGTATAAGAATTGTTTACAAACTAAAACGCGATGCAATGTCTAACGTTGTTTTAAACAAGCTTTACCAATATTCAGACCTGCAAACATCTTTCTCAATCAACAATATTGCACTTGTAAAAGGTAAACCGAAACTTCTTAATCTAAAAGATATGATAGAATGTTTCGTAGATCATCGCCACGAAGTAGTAGAAAGAAGAACAAGATTTGAATTAGCCAAAGCAGAAGAAAGAATGCACATTGTAGAAGGTCTTTTGAAAGCTTTGGACTTTATAGATGAAATCATAAGCATAATAAGAAATTCCGAAACTATTGCACAAGCCAAATTGGAAATGCAAGACAGATTTGGATTTACTGAAATTCAATCGGCGGCTATTGTAGAAATGCGACTAAGACAATTAGCCGGATTGGAAAGACAAAAACTACAAGACGAATACAACGAACTTCTTGCTTTCATTAACAGATGTAGAGAAATCCTTTCAAACGAAAGTGTATTGATGCAAGTAATAAAAGATGAATTATTAGAAATTCGTCAAAAATATGGTGATGAACGTCTTTCTTCAATAGAATATTCTTCGGCTGATTTCCGCATTGAAGATATGATAAAGAACGAAGAAGTAGTCGTTTCTATATCTCACATGGGTTATATAAAGAGAACACCACTTGCAGAGTACAAAGTACAAAATAGAGGAGGAAAAGGAAGTAGAGGAGGAGCACTTAGAGATGAGGACTTTATAGAACATATTTATATTGCTTCAATGCACGACTATGTTCTCTTCTTTACAGAAAAAGGAAAGTGCTATTGGTTAAGAGCGTTTGAACTTCCAGAGGGAACAAAGACTACTAAGGGAAGAATGATTAAAAACATTCTTAACATAGAGGACGATGATAGAATAAAAGCATACGTAACCACAAAAGATTTACGCGACAAGGATTATGTAGAAAACAACAATATTATTATGTGTACAAAATATGGACACATAAAGAAAACAACCCTTGAAGCATATTCTCGTCCAAGACAAAAAGGTATTTTAGCTTTCGGATTAAAAGAAGGAGATGAATTATTAGAAGCAAAACTTACAAGCGGAAATGATGAAATCCTTATAGCAACTCGCAGTGGTAAGTGTATAAGATTTAACGAAAGCACCGTAAGACCAATGGGTAGAACAGCAGCAGGAGTGAAGGCTATTTCTATTTCGGAAGAAAACGACTTTGTCATAGGAATGGTTGTTGCAAAAGAAGATAGCGACATACTTGTTGTATCGGAACACGGCTATGGTAAAAGAAGTAAATTGGAAGAATATAGAATCACTAACCGCGGTGGAAAAGGTATTAGGACACTTAGCATAACCGAAAAGACAGGTGACTTAGTTGCTATAAAACAAGTTGATGATAATTTTGATTTGATGATAATGAATCGCTCAGGACTTACAATCCGTATGCACGTTGCAGACATTCGTCAACAAGGACGTGCAACACAAGGAGTGAAATTAATTAACATTAAAGACAATGATTCAATAGCTTCTGTCGTTGAAATAAATAGAGAAGAAGACGAAGCAGAAGAAATAATAAATAATGATAACGAATAAAAATAACCGTATGATGAAAAAAAGAATCTTATTTTTGGCATTATTAGCCATAACATTTGGAGCATCTGCCCAAACAATGAAGGTACAAAGTGCTTATGCAGACTGGCAAAACAATCGTTTACGTAACGCTATGACTAATATTGAAGAGGCTTGTGCTCACGAAAAAACAAGTTTAGAAGCAAAAACTTGGTATTATGCAGGAGCAATTTATGCAAGAGTAGTAGAAATTTCTCAATCTGATAATAAAGATGATCAAAAAATAATGAAAAAACAAAAAATCACTGAACCTATCACAGAAATTGCTACAAAATCTCAAAAAGCTCTATTGAAAGCAATAGAAATAGAAAAGAAAAACGGAACAAACGAATTTATTTCATTATGTAATGGAACATTAAACGTAGTTGCAAGTTTCTTCTCAAACGAAACAGTTAACGCTTTCAATGCAGAAAAATATGAAGATGCTATCAAATATGCAGAACAAGCAATAGAAGCATCAAAAGCAGCTAACTATAAAGAAGCATTAGAACAATCAAAATACGTTATGGCTCTTTCTTACGAAGTTTTGAAAAACGCAGACAAAGCAAACGAACTTTATAGAGAGTTGGTAAAAGAAAATACCAAAAAACCAGATGTTTATATCAAAATATTCGCAGCAAATCAAGCAGCAAAAGAAACTGATAAAGCTATAAACGTATTGAAAAGAGGTGTAAAAAATCTACCAGAAAATGCACAATTAAAAGCTTTATTAGGAAGCACATACTTACAAGCAGGACAAAAAGAAGAAGCTGAAAAAATAGTTCAATCACTATTAGCATTAGGAGAGAAAACAGAAGTATTCAACTTTGTAGGAGATATTTACCGTGATGCAAGCGAAATAGCAAAAGCAGAAGAGTATTACAACAAATCATTAACACTTAATCCAGCACAAACAGATGCATATTTTGGATTAGCATCAACATATTTCAATAAAGGAATTGATGTATTGAAAGAAGCAGACAAAGTTCCATTAGATGATATGACAGGTGCATACGACAAATTGAAAAACGAATCATTTGATTATTTCAGAAAAGCAATTCCTAATTACAGAAAAGTTTTAGAAACTAAGCCAAAAGATTTCCAAACTCTAAAAGCTTTAAGAAATATATATTCATTATTGAATATGAAAGCTGAATTCCAAGAAATTGATGCTTTACTAAAACAACAATAATTTAGATTTTATTTGAAATTTTCCATGTTTAGGCTACTCAATTTAGGGTAGCCTTTTTTTATGACTTTACTTTTTCTACTTTACATAATTTAAATTATGTGCCAAAACAAAGAATTAAAAAAATAAAACAAAGAATCGCTAAAATAATTCTTTGTTTTATCTGAATTTTTCTTTGTTTTTTTTGACTATTTCTACGTTTTTCTTTTTTCTTTCTTTGCTGCCGGGAAAAGAATATTGTTTAGAATCAAACGATAACCTGAAGAATTTGGATGTAAATCAAGTTCCGTTACAGGATCTCCAACAAAATGACTATAATCCTCTGGATCGTGTCCTCCTAAATAAGTCCAAGTTCCTTTACCGTAAGTACCATGAATATATCTTGCTTCTTCTAACGATGCGTTTTCTCCAAGTATAATGACCGAACTCTTTAAAAAACGTTTCATAAACGCTGTTGTTTGTCCCATAAATCCTTTAATAATTCTGCTATGGTTTTGAGTTAGCATTGTAGGAACCCAATCCCATTTTGCTGAGAAATCAAATAAAGTAAAAAAGTCATCTTTTTCTTTAACTTGACGTGAACGGCTTATAGGAACATCAATATTTGAAACCTCGTATGTGTAAGGGTCTGTAACAATTGTAAAATTCTCAAAAGCAAAACATTTAGAGAAATCAAGTTTTTCTTGTGCGTTTGCATCCATAGCATCATAATCAAATGCTTCTGAACAAATATCAACGCCCTCTGCTGCTAAGGCTATATCAAAACTATCGGGTGCGGAACACATTGCAAACATAAATCCTCCGCCTGTTACAAAATCTCTAATTTTCTTTGCTACTGCAAGTTTTAATTGAGAAACTTTATTGAAACCTAAGAGTTTTGCAGTTTGCTCTTGCAAGGCTACATCGTCTTGATACCATTTTTTATTTCTATAAGATGCCCAAAACTTACCATATTGTCCCGTAAAATCTTCATGATGCAAATGCAACCAATCATATAATGGCAATACATCATTGATAACTTCCTCATCATAAACAACATCATAAGGAATTTCGGCGTATGTCAAAACAAGCGTTACCGCATCGTCCCAAGGTAATTTATTTTTAGGAGAATATACTGCTATTTTGGGGGCTTTATGAAGTTTTACTACATCTTGATTTACGCTTGGATTCGCAATTTCTTCCAAAACTGCCAAATACTGAGAAGGTGTTATAAGATAATAACTTACGCCCTTTAATCTACAAAGTTTTTCAATCTCCTTTGAATATGGTAAGGTAAAAGCTCCTCCTTGATAATTCAACATCCAATCTACTTCATATTCCAAAGTAAGGGCTTTAAAAGCGATACCGTATGATTTTAAATGATTTTTTTGCGTTTCGTCCATAGGAATAACCAAGTAATTGGCCCTAAGTGACAAGGAAAAACAAAATAAAAAGAATAATACTATTATTATCTTAGAATGGAATGGTTTCATCTTTTTCTAAAGTAGTATTTATTTCCTTATTCATTTGAGAATTAAGAATCATTGCCTCAGGTGTTTGTATGGAATCATACATATTTTCAAATCTTACAAACCTTTCAACAAATCTTAGATTAACATCTCCTGGTTCCCCGCTCCTATGCTTTGCTATAATTAGTTTTGCTAAGCCTTCGGTACTCATTCCATTCTCTACATCAATACCATAATACGAAGGACGATAAACAAACATCACCATATCGGCATCTTGCTCAATTGCTCCTGATTCTCTTAAATCGGAAAGTTGAGGACGTTTACTTCCACCTCTTGTTTCCACCGCTCTTGAAAGTTGTGAAAGCGCCATAATAGGAACTCCTATTTCCTTACTTAAGGCTTTTAATTGACGAGAAATATATGAAATTTCTTGTTCACGGTTTCCTCCATTTTTCATAGTATCTCCCGCCGACATAAGTTGCAAATAATCAATGAAAACCATTTGAATATTATACTTTTGCTTTAATCTTCTACACTTTGCTCTTAATTCGAAGATTGTAAGGCCAGGATTATCATCAATATACATTGGAGCGTGTGCAAGAGCATTGGTTTTACTACGTAATTGTTCTTTTTCCCAATCTTGAAGTTCTCCTTTAACTTTAAACTTCTTAGCATCTATCCCACTTTCTGCTGCAATCAAACGTGACATCAATTCTGTGGCCGTCATTTCAAGAGAAAAAATTGCTACTGGCTTATTAAAATCCACTGCCATATTCCTTGCCATTGTCAATGCTAAGGCTGTTTTTCCCATTGCAGGACGTGCTGCTAAAATAAGTAAAGTTCCTTTTTGAAATCCTCCTGTTCTTGCATCTAAATCATTAAATCCCGTAACTATACCCATGCTATCATCTGCGGAATTTTGATTTGCCTCAATCTCCCTTAAAGTATTAAACAAAAGGGTATCCATAGAATGAAAATCACTCTTAAAATTACTATCGTTAATTTCTAAAAACTTAGTTTCCGTCCTATCTAAAAGATTTAAAACATCTTGTGTGTCATCATAAGAATCCTTTAATGTCTCTGTGGAAACCCTTATCAACTCTCTTTGTATATATTTTTCAGAAAGAATTCTTACATGATATTCAATATGTGCAGCAGAAGTAATGCGAGAAGTAAGAGAGACTAACTTATTCAAACCTCCTATTTCTTCAAATCTACCATCTTTCTTTAATTGTTCTGCAACCGAGAGTAAATCAACTGGATTTCCCTCTCTAAATAAAGAGCTTATAGCGAAATAAATGAATTGATGAGACTCTACATAAAAATATTCCGCACGTAATATATCTATTGCATTAGTGATAGCATTTTGATCGAGTAACAAAGCTCCTAATACGCTCTCTTCTATTTCTATTGCTTGTGGAGGAATCTTACCATTTAATCTAAAAGCCTCCTCCTGACTCATTCTCCTTACTTGTTTTTTAACAACATTTTGTTCCATACTTGCAAAGATACTATTATTTTTTTATTTACCTTTGCATGTTGAAAATTATTATTTGATTATGTTTCAAAATATACCATACGACGACTACGAATTAAATTTACTATCTTCTTGTCAATTATGCCCAAGAAATTGCAAGGTAAATAGATTAAAAGGCGAAAAAGGATTTTGTCAAACCGATGCTTCTCTAAATGTAGCACTTGTATGCAATCATAAAGGCGAAGAACCTTCTTTAAGTGGCGAAAAAGGAATTTGCAATGTATTTTTCTCGCACTGTAATTTACAATGCACCTATTGTCAAAACAAACAAATAAGCAATAATAAAAACGAAACAAAAAACTCTTATAATAGCTTTGAGGACTTGATTTTAGAAATAAAGAAAGTTTTAGAAGAAAGCGAAAACGTTATAGGATTTGTATCTCCTACCCATTCTATTCCGCTAATGCGAGCAATTATTCGCACACTAAATTCACAAGGCATTTATCCAAAAATAATTTACAATACAAATGCTTACGATAAAGTTGAAACACTAAGAGATTTAGAAGAATTTGTAGATGTTTATTTGCCCGATTATAAATATAGCGACAATCAACTTGCAAAAGAATTATCAATAGCAGAAAATTACCCCGAAATAGCCTTAAAAGCAATACAAGAAATGTATCGACAAAAAGGGAAAAAAGGCGTAATCGTAAGACATTTAATACTACCAACACAAATCAATAACTCAAAAAAAGCCCTATGGAATCTAAGTGATATATCATTTAACTTAAATATATCGCTAATGAGTCAATATACTCCTTGTGAACAATATAAACAAGAATATCTAAACCAATACTTAAACGAAAAAGAATATCAAGAAGTTTGCGATTATTTTTATGAAATAGGATTAAGTCAAGGGTTATTTCAAGAACTTTCCTCTCAAAACAATTTAGTACCCGATTTTGATTCGAATTCTTGGAGTTAAAATAACTTTTATTTTTTCTTTGTTTTAGTAAATTATTTCTTTGCTTTAAGAAATTATTTCTTTGTTTTTATTTATTTTTTCTTTGTTTTTATTATCTTTGCAACTCGTTATAGTTGAAAAAAAATAAATAAAAATTTTAGAGATATGTACAACAATTTTCAAAAATTTCTTCAAGAAGAAATACAAGGAATAAAAGACGCTGGTCTTTACAAAAATGAGAGAGTAATTGTTACTCCTCAATCTGCTGCTATTAAAACCGCAGAAGCAGGTGATGTTTTGAACTTTTGTGCTAACAACTATTTAGGTTTAGCCGATAGTCCTGTTCTTATCAATGCTGCTAAGAAAGCTTTGGACGAAAGAGGATACGGAATGAGCTCTGTTCGTTTCATTTGTGGAACAGGTGATTTACATAAAGAATTGGAAAGAAAAATTTCTGAGTTCTTTGGCACAGAAGACACTATTCTTTATGCTGCTTGCTTTGATGCAAATGGTGGTGTGTTTGAACCATTGTTAGGACCAGAAGATGCAATTATTTCAGATGCCTTAAACCACGCTTCTATCATAGATGGTGTTCGTCTTTGCAAGGCTCAACGTTTCCGTTATGCTAATGCAGATATGGAAGACTTGGAAAAACAACTTCAAGATGCACAAAATTGCCGTTTCCGTTTGATTGTAACAGATGGTGTATTCTCTATGGACGGTAATGTTGCTCCATTGGATAAGATTTACGCTCTTGCTCAAAAATATGATGCAATGGTAATGGTTGATGAAAGCCACTCTGCTGGTGTTGTTGGAAAAACTGGTCGTGGAACAACTGAACAATATAATTTAAGAGGACAAATAGAAATTCTTACAGGTACATTAGGAAAAGCATTTGGTGGAGCTGTTGGAGGATTTACAACAGGTAAGAGAGAAATCATTGAAATGCTTCGTCAACGTTCTCGTCCTTATTTATTCTCTAACTCAATTCCTCCTATGGTTGCAGCAGCAGGTGTTGCGATGTTTAATTTGATTGATAAAACTAACGAACTTCAAGATAAACTTCACAACAATACAGATTACTTTGTTGCAGAAATGAAGAAAGCAGGTTTTGATATAAAACCAACACAATCTGCAATTTGTGCAGTTATGCTTTATGATGCAAAACTTTCACAAGATTTCGCTGCTGAATTACAAAAAGAAGGTATTTACGTAACTGGTTTCTACTATCCTGTTGTTCCAAAAGGACAAGCAAGAATCCGTGTTCAAGTATCTGCTGCTCACGAAAAAGAACATCTTGATAGATGTATCGCAGCATTCACTAAGATTGGAAAACAATTAGGAGTTATTAAATAGCATTAAAAAAGCCACTCAAAATTGAGTGGCTTTTGTTTTATTCATAAATTAGAATTATTCTTAGTTTATCTCCTTGTGGCGAATCTTTTTGTAGATTGATATCTTTTCCACTTTCGATAATTTTTTCCTTCATTTCTCTAACTTTTTGATTAAAAGCATCTCCTTCTAAGGTTTGTGTTTCTATTACTTGCATTTTGTTTATTGTTCCTTGCCCCGAAAGAGTGAAGGTAATTTCAACATCTTTGTTATCAATCTTTCCTATTATTACTCCCGAATTATTTTGAACGAAGCCCTTATTTGATAATTGCTCTATTAATTGTTGAGGAGTTACTTTGAAATTTATTTGATTAAATTGCTCAAAAGAGATTTGAGCAGATGCAAAGCTTGTTACGAAAGCCATTGCTACGATTAAGAATAATTTTTTCATATACCCTATTTTTTAGTTAATTCTATATATATAACAATATAAAATATGATTTTGTTTCACTTGGCAAAAATAATATTATTTCTTAAACAAACAAAATTTGTTGGATTAAAGATTATTTAGTACTTTTGCACAAGAATATAAATATCGATTAAGATGAAAAAAATATTGGTTTTAGGCTCAGGCGGTCAAATAGGCAGCGAGCTTACAATGAGATTAAGAGAAATCTATGGTGGTAGCAATGTTGTTGCAACAGACATCAATCCTACTCGTCTAACAGAGGCTATTCAACAAAGCGGTCCTATCGCTGCTTGTGATGCAACAAAGGCAGAAGAAATTGCAGCAATTGTTGATAAATATCAAATAGACACTATCTACAACCTTGTGGCTATTCTTTCTGCTACTGCTGAAAAAAATCCTATGCTTGGTTGGAATATAGGAATTGGAGCATTGATTAACTGCTTAGAAATAGCAAGAGAAAAGAAATGTGCTTTATTTACACCTTCTTCAATCGGTGCTTTCGGCGACACAACTCCACTTAACGGAACTCCACAAGACACAATTCAACGTCCAAAGACTATTTATGGAGTAACAAAGGTTACAGGAGAGTTATTAGGAGATTATTATTTTGAACGTTTTGGCGTAGATGCACGTTCAGTTCGTTTCCCAGGCTTGATTTCTAACGTATGCCCTCCGGGAGGTGGCACAACAGACTATGCAGTTGATATTTACTATGCAGCAGTTAAAGGAGAACAATTCTCTTGTCCTTTAAAAAAAGGCACAATGCTTGATATGATGTATATGCCTGACGCATTAGACGCTGCAATCAATATAATGGAAGCAGATCCTACTAAATTGATTCACCGTAATAGTTTCAACGTAACAGCAATGCACTTTGACCCAGAAGAAATATATGCAGAAATCAGAAAACATAAACCAGATTTCAAAATGATTTATGAATTAGACGAAACAAGACAAAAAATTGCTGATTCATGGCCTAACTGGATGGACGATAGTTGTGCAAGAGCAGAATGGGGATTTAATCCTAAATACAACCTTGAAACAATGACAATAGATATGTTAGACAAACTATCTAAGAAATTCGGAAAATAATATTTGTTAATAGTGTATAAAGCCCAAATCAAAAGCTTGGTTTGGGCTTTTCTTTTAAACAAGTGCTTTATTTATGAAGAAAATAGGAGTTTTACTGTTTTGTTGTTCCACTATTCTTTTTTCTTTTTTTACATGCAAAGAAGATTATATAGAAAATTATATTGGGTTATTTATATTAAATGATACAAATACAGATATAATTATACAAACCTATGTTGTAAACGATTCTTTTATTTCTCATAAACAGCAAAAAAGAATTTTCGGAAAAGCAAATATTGATGCACCTATTTATTTAAAAGAAGTGTTATCGGAAATTGATTCTTGCTCTCTTTATAAAATAGAAAATAATGACACTATAAAAATAAAGACTTGGCATTCTAATGATGACACAAACCTAACTAACAAAAGTTTTTATATGGAAAATAAATGGAAATTGTTTTCGAGAGTTTCAGATCCTTATGAACCAGAAGATCAATATTTATTTGTGATTACAGAAACTGATTTAATTACAAAAAATCAATAATATTATGAATGCAAAAAAAGCATTATTTTATTTTTTATTTGTTTGTGGAGTTTCATTAACCTTTTTAAGTTGTGAAAATTCCAAGTCTAATCTTGGATTATATGTTTTAAACTATACAGAATCAGATATTTTTTTTAAAATTTATAGCAATAACAAATCTTCATTAACAGCAATACCTTTCAATGAAATAAAAATGGTATTTAATGAAGAAATCATCAATTTTGATAATTGGTCTGATGTGTTGTATAATATAGATTCTTGTAGTGTTTATAGGATAGAAAATAACAATACAATACACAAAATAACTTGGCACAGAAATTATAATACCAATTCAACAAATAAAAATTTCTTTTCCGAAAAAGAGTGGCACTTACTTAATGATTCTCTAAATATTTATTCACTCTATTTCGTTATAACCGAAGAAGATTTAAAGAATTAACAAACAATTATACATACTCTTATGAAGAAACAGTTTCTATTTATTTTATTAGCATTATTTTTTTCTTGTTTTTCTTTTTCGCAAGAGAAGAATGATTGGGAAAATCAAGAGGTTTTTCAAATCAATCGTTGCAATCCTCGTGCCACATTCTTTCCTTATAGCAACACTACTTCAATGTTGCAAGATGAAACCTTTAATTATCCTTGGATTGCTCCTAATAAAGCAGATGTTTTAAGCCTTAATGGAAAATGGAACTTTCACTTCTCCCCTTCGGCTAATGAAAGACCAAGTGAAAACGATATGTTCACAAAAGGAAATCTTAAATGGGAAAGCATAAACGTTCCTTCTTGTTGGGAAATGCTTGGTTACGATTCGCCTTTATATGTGAATGTGGATTATCCTTTTGAAAACAACCCTCCTTTTATTGATGTAAAAGAACAATACAAAGGATTGTATGGAGAAAATCCCGTTGGGACTTATCACAAAACATTTTCTATTCCAAAGAATTGGAGTGGAAAGAGAGTATTCCTTCACTTCGATGGATTTTATAGTGGTGCGTATGTTTGGTGCAATGGAAAGAAAGTAGGATATTGCCAGGCGAGCAATAACGATGCTGAATTTGAACTTACGCAATATTTAAAAGAAGGCGTTAATGAGCTTTATGTTCAAGTCTTTCGTTGGACCGATGCTTCTTATCTTGAAGGGCAAGATATGTTCCACATGAGCGGTTTGCATAGAGATGTATATTTGTTTGCAGTTGAGCAAGTTTTCATTAGCAATCATTACATTACAAGCACTCTTGATGCAAACATAGGCTACAAAAAAGGAAATTTCAACATAGAATTAACACTTGACAACCCAACGGGTAAGAAAGTAGAAAAGATTATTGAAATAGAACTTCTTGATGCAAAGAAACAATTGGTTTGGAAAATAGAAAGAAAGGAAGTTTTAAAGGAAAAAGAAACTAAAATCAATCTTAATCATCTATTAGACAACGTTGAGCTTTGGAATAGTGAGAATCCTTATCTTTATACGGTGATTATTCGTCAAAAAGACAAGAAAGGCAATGAGGAAATGGTGTTTAGCACAAAATATGGTTTTAGAGATATAAAGACATTCAACAATTGTGTTTATATAAATGGCGAACAAGTGCTATTTAAAGGCGTAAACACACAAGATACTCACCCTTTGTATGGAAGAAGTATTGATGTGAACACTATGCTTAAAGACATTAAATTGATGAAACAAGCAAATGTTAATACCCTTCGTGCAAGCCATTATCCACGTCAAGCAAAAATGTATGCGATGACAGACTTTTATGGAATGTATGTAATGAATGAAGCAGATGTTGAGTGTCATTTGAATTGGGCAGTGCACGGAGAGAAAGGCGGAATAACGAATGATAGCACTTGGAGGGCACAATTTGTTGATAGAACAAAGGCTATGGTGCTTAGAGATAGAAATCACCCAAGTATTATCTTTTGGTCTTTGGGTAATGAAGCAGGTGGTGGAGAGAATTTCTTACATACCTACAACGCAACGGCATCTTTGGACACAAGACCTATACATTACGAGGGTGCAACAAGAGGAAAAACTCCTTATACCGACTTTTATTCGGAAATGTACCCACATCTTGATGCCGTAAAGGCTTTTGCAAAATCCGATAGTTTGAATCAGCCATACATAATGTGTGAATACGCTCACGCAATGGGTAATGCAATTGGAAATCTAAAAGAATATTGGGACGAAATAGAAAAAGGAAAAAACGCAATAGGTGGTTGCATTTGGGATTGGGTAGATCAATCAATCTATTTCCCACAAGCAATTAAGAAAGGCGAATTTGTAAAGAATGGATTTCCTTATTATTCGGCAGGATATGATTATCCTGGTCCTCATCAAGGCAATTTTATGAACAATGGCATTATTAGAGCCGATAGAGAGTGGAATGATAAACTCGCAGAGGTTAAAAAAGTATATCAATACGTTAAAATTCTTTCATTTGACAAAGACAAAAAACAAGTAGTCATAGCAAATAAATATGATTTCATTGATTTAAGCCAATTCTATATTGATTTTCAAATCATAGAAAACGGATACGAAATCTATAAAGGCACAACAAAACTACCAGCCTTAAAACCAAACACAATAGCAAAGATAAAACTACCATACAATGTAGAATTAAACCAAGAAAAAGAAAGTTTTATCAATTTACAACTAAGATTAAAAGAAGCAAATCATTGGGCAGAGAAAGATTATGCTATGGCTCAATGGCAATTTGCTATCAATAAAATAGAAAATCGCTTAAAAGAGGTTAAAGAAAGCAAAGAAGCGTTTTTAGTTCAAGAAGATAAAACTCAATTAACACTTGAAAACAAAGGGTTTAAAATAAGTTTTGACAAACAAAACGGAGAAATCCTTTATTGGAAATACGATGGCTTTGAAGTAATTAGCGATAGAAAAGGCTCACCTCACTACAATAATAATCGTTGGATTGAAAACGACAAACACGGCGATAGCATTTCGGGCGAATTAGCAAGCACTTGCGAAATAAAACTAAACAAAGAAAAGACAAAAGCCGAAATAAAGGTAACAACAAAAGGCGAAAAATGTCCTTATACTATTGAATACACCGTTTATTCCAATAATATTGTGGATATGAAAGTAACAATGAATCCAATTGTTGAGGGATTAAGAAGATTAGGTCTTGGAATGATTTTCTCAAAAGACTTTGAAGAGATAGATTATTACGCAAAAGGCCCTTGGGAAAACTACAACGACAGAAAAGAAGCCTCATTTGTAGGACGTTATTCAACAACCGTAAGCGATATGCTAACACCTTATGCTCACCCTCAAAGCTGTGGCAATCGTCAAGAAATGAGAGAAATTTTCCTTTACAAGAAAGGTTCAACAAAAGGTTTGAAAATAGAAGCTAATCAACCAATTGCATTTTCTATGTTACACTTTGACGACAAAGATTTCAACAAAGAAAAACTACACCCTTGGGAATTAGAGGCAAGAGAAGAGGTTTATGCACATTTTGACTATGTTCAAAGAGGATTAGGCAATGGAAGTTGTGGCCCACAAACCATAGAAAAATATCAAGTTCCAAGTTCCGGAACATATAGCTTTACTTTAAGATTCTCGCCTTTAAGATAAGAGAAGCAAAACAAGGAAGCAAAGGAAAATAAAAATGTTTTTCCAAGAGTTAAGCCCAAATGCGTGCGATATTTTCAAACAAAAAATATTCGTACGCATTTTTTTAAAATATAAGCCCTTAACTAAAAATCACAAAATCAAACACTTAACTTTTTAAAGCCTTAAAAACGCTAAAAAAGTCTTTGATTTTTGCGATTTTTTCGCTGTTTTTTTCAATTTTTTCATTGATTTTCATGCAAAAAAACCTTGATTTAATTTTTTCTATCCTTGATTTAGAAATTTCTATCCCTGATTTAGAAAATTCTAAACGAGCTTTTCGTAAAAAAAACCAAATTGACGAAAATTTAACCCCAATTTTCGTCAATTTTTCGCAAGAAATTTCACAAAAATCCCAAAATGAAATTTCTGCAAAATAAAGATTTTTGTCTGTAAATTTTGAGTTATGAAATTAAGAGTTCATTTAATGTTTTTTTGTGCTTTTAAAAATTTGTTTTAATTTTGTATTCTGAAAAGAATAATAACGAAAAATTATGCCTATGGTAATAGAAAAAGAAAGATAATTAGACTGAATTAATTTTTAATACGACATAAAAGCGTTTTTGCTTATACTTGATAGTCTGAAACCTGAACAATTTCAAACAAATCATTGGATAGATAAGCGGAAAACGCTCACGAGTAATATCGTGGGCTTTTCTTATTCCAATGATTAGGTAGTTCAGGACCTCAGACTTAGATAAGAAAAAAGTCCCACGTTTTTTTATGCCTATAAGTCAAAGAAAGAAATTAAGTAATCGCCTTTGGGACTTGGGCAAATCAAATTAAAAAAAATATATTATGGACGAAGAAAATAAAAAAAAGTACAAACAAGATACAGGACACGTTTTAAATGGCTTTTATTCTAATAATTTTGAAAAGCCATGGTTTATTCCTCCTGATAGTATTGATTATTATAAGGTATCTCGCTCAGTATCTGATAGTGAACAAGATGCTATTTCATTTGATAATCTGGAAGAATTTAATGCTGATGTTAGTATAGTTGATGTATTATTAGATTTAGCAAAACAATATTCAGAAGATGGATTGAGAAACTTAAATAGAAAAAACTACGATATAGCGTTAGAATGTTTTAAAGAAGAACTAAGAATAAAAGAAACACTATATAAGAAAGATTCGCCCTATTCAGCTGCTCCTTATTGTAAAATAGGAATTGCTTATTATGAATTAAGAAATTACAACAAAGCATTAGAATATCTTAACAAAGCATTAGTAATGTTTAAAATGGGAGGCGAAGTGTTTTTGTCCCAAGTAGCAGTTTCTTATAATTATATAGGATGTGTTTATGATAAATTAGGAAACTCCGACAAAGCATTAGAATATTTAAATGAAGCATTAGAAATATTGAAATCAGTTGATGAAGAAAACCACCCTGCCACACAACAAATTTTACACACTATTAATAGAGTAAAACAAGAAAGTAATTATTCTAAACCAAAGAAAGATATGAAAAAATTTTATTCAGCAGAAGAAGTAAACAGTATGTCCTATAGAGAATGGATGGAAACTATTGCTAAGGAACTAAATGCAGCAGGATTTAAAGGAGATGGATATAGTTCTGTAGAGAGAAGATTTATGAAAAATGTGGCTCCATACGAAGTTGGTAATGTTAGTGATTTTTTTATGGGAGCAATTAATGACGCTAATGCCATGAATTATCTAAAATCTATTGGTCTTGTAAATAATGGTCGTTGTCCTATGTGTGGCTCTCCTATAAAAGGTACACCAAGTCAATTTACGGATGGTATGAATCCAAATCTAAATTTCTATATCTGCAATTCTTGTAGAAAAGAAGGGCAAGGAATATCAGTAAATCATAATAGTAATAGTGGTTGTCTTGGATTCTTTGTTTTTGTAATAGCAGGTATTGTATTGGGATCGTTGATTATTTAAATATTATGGGCATAAAAGAAATTTTTAATTCAATCCTAATTCATTTAGGATTGCGAGAAGAAAAACAAGAAGATACAAGTGTAAAACCAGAAGATATTGTTTACAATGAAAATATTCAAGGAGAGTTTTTTGGAGTTCCTTTTGGAGCAACAAAGGAAGATGTAATAGAAGCCTTTGCTAAACAAAATCTTTTCCCAACCAAAGATAGTGAGACTAACGAACTTGTTTTTCGTGGAAAACTTCATGAAAACGGAATTAGTTTTTATGGCTTAAATTTTGGAGGTTTTACATGGACAGAAGTAATAGTGTATTTTTCAAACAATAGTTTTTATTATATTAGGTTTATAGCAACACATAGTGATAAGGAAAGAGCAATACGTAATGGGGCTGCTGTTTTTAAAAAACTTAGCAAGGTATATAGAATGTATGGTCTAAAAGAAGAAGACCCTAGTGTTCTTATCAAGCATGTAGGTTTAGGAAAAACTAGTAGGAATGTTTGGTTAGAATGTAATGCAATACTAACACCAGCAGAAAATGTTTTGGCTAATGTTTTTTTAGATTATTATGATGGAGATTTTTATACTGAAAACAATGAACTTTAATTGCTTTTAAGAAATTTAAAGAAAATAAAAACGCTCGTAAGTCTTAGTTTTATTTTGACTTACGAGCGTTTTGTTTTTGGAATATAAAGAAAGCGGAGATGATTTCTCCGCTTTTGTTTTATCTTTTATAGTGTGGAATGTCGTTTGGTATGACTATTGACATTTCAACTAAGCCTGCAAATTGCCCATCTTGATACCAAGGTGTTTGATAAATCAATTTCTTTACTCCCTCCTTCTCTATTGTGTATGTATTAGTGTTTTCGGAGTTCATAAGGTGCTTTATCATTTCTTGTGCACGTTGTGGGTGGCAGTCAAATAAGGATTTTCCTATCAAGTCTTTGCCTCCGCTTTTTGCAAAGGTCATTTGACTGCGTTGGTTCATATCTAATATTTTGCCATCTTTGTCGCAAACGGTTATTGCTACGAATGGCAATTCATTTGACCAATTTTCCATTTTCTTATTTGCAAGATAATGCAGCTAATGCTATTGAATACATTTTTGTTTTTGTGCTATCACCTCTTGAAGACAATACACAAGGAACTTTTGCTCCTACTACCATTGCTGCAAGCTCTGCTTTTGCAAATTTTGTGCAAGATTTGTAGAATACGTTTCCTGATTCAATGTTTGGCCATACAAGACAGTCTGCATCTCCTGCTACTTCGCCTTTCAATTTCTTGATTTGTGCACTTTCTTTGTCGATTGCTACGTCCAAAGCCAATGGTCCGTCAATGATTGCTCCTTTTATTTGTCCACGATTTCCCATTGCTGCTATCAAAGCTGCATCAACACATGATGGAATTCCTACTGACATTTGTTCTGTTGGTGCTATCATTGCAACTTTTGGTGTTTCTATTCCAAGAGTTTTTGCTGTATTGATAACATATTGTGTGATTGCTGTTTTTTGTTTGAAATCTGGTGCAGGGATAACTGCAACGTCAGATGTGATAAGAAGTTTGTGGTATGTAGGTACTTCAAATACTGTTACGTGAGAAAGAACTGGTTTTCCACCAGGCATTAAACCTTTTTCTTTGTTAAGAATTGCTCTCATGTATTTGTCTGTTGAGCAAAGACCTTTCATTAATATATCGCCTTCTCCTGCGTTTATCAATTCTACTGCTTTGTTTGCTGCAAGTTGTTCATTAGCTTCTTGAACTAATTTGAATTTGTTTACATCTATTCCTTCTTCTTCGCAAACTTTTTTAATAGTATCAATATCTCCAACAAGTGTTGCTTCTACTATTCCAAGGTCCATAGCCATTGATGCTGCACCTATTGTGTGAGAATCGTTAGCATACGCTGCTACTAATCTTTTTTTGCCTTTTACTTTTACGGCTTCAATGATTTCGTCTAATTTTTTAATCATTTCGGTTATTGTTTTATATTATTATTTAATTAATTCTATCTTTTGCAAAATTACTATTTTTATTCCAAATAATGTAAAGAATTAAAGAAATTATAGTTGCAACTCCTCCTACTATGTAAGAAATTGTAGGATTTAGGCTTAGTCCTTCTGGTGCAATGAATATGTAACTTACACACACCATTGTCATAAATAAAGCAGGGATTAGGGTTATTAAGTAGTTGCGTTTTTCTTTTGTAAGGTAGATTGTGATTGCCCAAAGTGTGAAAACGGCAAGGGTTTGATTGCACCAAGCAAAGTAACGCCAAAGTATGTCAAAGTTTATTTGTAATATAAGAAAACTTGCTATGAAAAGTGGTATGGAAATCAATAATCGTTTTGAAATTTTCTTTTGATCCATCTTTAAAAAGTCGGCAACAATCAAGCGAGCCGAACGAAAAGCGGTGTCTCCCGATGTAATTGGTGCAAATATCACACCTAAAAGTGCAAGAAACGCTCCCGCAACTCCCAACCACTCTTTTGTAACGCTATCAACTATTACTGCTGCGTTGTTTTCCTCCATTCCATTTTCATAAAAGAAAGCACTTGCAACCGCAGCCCATATAAGAGCGACTATACCCTCAATAATCATTGCACCATAAAAGACGGGGCGACCATGTTTCTCGGTTTTTAAACAACGAGCCATCATTGGAGATTGCGTAGCGTGGAATCCAGAAATCGCACCACAAGCAATTGAGACAAACATCATTGGAAAAATTGGATTATTGTCGGGTGAGGTGTTTTTAAGGCTTGAAAAACTTGTGATTTCCGGCAAAACAGGATTATTAATAATTAACATCACCAACATTCCCATTGCCATAAAAAGTATTGCTATTGCAAAAATTGGATAAATCTTTCCTATAATCTTATCAACCGGCAAAAGTGTTGCAAGAATATAATAAAGGAAAACAACAATAGCCCAAAAAGTAATATCTAATGCATCGGGTGTGAGTTTTGCAAGCAAGCCTGCCGGTCCCGAAACAAAGACTGCTCCCACCAAAACCATAAGCAAAACCGTAAAAACTCTCATTGTTTGTTTTGCTCCATTGCCTAAATATTTTCCTATCAATTCTGGAAGGCTTGCTCCTTGATTTCGCATTGAAAGCATACCTGAAAAATAATCGTGAACTGCACCTGCAAAAATACTTCCAAAGACAATCCAAAGATAAGAGGCGGGTCCGAACTTTGCTCCCATAATTGCACCGAATATTGGGCCTAATCCCGCAATATTTAGAAACTGAATCATAAGTATTTTCCACGTTGGCATCGGAATATAATCAACTCCGTCCCTTTGAGCAATGGAAGGTGGTATTCTTTTCTCATCTGGTTGAAAGACCTTTTCAATAAATTTTCCATAAAGGAAATATCCTGCTATTAAAACAGCAAGGGCAACTAAAAAAGTTATCATATCACTTATATTTTTATGCAAAGATAATATTATTTTCTTAACTTTGCATTATGAAATTAAGAGCAGTTGAATTATCTGATGTAGATTTATTCTACGAATGGGAAAACGCCATAGAATTATGGGAATTTGGCAACACAATGCGACCTTTTTCCAAATATGCCTTAGAGAATTACGTTCTTAACTCTCAGAATGAAAGTCTTTATAGTGCAAAACAAATGAGGTTAATGATTGATGTAGAAAGAAATAATGCTATTTACACCATAGGTTGCATAGACATATATGACTATGAAGCCAAAGATTCAAAGGCAGGCATAGGAATATTTATTTGCAAAAGCGAACGCCAAAAAGGATATGCACAAAAAGCAATTTCTTTGCTTGAAAACTTAATGAAAAACACCTATAATATTCATCAAATCTACGCTTTCATTGCACAAGACAACGAAAAAAGCATTAGACTTTTTGAAAAATGCGGATATAAATTTAGTGCAACTCTAAAAGACTGGATTTTAGTGAATAGAAACTTTAAAAACGTAAATATTTATCAAAAAATATTCTAAAAACTATGAAGAAACAAACAATAATTATCTTATCAATAGTAGCCTTAATTCTAATTATTGGAATCATTTGTGGCTTTTCACTTTTAAATAAGAAAGTAAGAAACAACGAAAGCGTAAGTTTATATATCTATCCTTCGGAAAACTACGAAAAAGTCTTAGAAAAACTCGAAAAAAACGGCGTTTTAGAAAAAGAAGAGACTGCTTTTTCAATTTTTTCCAAAGTAAAAAATTTAGAAAACAATGTAAAATCGGGACACTACATAATAGAGCCAAACTCAACTCAAAAAGACTTAGTTCGCACACTTGCAAACGGATTGCAAACCCCCGTTAAACTTGTGATTAACAAAGTAAGGTTAAAGCAAGACTTTGCAAAAAAAATTGCCAATCAACTAATGCTTTCCGAAAACGATATTTTACTTGCAATAGATAATAGAGAAAATTCACAAAACCTTTTTGACAATATCGTTTGTAATACTTACGAGGTTTATTGGAACATTTCGGCCGAAAAACTCTTAGAACGTTTGGAAAAAGAGGCTGATAAATGGTGGGAAAATCAAAGCAATCAATTAGAAAAAACAGGTTTTACACGCCACGAAGTAGTAGTTTTAGCCTCAATTGTAGAAGAGGAGACAAATAAGAACGAAGAAAAACCAACAATTGCGGGAGTTTACATCAATCGTTTAAAGAAAGATATGCTTCTTCAAGCAGATCCTACCGTAAAATATGCAGTTGGCGATTTCACAATAAAGAGAGTAATGTATAAACACTTGCAAACCGAGTCGCCTTATAATACTTATCTTAATAAAGGCTTACCTCCTACCGCTATTTGTTTGCCTGAGATTTCTTCTTTAAAGTCTGTGTTGAATTATCAAAAGCATAATTATATATTTTTCTGTGCCAAGGAAGATTTTTCAGGCTATCACAATTTTGCAACAACACCTAACGAGCATTATCGCAATGCTGAGAAATACAAAAACGCATTAAATAAAATGGGAATAAAGTAAGGAAATAAAAAAAGGGCAAGCTACTCATATCGCACCGCTACAACCTCCTTACCTTGCTGCGTTCCCGCCCTGGGGAGATTCAGAGGGAGCTGGTCGTACAAGACTTACCCACTGCAAAAGTACTACTTTTTTGAATATCTGCAAAAAAAATCTGTATTTTTTTATAATTTTGCACTTCTTAAATCAAAGAAAACGACAATGAATCAAATAAAAGCAGGAGCATTACTTTCATATATAACACTGATTCTCAATAGTGTCATTGCATTGCTTTACACTCCTTTTATGACTCTTAAACTTGGTCAAGCAGAATATGGACTTTATTCCTTAGTTGCTTCAATTATCAGCACTCTTACCGTACTTGACTTGGGTTTTGGCAACGCTGTGATACGTTATACCGCAAAATACAAAGCCGAAAACAAACAAAACGAACTCAATAAAATGTTCGGAATGTTTTTTATCATATTTTCCATCATAGCCCTTTTATCTTTGGCAATCGGTGCTGTGATTTATTTTAATATTGATTCACTTTTCTCTCAATCAATGAGCGAAAGCGAGTTGGGAAAACTTAGAATAATGTTTCTATTGCTTATTTTCAACCTTGCTTTCACCTTTATAATGAGCGTTTATCGTTCTATAATTGTAGCATACGAAAGATTTGTTTTTCAAAAACTCATTAACCTAATTAGAATCATTCTCAACCCTATTGTAATGATTGTTTTACTTTCCTATGGCTACAAAGCAATCTCCATGGTTGTAGTTCAAACAATTTTTAACGTCCTAACCCTGCTTTTAGACTATTATTATTGCAAACGAAAACTTAACATAAAGATTGTTTTTGCCAAATTTGACATTCCTCTTTTGAAGGAGGTTTCCATTTACTCCTTTTGGGTATTTCTAAACGTTATCATGGATAGAATTTATTGGAGTTTAGGACAAAGTGTAGTTGGAGTATATTGTGGAGCAAAACTTGTAGCGGTTTATGGCATAGCAATACAAATTCAACAAATGTATATGTCATTCTCAACCGCAATTTCCGGAATACTCCTTCCTAAAATAACCGCAATGATTACACAAAAAGGAAGCGAAAAACAAGTTTCCGACCTTTTTATACGCACCGGACGTTTACAATTCATAGTAATGAGTTTTATTCTTTCGGGATTCGTAGTTTTTGGACGTCAATTCATAGAATTATGGGTAGGAAATTCCTATTCCGATGCTTATTATATTTGCCTACTTTTTTTCTTCCCTTTATTAGTCCCACTAATTCAAAACGTAGCAATAAGCATTCTTCAAGCAAGAAATCAAATGCGTTTTCGTTCCCTTTTATACCTTGCAATATCTCTTTTAAGTTTCGCCGTAAGCCTTCCATTAACAAAACACTATGGAGTAATTGGTTGTGCAATTGCAACCTCTTGTGCCTTATTCTTAGGACACGTCTTAATAATGAACATATATTATCACAAAAAAGTTGATTTAGACATTATAAGTTTTTGGAAAGAAATAATAAAAATGAGCCTTACTCCTATCCTTTTAAGCCTTATCGCTATCTATGTAGCAAATCGCTTAATAATTGACAATTGGCTAATATTTTTCCTTGCAATTGGAGTATTCACTCTTATTTACATTCCTCTTTTTTGGCTTGGCTCAATGAATAATTATGAAAAATCATTAGCTTTAAGCCTAATTAACAAAATTAGAAAAAAGAAATAATAGACAATGTGCATAATAAATAGAGTTAAAACAAATCAATGTTGTGGTTGTAGTGCTTGCGTAAGCATTTGTCCTAAGGAATGCCTAACATTAAATGCCGATAAAAACGGATTTCTACAAGTAAAACTTTCAAAACACAATTGCATCGAATGTGGATTATGCGAAAAGGTTTGTCCAGTGCTTAATACAAAAGAAGAAAAAGAATTAGAAATAGAAGCCTTTGCAGTAAAAAACACGGAAGAAAGCCAAAGAAAAAACTCCTCTTCGGGAGGCGTTTTCATCGCCCTTGCAAATCAAGTAATAGAAGAAGGAGGCATAGTATGCGGAGCAAGATTTGACAAAGACTTTCAACTAATTCACGACTTTGCACAAACAAAAGAAGAATTACTTTCTTTAATTGGCTCAAAATACCTGCAATCCGATATGAGGAATTGCTACAAAGAGATAAAAAACTACCTTTTGCAAGAAAGATTAGTACTCTTTGTCGGCACACCTTGTCAAGTTATGGGATTGAAACTTTACCTTAGAAAAGAATATAATAACCTTATTGCCGCCGAAGTAGTTTGCCACGGAGTACCTTCCCCTTTAGTATGGAAAAAATACTTAGAAGAAGTATGCAAAAGAAAGAAAACTTCACTAAACGAAATTAAAAACATATCATTTCGCAACAAAGACAAATCATGGCGAGTATTTAACCTAAAAATAGAAGGAAAAGAAAAAACCATTCTAAAAGAAACATTGTACGACAACCTATATATGAGAGGATTTCTTCAAAATCTATTCCTGAGACAAAGCTGCCACAACTGCCCTGCAAAAAATTTCAATTCAAGAGCAGACCTTAGCCTTGCAGACTATTGGAGCGTAGATAAATTTCACAAAGAAATTGACGACAACAAAGGAGTAAGTGCAGTAATTCTTTACAACGACAAAGCAAGTCTTTACTTTAAAAAATTATCTCTTTGCTTCAAACAAACAACTCTTAGAAATATTTTAGAGACTAACACAGCCCTTGTAAAAAGTGCTAAACCACATCAAAAAAGAGAAGAATTTTTTAAAACAATGCAAGAAAAAGGACTTTTAAACCTAAAACAATACGTTGGCGAACCAACATTAAAGAAAATAAAACGAAAAATAAGATGGTTTCTTTCGGACGTAAAAGCGTTGATAATAAAAAAGGGAGGTTTTTAATGCCTCCCTTTCTTTTATTTATTTAATCTAATATATCATAAACAAACTCTTTCAATCCTCTTTTTACACACATATCCATTTCATTAACGTCAATGTAAAATTTAGGACATTGCTTTGCACGTTCTGTATTTAATTTGTATATCTCTTCATATGGTATTTGTAAACTTTTATAACATCTACAAATTATACCACCTAATAGACTATAACTTTTTACATAATTTTTACAAAGCTGACAATTTTTGATTTTATATTTTTTATAACATAAATATTTCATTATGTCTTTTATTTCTGAATCTAAAAAAATAGGTTGTGGAAAATGAAAACATACTTCTAATAATGATTTTTTTGATTTTTTTATCACATTATTGCAATTGATATATTCTGCATTATATCCCATTTTTCCTGAGTCATAGAAAGAAAATCTTGCTATTTTTATTTCACTAATTATATTATTATTTTTGTAATCCTTATTTTCAAAATCATAAAAAGCAACTTTACTTATATTTTCTTCGTTATAATCTTTGTCTTCAATAATTCCTTTTTCTAATATATTATTTATATCTTCTTCGCTTTCAATAACGATTTCAATTATTTTATTTCCACTATGTAATTTCTCACTTGTGCTTGGATGAGTTACACAAAATTCTAAATAAATAGGTTTTCGCGTAGGATTAGTAGAAGAAAATATTTTTAAATCAGAACGTCCATTAATATTATCATACTTTACTTCTTGTTCACATGAGTCATAATAGTCTTTTAAATTAAACCTTTTATTATAAATTTCACAACAATGGTAAAAGGTAATGTATTTACATTCGTTGCTTTTAACACAATAAGATTTATACTGAAACTCTATAAAAAAATCACTGTTTTTGTAGAAGGCTTCTTGTATTTTATCTTTTGCAAGATGATGAAGCATACTTTCAACTGCATGTCCACAATTTGTTCCTGAAGAATGCGCAAAGTGATGCCTATTTTTTGTTCCTTTTTTTGCAACTAACGATTCTTGACACGCAGGACAAAAGCAATTACACTTTTTACCAGAATCAACATCTTCTATATTTACTAATTTGCCTTCAGAATTGAAAGCATAGGTAAGGTCAAAATTTGTGTGTTTCTTTTTTGTCATTCTACAGATGTAATAATATTTTCGTCAACAGTGTTGACGAATTTGTTTTAATGCACTTGCTTGTGCAAAGATACTAAAAAAGGGAGGTTTTTTAATGCCTCCCTTTCTTTTATTTATTTAACTATCTTCATTTCTTTTATTAAGTTTGTAGCTCCTGCATATTTGTCTATGATAAACAATACGTAGCGAATATCTACTGAAATACATCTTTGAAGATCTGGATTAAAGGCTATGTTTCCGCTCATTGCTTCCCAGTTTCCGTCAAAGGCTATTCCGACTAATTCTCCTTTTGCATTGATTGTTGGAGAGCCTGAATTACCTCCTGTAATGTCAAGATCGGCAATAAATGCAACAGGAACGCTGCCATTTTCCGCATATTGACCATAGTCTTTGTTTTCATAAAGAAGTCTAAGCTTTGAAGGAACGGTAAATTCCCAAGAAGAGTTATCTTCTTTTGCCATTACACCGTCTAATGTTGTTATATACTTGTAAGAAATTCCGTCTTTTGGTTCGTAAGGACGTACTCTACCGTATGTATAACGTATTGTAAGGTTAGCATTTGGTGCAAAGTGTTTGTCTTTGTCCATTTCCATAACTCCTTTTACAAACAAACGATTTGCTTTATTTAAAGATTCTCTTTCTTCTCTTACTGTTGCAAGTTTTGTGTTTAGATTATCTATAAATTGGTTTGTAAGTATGTATGCAGGGTCGTTAGTTATTTGTGTTACATCAAGATTGTCTAATAGTTTTGTTAGACTTTCTTCATTTACTAAAATAGATGTTTTGAAAATATCGCTTGCTATTTGTTTAAAGTCATATCCGTTAGCAAAGGCATTTGATAAAAATTCAGGAGATTGGTGAAGGATTGGAACGTTTCTAAAGAATACATCAAGTCCTGCTGCAAATAATTTTTCTTCTGTTATTATATTGTAATCTTTAAATATACCTGCAAATTGGGTTTTAAGTTTTGAGGCTATTTCTTTTGCTTTTTCCGATTTGCCATTTTTATTTAATTCTTCTTCAAGTGGACGTAATTGTCTTGCTATTGAGAATACTGATGCACCTCTTAGAATTGCTTCATTAGTATAAACTCTTAACAATTCATATTTGCCTGTTGCTTGATATGCTTCTTTAAGATTTGTTAATACATCGCCATATTCTGCTTTTCTTTTAGCATCTTTTTCTATCCATTGTGCAAAACGATTTTCCAAAGCTTGTTTTGTGCTTTTTACATCAAGGTTTTTCAAGCATGTTGTTTGACCTTGGTAGAATTTCCAATAGTTTGATAATGATGCAAACTTACTTGCATATTGTATTCTTACTCTTGGTTCTTGCAACATATCGGCTTGCATTACGTTTCTCAAGGCTGTACGAGCTGTTACAACACTTGGATTGTAAATATCTATTGCTTGTTCTACTCCGAAAGAAGTTAAGAAACGATCTGTTGTGCCTGGATAACCCATTACCATAACAAAATCATTTTCTTTAACACCTTTTAATGAAATTGGTAAGAAATGTTTTGGTTTTAAAGGAACATTGTCTTTTGAATACTTAGCTGGCTTTCCGTTTTTATCGGCATAAACTCTAAATACAGAGAAATCTCCTGTATGACGAGGCCACATCCAGTTGTCTGTATCGGCTCCGAACTTTCCTATCGAAGAAGGTGGTGCTCCAACCAAACGTACATCTTCGTAAACCTCATAAACAAATAGGCAATATTGATTTCCGTTAAACATTGTAGAAACTTCTGCTGTGTAAGTTGTACCTTTTTCTACTTCTTCTTTGATTTTCTTTGAGTTTGTACGAACTATTTTTGCTCTTTCAACCTCCGACATTTCATTTGTTACACCTTTCAATACTCTTTCTGTAACATCTTCCATTCTAATAAAGAATTTGGCTGTCAATCCCGGATTTGGCAATTCTTCACTTTGATTATATGCCCAGAATCCATTTGTTAAATAATCATGCTCTACGGTTGAGTGTTGTTGAATTTGAGGATAACCGCAGTGATGATTAGTTAAAATCAATCCTTGGTCAGAAACGATTTCTCCTGTACAGCCTCTACCAAATTGAATAATAGCATCTTTTAACGAAGCATTGTTAATGTCATAGATTTGTTTAGAAGTAAGTTTCAAACCTTTCTTTTTCATTTCTTTATATGTCTGTTTGTCAATCGACATCAACAGCCACATACCTTCATCTGCTTTTACCAACGGTGAAAAAGCAAATAACGCTAATAAAAATAACGTTGTAATTCTTTTCATCTTGATTCGCTTTTAGTTAATAATTATTTAAACTACAAAAATAAACCTTTTCTTTGATTTTACAAAAACTAAGAAAATTATTTCTTTGCTTTAAGAAATTTTTTCTTTACTTTTTTCAAATTTTTCTTTGCTTTTTTTATTTTTTTCTTAGAAAAAAATTCTCAAAGTAACGTCTTGAAAGATAAGATATTACAATCGTAAGTAAAAAGACTGCTATTAGAAAAGTGATTATTAATAAACTGTTTGGAATAAAGGCTTTTAGTTTGGAGAATATAAGGACTACGAAAAACATTACGCCCATGTGATACATATAAATGCCGTATGATATTTCGCCTAAAAGGAATAGGGTTTTGTTTTCTTTCTTTTCTTTGAATGAAAGGGTATATGAAATTATTATATAAAGATATAATAAAGAGATTATCAAAGGTGAAAGTACGGGCGTTTTGAAAACGAAATTCCAAATGCAATTATCAATATTTATATTAAAGCAAAGATAAATTATTACTATAAGATATAGAAGATATTTTATAGGTTTAGCAAATAATATACTCGTTTCCAATGATTTATAGGGGGGGGTAGTAAATAAAAGATAAGCTCCTAAGGCTCCTATTGCCATTGTTTCAAAGCTATAATTATGAATTAGAAATGCAAAAAGGTTAGTTGAAGTATCTATGCCTTGAATTTGTATATAGATTGATAGGCTTAGTTTTATTGCTATAATAAATAAGATTGGTATAAGGCTTTTTTTGATAAATTTAAACAAGGGTCCCCAAATTAAATAGAAGACTTCCTCTACTCCTATTGACCATAAGGGTTCTAAAAAATGGTTCCCGTAATTGAATAGCACAAGTATTGGGAAGAAAAACAAGAAATAATACCATGTTTGAGAGAGTGTGTAAGGCATTTGATAATCTATATTGAATATAGAGAAGAAAAACGGCAAGAAAATTGTACCTATAAAAATCAAAAGAAAGTAAAGAGGCCAAATTCTCTTTACTCTCCTTAAATAAAACGATTTTATACTAATTGTTTTTGTTTGATTTTTTTCTTTTAGTAGAAGATACGTTATTAGAAATCCGCTTAACACAAAGAAAAAACTAACTGCGTTTGCTCCATTACGAAACAAAGAAAAATTTTCTATGTTAAATAATTCATATTTTCGTCCTATTGTTGCACTATGATGAAGAACCACCAAAGAGGCTGCAATAAATCGTAGTGTATTGAGCCCCTTAAAGTGTGTAATGCCTTTATACATAATATGTATTTTCTTGTTTTGGTGCTTGATATGAAAATGTTGGACATTTACATTTCTTTTTTCTTGTTTTTTTCATAGTCGTTCCTCTGCTTGATGTTGCACATGAGGAGAGTAAAACTGCGAAAAGCACAAGCAAAACCAAATAAGCTTTCTTTATTTTCATAATTTTTAAATTTAATTTAATACTATTTGTTCTGTAAGAATAGAATTATCGGTTGTGATTTTAAGAGTGTAAACTCCTTTTTGCAAATGATTTAGGCTAAGTGTATGAGTTGAAGATGAAAGTGTGTGTGTTTCTACTTTTCTTCCTGCTTGGTCAAAAATATCTATTTGTTTTATTTTAATAGATTGATCAAGTGTTATGTTTATTTCATCTTTTGTTGGATTAGGATAAAGTTGCAATGAGATATTTTGTGCATTTGGATTTGTAAGAGCTGAGGTATAATCCATTCCATCAATATAACTTACACCTGTTTCATTAGGATCTAACCAGTGATCTAACTTTCGTGAATTTGTATTACCGTTTGAAGACCAGTGCCAAGACATTTTTCCATATACATCATATTTATAACTTGCCGGAACATCACATCCTGATGCTCCTCCTGTAAGTGTACCAACTATTCTGCCCTCTGGATTGAACAATGCTGAGCCTGAAGAACCGCCTTCCATAATTCCCCAACCGTTTTCAGTCTCTGCCCATTCTACATACCAGTGTGTAGCTGATGAAGAGCCGTATGAAGAATTTTGTAGGCGAGTATTGAATGTTGAAATTTTCTTTACGTCTCCGCTTGGGTGATGTATTCCAACTCCATTATTGACTGCTGTGTTTCTTTTGTCCCATCCGCACCAGTAAGGAGAGTATGATTGTGGTATATCATCACTTAAAAGCATTAAAGCAAAGTCGCTTCCATTTGAACCATAAGTATTGTCGTATGCTTTTACGCTTGTGCCTGTTACAGAGCGTGAACGGCTTGGCTCACTTGCTGTAACGGAACAGCCAGAGTTTTCATATTTGAAATAAAATACAAATTGACTGTAATAAGATGTTGATGCTACGTCTTCAATGCAGTGTGCGGCTGACAAAAGATATGGTTTTAAATCATAATTTGTGTTATTTACCAAAGTACCTGTACACCAACCTATGTATTGACTGCTCATTCTTATTTGTATTCTGCAAACGCCTCTTTGTTGTTGACGATAATCATCGCCTTCTGAACAATTTACGTTTACGTTACAGTCTCCTGATGAACGATATTCACTTGATAGTTTTGTTATTCCTCTATATGCGTATCCTATTTCTGTAAGTTCTATTTGTGCTTGTTCAAGTTCTGTATTTGGTTGATAGTATTCAAGTATGATTTTTTCGCCTTCTATGTATTCGGTTGCGAATGTGTTAAATTCATTGTTGTTTCGGTGTGTGAATGCTCCTAATACTTTTGTTCTTTCTGGATTATAGACAAAGAATTTACCTGTGCGTGGCAATTTAAAGTTGTCTGAGTAAAATATTAAGGCTTCTGCTTCTTCTGACTCTACGCTTAAAGTCCACATTGTACCATCTGAGGTTTGTGTTTTATCGGCTAATTCAAAGAAATCTTTGTAAACAGGAAGTATTACACCGAATCGCATCATTTTATTTTGCTTATCGTTTTCTATGTCTTCTTCCAAAACTTGTTCAAGGTCTGGTTTGTCTATTTTAACCTTTGTTATATTTTGGTAATTGAATCCTTCTATTTTGTAGCTATAAGGATTTTCATTTGTGCTTATTTGAGAAAAAGCACTAAAACTCATAATGAGTGCAATGATTGCAAGAAATGTCTTTTTCATTATTTAATTTTTTTTGTTTGTTCTAAAATATCTTTGTGTATTGCTATTATTTGTGGTAATAGCATTGTGTTGTTGTCGTGATAAATGTTGTAATCCGATAGTTGTTTTTTGGTTTGCAAAGGCATTTGATTGTTTATGCGTTGCAAGACTTGGTCTCGAGAAATATTATCTCGGAGTTGTACTCTTTCTATCGCAATTTCTATCGGTGTTTCTATGTTTATGATTTTATCAAAATGGTTTTGCCAACCTATTTCAAGGATTATGGCCGATTCTAATATGGTATAGGGAGTGGTTTGTTTGCTTTGCCAAAGTTTGTATTTGTCTAATACTTTTGGGTGAATGAGAGAGTTTAATTTTTCAAGAGCACAAGGGTCGTTAAAGACTATATTTGCTAATTTTTGTGGACAAAACTCTCCTCTTTCTATGATTGATGTTCCAAAAATGTGGACTACTTGAGCCAAAAATTCTTTTTCTTTATAAAGTTCTTTGGCTTGTTGGTCGGAGTTAAAGACCGGCACTCCAAATGTATTGAATACTTTGGAGATAAGAGTCTTTCCGCAACCTATTCCGCTTGTTAAACCTACTGAATACATTGTTTAACATAAAGAAAGGACTACTAAAACTTTGTAGTCCTTTCTTTTCAATTTATAATTTGAAAGTTATGAGATTATAAATTTGCTGATAATTCAGATCCTGCTTTGAATTTTACAACTTTCTTTGCAGGAACTTTTACCATTTCGCCTGTACGAGGGTTTTTAGCCATTCTTTCTGCTTTTTCTTGTACAGAAAATGCTCCGAATCCTAAGAAAGAAACTTTTTCTCCTGCTTGTAAATATTCTTTTGTTACACCTAAAAACGCTTCAAACGCTTTTTGAGCATCTGTTTTTGACATTCCAGCTTTTTCAGCCATTTTGTCAGTAAATTCTTTTTTTGTCATATCTATTTGGTTTTTAATTTGTTGATTTATAAACGTTGCAAATGTAATTATTTTTAAAATATCAACAAAATTTTTTAAAGAAAAAAATCTTTTTTTCTTTGTTTTTTTTATTTTTTTCTTTGTTTTATTTTTTTATTTCTAAGACTTCTGAGGTTAATTTCAATCCTTTGATTAACTCTTTTGCAGGCATACGTTTTTTTCCGCTTAATTGTAAATCAAATAATTGCACCAATCCGTCTTGACAACTAACGGTTATTGTTTCTTTGTCTTGAATCTTAAAAATACCACATTGAGAGGGTTGATTTTCTTTTGGTAAAAATTTCGCTTTAAAAACTTTAAATTGATAGATTTTTCCATCTATTTTATCTATAAATTGCGTTGTTGCAGCGGGATATGGACTCATTCCACGAATTAAGTTTATAATTTTTTCGCCTTTTTCATTCCAATTTATAGATGTGGTTTCTTTAAAAATTTTTGGTGCAGGTTTCAAATCCTTACTTTGAGTTTGCGGAATTGTTTGAAGATTTGGCGATAAAAGTTTTTCTATTGTTTTTTCAATCAATGCAAATGCTTTTATCATCATTTCATCATGCAATTCTCCTGCTGTGGTTTCCTCTCCTATTTCAATGGTTTCTTGTAGTAAGATTTCTCCTTCATCGGTTTTTTCATTCAAAAGGAATGTTGTCATACCTGTTTGTTTTTCTCCATTGATGATTGCCCAATTTATTGGTGCTGCTCCTCGATATTGTGGCAAGAGTGAGGTGTGTAGGTTAAAGGTTCCATATTTTGCAAGACTGTAAATGCTTTTTGGAATCATACGATAAGCCAACACTACTTGAATATCGGGTTGCAAGGCAGAGATTTGGTCAATGAAATCTTGCTGATTGAGTTTTTCTGGTTGAAATAGTGGCAGGTTATTATCTAATGCGTATTGTTTTACTGCTGAATAATTGATTTTTTGTCCTCTGCCCGATGGTTTATCGGGCTGAGTAACTACTGCTATTACGTTATATTTATTCAAATGTAGTTGTTCGAGTTGGTATGCTGCAATTTCTGGTGTTCCGTAAAAGATTATCTTTTTGTTTTTCATAGTGCTGCCATTTTTAATGCAGTGATAGCGGCTTCAACTCCTTTATTACCGTGTTTTCCTCCGCTTCTATCTATTGCTTGTTGCAAATCGTTGGTTGTAAGTACTCCAAAAATAATTGGAACTTCTTGTTTTAAGCCTAATTCCATTATTCCGTTTGCAACCGCATCGCAAATGAAATCGAAATGACGTGTTTCGCCTTGAATGACACAGCCTAAACAAATAATGGCACTAAATCTTCTGTTTTTTTCTAATAGTTTTGCCGCTCCAAATGGTAGTTCAAAACTTCCAGGAACGTGTATGATGTCGATGTCTTTTTCATCTACCTCATATTTTAGAAGAGTACTTACTGCACCTTCTAATAAACTATCTGTAATTTGGTTATTCCATTCAGAAACTACTATTCCGAATATTTCCTTTTCGCCCGAGGGCACTTCGTCTTGATTGTATGACGAAAGATTTTTAAGTTGTGATGACATAATTTATTTTATTCTTATTTTGGTTTTTTCTTTAAGTATTGGTGTTTTTATATCGGGATTCATTTTTTTTAGCGATTCAAGCGGTATCTTAAAGCGTTTGGCAATGTCTTTTAGTTTTTCTCCCTTGTTTGCTACAATAAATTGTTGTCCTGCTTTGGTTGAGGTGTCTTTTGAGAGTGCTTTGACATCGTATTGTGGTATTTCGCCTGATTTAATCTTTTTTCTTTCTTTGGCGATTATAGTTGAGGGTGAAATATATGGTTTGTTTTCAAAGCATTTATCTACTTTTGAGAGTTTGGATTTATGAGCCTTTTTGTTGGCTTTTTGTTGTGAGGATTCTACTCCAAAATAGGTTTTATCTATTCTTAAAAAAGATGTTTTTATACTATAAGTTTCCAAATCGAATATCCATTCCGGGTCAAAACAAGCATACATTAGTCTGCATTCAAAATGAAGGTGTGGACCGGTTGAGCGTCCTGTGTTGCCACCTAAGCCTATTACATCTCCGGCTTTTACTTCCTGCCCTACCTTTACGTTAATTTTTGAAAGATGTCCATAAAGTGTTTCAAGATTGTTGTGATGGCGAATAACTATACAATTACCATAGCCTCCATTGTATTTTGCTAAACGAACAACTCCGTCAAAGGCTGCATGAATTGGGTCGCCTACGTTAAGGGCTATATCAATTCCTGAATGCGGTCTTCCCCATCGCCAACCGTATGAGGAACTTTTGCGTTTTTTTATTGGAAAGCAAAAATTTTGTCCTTTATCGGGATTTATCAATCTTAATACTATTTCATCGGGCACTTCTTTGAATGAGAAATTCGGCACTTTTACTCTCTCGTTATACCAAGTGCTTTCATAGAGTGTGGAAGAGGGTATATTGGAATTGTTAGATGTATATAAGGATTTTACGTTTGCTTTTGCTTCTTTTGTTTTTGTTAAATCTATTTTTGCGTTTTCTTCTTCTTTCTTTTGTTGTTTTTGAAGAGGCTTAACGCTATGTATATAGTAAAGAGAGTCTGCAAAACGTCTTGATGCAGATTTTTCTTTCTTTTCGTTGTTTTGTGCAAATGAAACAACGTTTAATAAAAGTATGATTAAGTATAATATTAGTTTTTTATTGTTCATTTATTTGTTTCTTTCTTTTTCCTGCTGATTCTAAGCCTAATTGTTGGCGATATTTTGTGATAGTTCTTCTCGATAGTGTGAATCCTTGTTCTAATAGTTTATTTTCTATTTCTTGATCGGTTAGTGGACAGAGTTTATCTTCGTTATCTATTAGTTCTTTTATGATATTGCGAATTGAGTCTGAGGATACATTTTCTCCTTCTTTATTTTCAATTGATTTTGTAAAGAGTTTTCTTATTTTAAACACTCCAAAATGTGTTTGCATATACTTATCATTTGCCAAACGTGAAAGTGTAGATTCTGAAAAGCCTGTTAATTGTTTTATGTCTTCGTATTTCATTGGTCGAAGCTTCATTACATCTCCTTCTTGAAAATATTCTTCTTGGTAGGCTATTATTTCTTTAACAAAGCTATCAAGTGTTTTTGCTCTATTATTGTATGCGGCTATGAAAAGTTCTGCTGCTTCTATTTTATCTTTGAGAAATTTTATTGTTTCCTTATCTTTTTGCTTTGCTGTTTCTAATCTCTCTAATAATTCTTTGCCTTCTTGATTGACGTGAAGTTTTTTATTTGATAGTTTATTGAGTTTGTATTTTATTTTGCCATTGCTATTCCAAACTGTTATGTCTGGTATTATGTATTGTGCTTTTTCTTGTGTGGCTTCTATGTAACCCGGCGAAATACTTAGGCTTTGAATTAGTTTAAAAGCTTTATCTAATTCTTCTTTGCTACAAAAGAGTTTTTGTTGTAGTTTTTGAAAATCTTTTTTACAAAATTCTATCCAAAATTCTGTTATTATTTGTTTTGAAATTTTTATAATAGGATTGTTGCTTCCAAGTCTTGATAGTTGTAGGCTAAGACATTCTTGATGATTTCTTGCTGCTATTCCTGCAGGTTCAAAGTTTTGAATTATCTTCAATACTTTTTCTATTTGCGAAATTTCTTTTTCTTCGTAGGTTTCAAAATAAATATCATCTGCTATTGCACTTAGGCTTCGTGTCAAATAGCCTCTTTCGTCTAAATTGCCTATTAAAACCTCTCCTATTTGGTATTCTTCTTTGCTTATATTACTTAGGTGTAGCTGATTTATTAAATCTTCTGATAATGTTATTGGAGAGGGTGTATTTATGCCTATTTGCTCTTTATCTGCAAAGTTTTTCAACTCTAAATTCTTACTTGAAGAGGAAAACCAATGAGTTGAATTATCGGTTTCTTCCTCTTCAAGATAAGGATTTTCTTGTTTTTCTTTTTCTATTCTATCTTCCAACGCCTCGGAGGGTAACTCCAACAATTCCCCACTTAGTTTTTGAAGTGGGGATAATGCTTGGCGTTGTATTTGTTTTAACTTTGTTTGTGTTTTTGCCACTTGTAAATTAGTAGTTTGCGTTCTTTGGATAACGAGGGAATGGTATTACGTCTCTAATGTTACTCATTCCTGTTACAAATAGCAATAAGCGTTCAAATCCTAAGCCAAATCCTGAGTGAGGAGCTGATCCAAATCTACGAGTGTCAAGATACCAATCCATATCTTTTGCTTCTATTCCAACCTCTGCCATTCTTGCAAGAAGTTTATCCATATTTTCTTCTCTTTGTGAGCCTCCTATGATTTCGCCTATTAGAGGGAACAAAACGTCCATACCTCTTACTGTTTTGCCATCTTCGTTTTGTTTCATATAAAAGGCTTTGATTTCCTTAGGATAGTCAGTTAAAATAACAGGTGATTTAAAATGTTTTTCTACAAGGTATCTTTCGTGTTCGCTTTGAAGGTCTACACCCCAATGAATAGGGAATTCAAATTTTTGTTTTGCTTGTGAAAGGATTTCTATGGCTTCTGTGTATGTTAAACGTACGAATTTATTATCTACAACAAAGCGTAAACGTTCCATTAATTCTTTATCATACATTGATTGTAAGAATTCCAAGTCATCTTGGCAATTTTCCAAAGCGTATTTTACAAGATATTTAATGAAATCTTCGGCTAAATCCATATTGTCTTCGATTTCAAAGAATGCCATTTCAGGTTCTATCATCCAAAACTCTGAAAGGTGACGTGGAGTGTTTGAATTTTCTGCACGGAATGTAGGTCCGAAAGTATAAATCTTTCCTAAACTCATTGCACCAAGCTCTCCTTCTAATTGTCCACTTACTGTTAATGAAGTATGTCTTCCATAAAAATCTTGCGAATAGTCAATTTTTCCATCAACTCTTGGAAGATTTTCAAGATCTAATGTAGTTACTTGAAACATTTCGCCAGCTCCTTCACAATCACTTGCAGTTATAAGTGGCGAATGCCAATAAAAGAAACCTCTATCATTGAAATATTTATGTATTGCATAGGCCATTGCGTGTCTTACTCTGAAAACTGCTGAGAAAGTATTTGTTCTTGGACGTAAATGTGCAATTTCTCTAAGAAACTCTAAGGTATGTCCTTTCTTTTGTAAAGGATAAGTTTCTACGTCTGCTTCTCCATAAACCTCTATTTCACTTGCTTGAATTTCTACGCTTTGTCCTTTTCCCATAGATTCAACTAACAACCCGTTTACTTTCAAACATGCTCCTGTTGTTATTCTTTTTAAGATGTCTTCTGAGAATTTTTCTACGTCTGCTACAACTTGTATATTTTTTATTGTAGAACCATCATTCAAAGCAATGAATGCCACATTTTTATTACCTCTTTTGGTTCTCACCCAACCTTTTACACAAATTTCTTTACCAATTGATTCTTTGATTGTTTCTTTAAATAGATCTATTATTTCTATTCTCTTTACGCTTTCCATTATTTTATATTGTTTTTTTATAAATAATCATTTCCTTTTTCTACTTCAACATCTGTTACGAATTGTTTGATTCTTTGTTCTTCACTTTTGTGACAAACCATCAATATATCTTCGGAATCAACCACTATATAATCCTCCAATCCTTGTAAAATAACTAATTTATCTTTTGGAGTATTTATCAAACAATTACTAACCTCGTATGTCATTACGTTCTTTCCTACATAGGAATTAGAGTTCTCATCTTTTTCTCTTTGTTCATAAAGAGCATTCCAAGTACCTATATCGCTCCAACCAAAAGATGAAGGAATTACATAAACGTTTGAGGCTTTTTCCATAACGCCATAATCTATCGAAATAGAAGGACAAGCCGAATATGTAACATCTATGAAACTTTCCTCTTCTTCTGAGTCATAAAACTCTAAGCCTTGATTAAATAACTCATAGATTTCACCCAAAAATTGTTTCATTGATTTTTCTATACTGCTCAACGACCAAATAAATATCCCTGCATTCCACAAGAAATCTCCACTCTTAATAAATTGAAGAGCCATTTCATATTCGGGTTTTTCAGTAAAGAGTTTTACTTTCTTTACACCCTTAGAAAGATTATCATCATCGGTAAATTGAATATAGCCAAATCCTGTATTAGGATAAGTCGGCTCTATACCCAATGTTATCAATACATCATTATTTTCTACTACTGAAAAACCTAATTCTATTTTCTTTACAAACTCTTCTTGATTAAGAATCAAATGATCGCTTGGCGCTACAACTATTCTTGCATTCGGATTTCTCTTTTTAATTTTAGCATTAGCGTATGCAATACAAGGAGCAGTGTTTCTTCGCATTGGTTCTGTAATAACACAATCCGGATTAACCATTGGCAGTTGTTCCAAAACCAAATCCTTATACAATCTACTTGTTACTATATATATATTTTCTATTGGGCAAATCGTTTCAAATCTTTTAAAAGTCATTTGAAGGAGTGTTTCCCCTACTCCCAATATATCTATGAATTGTTTTGGTTTTTTTGTTCTACTTAGTGGCCAAAAGCGACTTCCTATTCCGCCGGCCATTATTATACAATAGTTATCTTTACTTATCATTTCTAAGATGTATTTCTTTATCTTATTAACCTGCAAAATTAAGTATTATTTTAGGAATAACACAATTTTTTCAATAATTTGCGTTAATATTAAAAAAGAAAAAATATGAAAAACCAAAGAATTAAGATTTTTTTTCTTTCATTTATTGCAATAACTCTTTGCTTTAATTCAGCCGCTCAATTCAATCCAAACATTGATTTCACACTTGCAGCAGAAAAAAGCATACATTCGGTAGTGCATATTCAGTGTGAGGCAACTGAACAATCAATTTATTACGATGATTTCTTCTCATTCTTTCTTCCTCCACAGATTCAAGAAAGAGTTTATCACACCTCAGGCTCAGGAGTAATCATTGAAGAAAATGGTTACATCATTACAAATAACCATGTAGTGCAAAATGCAGAAAAAATAAAGGTTATACTAAACGATAAAAGGATTTTTGATGCCATTCTCATAGGAAACGACCCCGCATGCGACCTTGCAGTCATAAAAATAGAAACAACGGAGCTCACACCCTTACAATTTGGCAATAGCGATGAGGTAAAAATTGGTGAATGGGTACTTGCAGTTGGCAATCCCTTTAATTTAACCTCTACAGTAACAGCAGGAATTGTTTCAGCCAAAGCAAGAAATCTTAATATATGGGGAAACAGAATGCATGAGACACCAATAGAAAGTTTTATTCAAACAGACGCAGCCGTAAATCAAGGAAACAGTGGCGGAGCCTTAGTAAATCTAAAAGGAGAGTTAATAGGAATCAACACAGCGATAGCCTCCTCAACCGGAACCTATACAGGATACTCCTTTGCCATACCATCAAACATAGTAAAGAAAGTAACAAACGACTTAATCAAATATGGACAAACACAAAAAGCACACTTAGGAGTACATTTTGCAGAAACAGACTCACAAATTGCTAAAAGCCGAGGAGTAAACAGCCTAAAAGGCATTTATATTGCAGAAATAATACAAGACGCAGGAGCCTACAAAGCAGGAATTAAAGCAGGCGACATAATAACCAAAATAGAAAACAAAGAAGTCAATACATACTCTGAACTAAACGAAGTATTATCGCAACTATCCCCTGGCGACAAAGTAAAAATTGAAATAAACAGAGAAGGAAAAACAATAGAAAAAACCGTAACCCTACTAAACGAAAACGGAAACACAGAAATAATAAAATAAAAGAATTGTTAATAAGTAGGTTATTAACTTTTAATATAATCACTTGCAGAGATTTTTTTTACACTATACCTTTGCACGTTGATAAAATCCCATTTAAAGAATAAAGGAGAAAGAGATGAGGCAGTTAAAAATAATAAAATCGATAACAAATCGTAACATAGGTTCGTTAGACAAATTTCTACAAGACATAAGCAAAGAAGAGTTAATCACTCCTGAAGAAGAGGTAAAATTAGCCCAAAGAATAAAAGCAGGAGATCAAGCAGCCTTGGATAAATTAGTTAAATCCAATCTAAGATTTGTTGTATCTGTCGCAAAACAATATCAAAACCAAGGATTAAGTCTGCCTGATTTAATCAACGAAGGTAACATTGGACTAATAAAAGCTGCACAAAAATTTGACGAAACAAGAGGATTCAAATTCATTTCCTTTGCAGTATGGTGGATTCGACAAAGCATACTACAAGCAATTGCCGAAAAATCAAGAATGGTACGTCTTCCCCTAAACCAAGTTGGAGCATTAAACAAAATAAAGAAGTCTTCCTCACTCTTAGAACAACAATTAGAACGCACACCCTCAGATGAAGAACTCGCAGAGTTTATGGATTTGAATTTTGACAAAGTAAAAGAAACCATGCACATTGGATACAAACCAATTTCTATGGATGCACCACTCATACAAGACGAAGACCTAAATCTAATTGACGTTTACATAGACGAAGAGGCCAAAACAACAGATGATTCTATGATGAAAGAAAGCTTATCAACCGAGATAGACCTTTTATTGTCAGAATTAAACGAAAAAGAAAGAAGTATAATCTATCAATTCTTTGGAATAGGCATGGCACACGGAATGACATTAGAAGAAATAGCCGTTTCGCAAAACCTAACAAGAGAAAGAGTAAGACAAATCAAAGAAAGAGCCCTAAAAAGAATTAGAAATAGCGAAAATTGTAAAAAATTAGCAATGTATTTGAATCAATAATACTTTATTTTTCATAATGATTTGAATAGGTTCTGCACTTAATAATAGTACGGAACCTTTCTTTTTTTTATTCAAAGATAAGATTTAAGATTTCTTGTCCGTATTTTTCAAATTTCTTTTCTCCAAAACCTTTTATTTTCAAAAGGTCTTCTTTGGTCAATGGGTGATTTTTTACTATTTCTTCAAGAGTTGTGTTTGAGAATACGCAAAAGGCTGGTAGTTTTTCTTCTTCGGCCTTGGATTTTCTCCAAGTTTTTAATTTTTGATAAAGGTCGTCTAATTCTAACTCTTTGTTTTTTTCAAATTTTTCTTTGCTTTTTTCAGTTTTTTCTTTGTTTTCTTTTATCAATTCAATGAATTTTTTGTAGGATTTTAATTCTAACTTCTCGCCTATTGCCAATAATTTGTATTTATAAGAAAGAAAACTTTTAATATCAAAGTCCTGTTCTATCAGATAGTTAAATAATCTTTCTTTAAGCTCTACTTCTATCATATATTCTTGCAAAACCTCTTCTATATCTTCTTGTCCTATGTATTCTTCTACGTCTAATTTTGATAGAAAATAAACAAGGGAAAAAACTGCTTGCATTTTGTCGGAGAAGTATTTTGAGGCTTGTATTGCTCTTTCGTATAGTTGTTTTGTTTCTAAGGTTGAAAGCAAGTATTCTATAGCTTTGTCTAATTGGAGTTGAAATTTTTCTGCCACAAGCACTATATCTGAAAGTATTTCTTCGTAATATGCTTTTATTGTAAGAAAGTTGTCTCCTATTTCGCTTTTTAGGTAAATTTCACTCAATTCAAAGAGTTTTGCATTATAGGCTTTGATTTGATTTAAGTCAAATACGTCTTTTATATTTTGAGCATAGTAGAGAAAATTGTCTCTTAGAAATCCGTTTTCGGTTGGTTGGTTTTCTTTTTGTTCTACGTTAAAGTTGTCTATCAAGACATCGGTTATAACTGCGTGAGGATTAAAGCGTTTAGATAGATATAACCCTTCCAAACTCCTACATCTGCTAAGTGCAACATAGAATTGACCGTGAGCAAATGAGTTATCGGCATCTATAATTGCTTTTTCAAAGGTCAAACCCTGACTTTTGTGAATTGTAATCGCCCAAGCAAGTTTTAAAGGGTATTGTGTAAAAGCTCCAATTACTTCTTGCTTGATTTCTTTTGTCTTTTTGTTTAATTCATATTTGTATCTCTCCCACGTATATTTTGTTACCTCTATTCTTTGTCCGTCTTCGTCTTTTTCTACTATGATTTTGTTTTCTCCAAGCTCCACTACCTTGCCTATTGTGCCATTATAATATCGGCGTTGCTCTCCATACGCTGCGTCATAGTCGTTTTTAAGAAACATTACTTGCGAACCTTCTTTTAATTCCAAGGTTTCGGCGTTCGGAAACATTCTATAATCGAATTCTCCTTCTATTTCTGCTTTGTAGAAATATGATTTTTTGTTGATAAGCAATAACTTATCTTCGTTTATTTTGTTTGCCTGATGATTATGTGAGCAAAGAATGATGTAACCTTTGTGGTCTTGTGATAATATTAATGGGTCGTATCTTTTATTTAGGTCTTCTATGATTTCTTGCGTGATTATGTTGTCGCGAACGTGATTGAGAATATTGATAAACTTTGAATCGCTTTGACGATATATGTGTTCTAAGGTTATTGTTTGATAACGAGTTTCTTCTAATACTTTTGCGGAAAAGAAATATGGTGTTTGATAAAATTGTTTTAAGAAATCCCATTCCTCTTGTTTTGCTACGGGTGGCAATTGACTTAAATCCCCTATCATTAAGAGTTGAACGCCTCCAAAAGGTTTATGTCTTTCGGAAATGCGTATTTTTCTCAATAAAGCATCTATTTGATCTAAAACATCGGCTCTAACCATTGATATTTCATCTATTACGATTAGTTCAAGGCTTCTAATCAAATTGACTTTATTTGTACGCATTTTTTTATGCTTTATAGTCCTTCCCGGAATATATGGCATAAAATCCAATTGAAAAAAGGAGTGAATAGTCACTCCTTCGCAATTCAATGCCGCAATACCTGTTGGTGCAAGTACTACGTAACGTTTAAATAATGTATCTTTAAGACTTTTTAAAAAAGTTGTCTTACCTGTACCTGCTTTTCCTGTAAGAAACACATTGACATTTGTTTGTTCAATGTATTTTCTCGCAAATTCTAATTGAGGATTCTTTTCCAAAATTATTTTCTTGATATAACTCTTTTTGCAGCCTCTACAATATTCTTTGCTTTTAAGCCATATTTTTCCATTAAAGCATCAGGTGTACCACTTTCTCCAAAGCAATCGTCAATTCCTATAAACTCCATTGGTTTTGGATTTTCTCTTACAAGAAGTTGTGCTATGCTTTCGTTCAATCCTCCATTGAATTGATGTTCTTCGCAACCAACTACGCAATTTGTCTTGGCAACTGATTTCAAGATTGTTTCTTTATCAAGTGGTTTTATTGTGTGAACGTCAATCACCTCTGCACTTATTCCTTCTTCTTCTAAGATTTTAGCAGCTTGAAGTGCTTCCCACACCAAGTGTCCTGTTGCTACAAGTGTTACATCGCTACCTTCTGAAAGTACTATTGCTTTTCCGATTTCAAAAGGCATATCTTCTGGAATGAAAACCGGAACTTTTGGTCTTCCATAACGAATATATACCGGTCCATTGTATTCTGCTACTGCAATTGTTGCTGCTATTGTTTGATTATGGTCGCAAGGATTCAATACTACCATATTAGGTAACATCTTCATCATACCAATATCTTCCAATATTTGATGAGTTGCACCATCTTCTCCTAAGGTTATACCTGCGTGAGAGCCTGCAATTTTCACGTTTGTATTGGAATAAGCTACTGCTTGACGGATTTGATCATATACTCTACCTGTTGAGAATGCGGCAAAACTACTTGCAAATGCTACTTTACCACTTAAAGCCAACCCTGCTGCAATTCCTATCATATTTGCTTCGGCTATTCCACATTCTATCATTCTTTCTGGAAAGGCTTCTGCAAATAAGTCCATTCTTACAGAGCCTATAAGGTCTGCACATAAGGCTACTACATTTTCATTTCTTTTTCCTGCTTCTAAAAGACCTACTCCAAATCCTGAACGTGTGTCTTTACTACCTAATTGAGGATATTCTTTCATATTTCGTGTTATTTTATTTTGCTAAATTGATTGTTGTGGTTTTATTTGATTCTATTTTAAATTCTTTAATCTGTGTTTGTGAGGATTTATTGGCGTTTTTATCTCTTAAAACAACCATATATTGTCCCGGTAATAAGGTTATGTTTTCTGTTTGCAAGCCTTCTTCAAGGTTACATACCCATTTTGTTTCTTCACTATCTTTTACAAATATACTTCCTACGGTTTCCAATTTGCCTTTATTCAATACAAGTATTCCTGAGGCAGGAATCTCTATCGTTGTTGTTGAACTCTGTCCTATTTCTACGTTTTCAATTCTTAATTTCGGCAATGTAAGGATTTCTAAGTCATATTTACCTACAAGATACTTCTCTATCTTGTCTAATTCTTGTATATTGACTGTTTCAACCTTACCACTCTCTCTTATGATTGCTGAAATATTATTGTTTTTCAACTTAGATTTATCCGAAAATCTTATCACCATATTCCCTTGTGGTGCTTTGATTGGTATAATCGTATGTCTGCCAACCTTTAATTGTATATTTTCTTCTTTAACCGGCGGAAGAGTGTGTACAACTATATCATAATTTACCAAAGGGTCTAAAAACAAGGTATCGGATAAGCCTTTGGAGTTGAGAGTGTGCATAAAGGTGTATTTTAACTGCTTGCTCTGACTGTCATAAAAAGTCATAGGAATGTTAGTCTCACTTGGCTCCATATTAGAGTCTAAAAGATTGACTTGTGTGGTTGTATTGTTGAAGATTTGCGAAACAATGTTGTTTAATGCCTTTGAGAATTCTATTTCGTTATTGACTTCATAGTATGTGCCTGCACATTCAAATTCTTCTCTTAGTCCTTTTCCAATGCCAATGATGAAAGGTTTTAAAAATGCTCCTTTCTTTTGTAATTGTTTCGAGGCTTTGCAAACATCTCCCGAACATTCGTCTATGCCGTCTGTGATAAGAATTATAATATTCCTTGAATTATCGCTTTCAGGAAAATCCTTGACACATTTTTCTAATGTATAGGCTATTGGGGTTGTGCCTTTTGGAACTAAGGCTTTGAGTTTTGCTTTAATTTGTTCTGTGTTGTTTGGAAAGAAACTTACCTCTAATCTTGTGTCATCGCAGTTTTGAGGTGGATAATCCTTTGTGTGTCCGTAGGCTCTTAGTGCCATTTCTACACTTGGCTTACCCGATAGTGTATCTACAATGTTTGACAAAAGATTTTGAGCAATTTTTATTTTGGTATTGCTTTGCCACATTCCGTACATTGTGTTAGAACAATCTAAAATAAAGAGTATTCTTGTTTTTTGATAAGAATCCTCACGCATCACCTTCACTCCTCGCGGTTGTGCAAAGAGGGAAAGTGTTGCGAGATTGATCGCTAAAAATAATACAAAATATTTTGTAAGTTTTGTTCTCAAAGGACAAGGCTTTTTTTAATAATCCCCTAATGTTTCTTTTAATTGAGAGAGTGCTTGTTGTGCTTGTTCATCGTTTGGAGGTGTTCCGTGCCATTTGTTTTTGTTTTGCATAAAATCAACTCCATACCCCATTTGAGTTTGCATTAACACAACAACCGGTTTTCCTTGTTTTGCTTGTTGTTTTGCTTGATTCAATCCGCGTATTGTATCTTCCATATCGTTACCATTCATTTCTACAATACTCCAATCAAATGCTTCAAATTTTGCTCTTAGATTTCCCAAAGAACATACTTGATCGGTTGAACCATCTATTTGCAATCCGTTTACGTCTATTATTGATATTAAATTATCTACTTTATTTGCTCCTGCAAACATTATTGCTTCCCAAATTTGTCCTTCTTGTAATTCTCCATCTCCGTGAAGTGTATAGACTAATTTGTCGCATGAGTCATATTTCTTTGCTAATGCTGCTCCTATTCCTACGCTTAATCCTTGTCCAAGTGAGCCTGAGGCTTGTCTTACGCCGGGTAGGTTATCGTGAACGCTTGGGTGACCTTGCAAACGTGTGCCTAATCTTCTAAATGTTGCAAGTTCTTGCACAGGGAAATATCCTCTACGTGCTAAAACGCTGTATAAAACCGGTGAAATATGTCCGTTTGATAGGAAAAACATATCTTCGCCTTTTCCTTCGCGTTTAAAGTTTTCTACATCTAAGTTCATAATTTCAAAATACAAGGCTGTCATCACGTCTGCACAGCCTAAGCTTCCTCCTGGGTGACCTGAGGAAACTGAATTTGTCATTCGTATTATGTCTCTTCTTACTTGTGTTGCGATGTCTTTTAATTCGGTAATTGTTGCCATTATTGCTACGTTTTAATTCTTTGCAAAGGTAGGCATTTTTATCGAATTAACAAATGTTTTTCTTATCTTATAAGCATCAACTCGCCTTTTTGGGTGGCGGTTACTCCGTTTTTATTTGTGAATTTCACAATATAGACATAGACTGCCATTGGTTGCGGATTGCCTTTGTAGGTTCCGTCCCATCCTTCTTCTATGTTGTTGGTTGTAAACATCATCACTCCGTTAGAATTGTAAATATCCATTCTAAATTCTTTCAATTCTATGTCGGCCGGCTTGAATATGCTGTTTCTATCTCCTGAACTCGGTGTGAAGGCATTAGGCATTTCTATTCTTACTTTTTGAATTTGCTCTTCTGCTTCTGGTGCTTTTTCTATTTTTTGTTCCTCTACGGGTTTTACTTCTACTTTTTTAATAGTGTTTTGTGGTTTCACTTCCGATTTTTGAGGTATTTGTATTTTAGGCTCTTGTTTTACTTCTACGGTTTTAACTTCTTGTTTTTCTGTCTCAACTGTTTGTGGTAGAGGAAGTATTGTTTGCTCAAAATTTTCCTTTGTTTTTTCCGATTTTTCCTTTGTTTTTTCTATTTTTTTCTTTGAAAAAATTTCATTTTTCTTTGATTTTTTTTCTTCTTGTTTTACAAGTGTTTTTTCTATTTTAGTAGTTTGTGTAATTTGCTTTGTTTTAGGTTCTTGCGATGGTGTAAAAATCAACACTCCCGCAAAGGCAACTAAAAGAATTGCACTTAATGCGATTGCTGTCTTTAAGATAAAATTATTAGGCTGTATTTGTTTTTCTATTTTTTGCCACATTTTTGGATTAGGTGCTTCTTCGTAGTTTTCTAATCGTCTTTTTATTTCTTCAAAATTAAAGTCCTTATTTTCCATTTTTCTATTTGTTTTGCTTTGTTAATATGTTTTTTAAATTATTCTTTGCTTTGTAATTTAATCCTCTTAGGGTGCTTTCGTTTTCTTGTAGTTGTTGCGAGATTTCTTTATAGGAATAGCCTTCTATTTCTACCATATTGAAAATTATTCTTTGCCTATCGGGTAGTTGATTTATGGCTTCGAGTATTTCTTGATTCGATATTTCATCTAATTGCAAGGGTAAGTCCCCTATTGAGATTGATTCTAAGTCGGTGTTTAAGTTTGCTTTGTCGTAACGATAGTAATTGAGTGCGAAATTAACAAAGAGTTTTCTCAACCAAGCTCCTAAGGGTCCTTGAAAGTTGTATTTATGAATCTGATCAAAAGCTTTGATAAAAGCATCTTGAAACATATCCTCGGCATCTTGACGATTGCGAGCATATCTCAAACAAATACCAAAAAGCATTGATGAATAAGTGTCATATAGTGCCTTTTGTGCTTTGGGATTCTTCTTAATACACTTTTCTACGAGTTCTTTATCTGTTAATTTCATCAACTCTATGACACTATTTAAAGGAATTTTGTTTTTCTTTGGCGATTTTTTTGATAAAAAAAAGAAAGTGCGGCATCTATAAGCCGAGTTCTGTCGTGTTCTATCATTAATCTACTACTTATCTCACGATAAGTCTCTAACGACCTACCCCTCGGAAAGGACGAGCAGCCCCTATTTTCCGATATACTTGGTCTTTCAACTCATAAGGTTTACCCATTTGACTTATCACTAAATCAAATCGTGAGCTCTTACCTCACATTTTCACCCTTACCTTTTGCAAGGCGGTTATTTTCTGTGGCACTTGCTGTCAAGTTTCTTCAACTTGCCTACCCGTTAGGTAGTATGATGCTCTGTGTTGCTCGGACTTTCCTCTCGAAGTTTTACTTCCAGCGATAGAACAATGCCGCACTTATCTTTCTTTTTATTCTTTTTGAGCTGCGTTTGCTGCTCTTTTTCTTGCTACTTCATCAAGAAGTATTTTTCTTATACGTAAATGATTTGGTGTAATTTCTAAGTATTCGTCTTCTCCTATGTATTCCATTGATTCTTCTAAGGAGAATTTTGTTGCTGGTGCGATGCTTACTTTTTCATCTGCTCCTGCTGAACGCATATTTGAAAGTTTTTTTGTTATTGTTAGGTTTACTACTATGTCATCTGGACGTATTCCTTCGCCTACTACCATTCCTGTATAGACTTCTTCTCCCGGTGATACGAAGAAACGACCTCTGTCTTGTAATTTATTGATTGAGTATTCTATTGCAGGACCTGTTTCTTTTGCAATCAAGGCTCCCATTCTTCTTCCGCCGATTTCTCCTTTCCAAGGTTCGTATCCTTTTAGGCGGTGTGCCATTATTGCTTCTCCTTCTGAAACTGTAAGCACATTATTTCTCAATCCTATGATTCCTCTTGAAGGTATTGTAAATTCTAAGTGTGTTCTGTCGCCTTGTGGTTCTATTGAATCTATTTCTCCCTTACGCATTGTTACCAATTCTATTACTTTTCCTGCGAAAGTGTCCGGTACAACAATCGTTAGCTGTTCAACAGGTTCACATTTTACTCCATCTATTTCTTTTATTATTACTTTTGGTTGTCCTACTTGTAATTCATAGCCTTCTCTACGCATTGTTTCAATAAGAATTGAAAGATGCAGAATACCTCTTCCGTAAACAATTAACGAATCTGGTGAATCTGTTTCTTCAATACGCATTGCAAGGTTTTTTTCTAATTCTGCGTAAAGTCTTTCTCTTAAATGGCGTGAGGTAACAAACTTTCCGTCTTTTCCATAGAAAGGAGAATTGTTGATTGTGAAAAGCATACTCATTGTAGGGTCATCAACTTTTATTGGTTTTAATGGTTCCGGATTTTCAAAATCACAAACCGTATCTCCAATATCAAAGTTTTCTAATCCTAATATTGCACATATTTCTCCTGCGTGTACTTCTGATTTGATTTTTTCTTTTGCTAAGCCTTCAAAAACATAAAGTTCTTTGATTTTTGAGCGTATTTTTTCTCCATTTGCTTTTGCTAAGGTTACGTCTTGGCCTGCTACAAGTGTTCCTCTATGTAATCTTCCGACTGCAATACGACCTACGTATGAAGAAAAGTCGAGTGAGGAAATCATTAATTGAGTTGTTCCCTCTGTGGTTTTGTATGCTGGAATATGTTCTATGATTTGATCCAATAAATAAGAAACATCTTCTGTTGGTTTTTGCCAATCTTCACTCATCCAACCTTGTTTTGAAGAGCCATAAACGGTTGGGAAATCCAATTGCTCTTCTGTCGCTCCAAGATTAAACATTAAGTCAAAGACTTTTTCTTGTGTTTCTATCGGATTGCAATTTGGCTTATCTACTTTGTTGATTACAACTATTGGTTTAAGATTTAGTTCTATCGCTTTTTGTAAAACGAAACGTGTTTGAGGCATTGGACCTTCAAAAGCATCAACAACAAGTAAAACTCCGTCAGCCATATTTAATACTCTTTCTACTTCTCCACCAAAATCACTGTGGCCCGGAGTATCAATTATGTTAATCTTAAAGTCTTTGTAACGAATAGAAACGTTTTTTGAAAGAATTGTTATACCTCTTTCACGCTCTAAATCGTTGTTGTCTAAGATTAAATCTTTTGTTTCTTGGTTTTCTCTAAATAATTTCGCTTGATGAAGCATTCTATCTACAAGCGTTGTCTTTCCATGGTCAACATGGGCTATAATTGCTACGTTTCTTATATTTTGCATCGTTGTATGAAAATTATAATAATTATTATGCTAATATTATTTCTTTGATTAGTCCTACGGCTTTTTCTAATCCGGAAGCGTCTTTTCCACCTGCTGTTGCAAAGTGTTTTTGTCCTCCTCCGCCTCCTTTGATTTCTTTTGATACTTCTCTGATTATTTTTGAAGCGTCTTTGCCTTTTTCTACTATTTCTTCTCCAAGCATAAGTGTAAGATTAACTTTTCCTTCGCTTTCTCCATATCCTATGAAACATATTTTTGGATTGCTTGCTCTAAAACGAAATGCTAAATCTTTCACTCCATCTGTTGGAAGATTAGATGTATTTAATAACAAAACATCTACTCCGTTTTCTGATTTTATTTGCGATTGTAAGTTATCGTATAATTGAGCTACTTTTTCTTTTTGGAAAGTTTCCAACTCAGATTTTAGTTGATTATTATCCTCTATTAGTTTTTTGATGGTATTAACTATATTTGGACTTGCGGCAAATAATGATTGCACTTCTTTTAGTGTATCTTCTATTTTATTTAAATGTTCTTCGCAAACCTCTCCTGTAACGGCTTCTATTCTTCTTACACCTGCTGCAACGGCTGTTTCGTTTACTATGCTAATCACTCCAATTCGTCCTGTTGAACTTGCATGTGTTCCTCCACAAAGCTCAATACTTTCACCAAATCTTACACAACGAACCTTATCTCCATACTTTTCACCAAACAAAGCCATTGCTCCCATTTCTTGAGCTTGTTTTATGTCTATTTCACGAAAATCTTCTATGTGATAATCTTCTCTTATCATAGAGTTTACAAGTTTTTCTACTTGACGCAACTCTTCTGATGAAAGTTTACTTGGATGTGAAAAGTCAAAACGAAGTCTTTGATCATTTACATACGAACCTTTTTGTTCTACGTGTGAGCCTAAAACTTTTCTTAAAGCATAATGTAACAAGTGAGTTGCAGTGTGATTAGCCTCTATTGCTCTTCTTTTGTTTTGATTAACTACAAGTTCGAATTCTACCTCTAAATTTTCAGGCAATTTCTTAACTATATGTAATGTAAGTTTGTTTTCTTTTTGTGTATCTATTATTTCTATTTTTTCTTCTCCATTTGTTATGTATCCACTATCACCTACCTGTCCTCCCATTTCTGCATAGAATGGAGTTTGATCAAATACCAATTGATAATTTGTTGCTGTTTTTGTACTTACTTTGCGGTATCTTAATAAGTTTGCTTTGCTTTGACAAGTATCATAACCAAGAAACTCTCCTAATCCTTCAAAATCTCTAACCATTACCCAATCTTCCGCCGAACTCTTTGCCGCATTCTTAGAACGTTCTTTTTGTGCAGCAAGATTTTTTTCAAATCCTTGCATATCCACCTTATATCCTTTTTCACTTGCCATCAATTCTGTCAAGTCAATAGGGAATCCGTAAGTATCAAACAATTCAAAAGCAAAATCTCCGTCAATTATTTTATCTTGTCTTTGAGAAACATACTTTTCAAACTTCATTATACCATTTGAAAGAGTACGTAAGAATGATTGTTCTTCTTCTTTTACTATTTTTTCTATTAAAGCTTGTTGTTGTTTTATTTCAGGATATTGCTCACCCATTTGTTTTACCAACACATCAACCAATTTATATAAGAAAGGTTCTGTAAAGTTAAGGAAAGTATAACCATATCTTACTGCCCTACGAAGTATTCTTCTAATCACATAACCTGCCTTTGCATTAGAAGGAAGTTGTCCGTCAGCTATTGCAAAAGATATTGCTCTGATATGGTCAGCACAAACTCTCATTGCGACATCCTTTTCTTTATTTTCAGAATACACAACCTTTGCTTCTTTTGCCAAAAATTGAATCATTGGTTGGAAAACATCTGTGTCATAATTTGACTTTTTACCTTGCAAAACCATACAAAGACGTTCAAAACCCATACCTGTATCAATATTCTTTTCTTTCAAAGGCACAAGAGATGCATCAGCCATACGGTTAAATTCCATAAACACAAGATTCCATATTTCAATCACCAATGGATTATCCTTGTTTACCAAATCTTTTCCATCTATTTTCTTTCTATCTTCATCATCTCTTAAATCAACGTGAATTTCAGAACAGCCACCACAAGGTCCTGTTTCACCCATTTCCCAAAAATTATCCTTTTTACTTCCAAATATTATTCTATCTTCCGCAATCCATTCCTTCCAATAATCATACGCCTCATTATCTGCTTTCAATCCATCTTTTTCATCTCCTCCGAAAACAGTAACATATATTCTATCTTTATCTATTGCATAAACCTTTGTAAGAAGTTCCCAAGCGTATGCTATTGCATCTTTTTTAAAATAATCTCCAAAAGACCAATTACCCAACATTTCAAACATAGTATGATGATAAGTATCGTGTCCTACCTCTTCCAAATCATTATGTTTACCACTTACTCTCAAACATTTTTGAGAATCGGCTGCCGAAGGATAAGGTTTTGTAACATTACCTAAGAATATATCTTTAAATTGATTCATTCCCGCATTAGTAAACAATAATGTAGGATCATTTTTCACTGTTATAGGTGAAGAAGCGACTACTGCATGACCTTTTGACGCAAAAAAATCAAGAAAGGTCTTTCTTATCTCATAAGATGTCATAATTCTATAAATATTAAAAGATTATTAAAACGTGCAAAGATACGAAATATTTTGTAATTTTGCAGGCTGAAATACTAAAAAATACTATGGAAAGTATAAGAGAAATATTTAGAATAGGCTATGGACCTTCGAGTTCACACACTATGGGACCGAGAAAAGCCTCTGAATTATTTTTAAAAGATAATATTAATGCAAAGCATTTTGAGATAACACTTTACGGTTCCTTAGCCGCAACAGGAAAAGGACACTTAACAGATAAAGCTATATTAGATGTATTAGGAACAGAAAGAACAAAAATACATTGGAAAAGCGATACTTTTTTAGACCTTCACCCAAATGCCATGATGTTTGAATCCTTTGATTTGGAAGGCAATTTAATGCAAAAAAGAACAATGTATAGCATCGGAGGAGGTAAAGTAATAGAAGAAGACAGCAATTTAGGATTTGAAATAAAAGAAGTTTATCCTCATCACAATCTAACAGAAATTCTAAAATACATAGATGAAAACGGATTGACTTTTTGGGAATATGTACAAGAATTTGAAAGCAATGACATTTGGGATTATTTAGCAGAAGTCTTGCAAGTAATGAAAAAATCCGTAGAAGACGGACTAAACGAAGAAGGAGTATTGCCGGGAGGATTGCGATTGAGAAGAAAAGCAATGTCTTACTACACAAAAGCAAGAAGTTACAAACCTTCTCTTAAAGGAAGATGCTTAGTACAAGCATACGCCTTAGCAGTATCGGAACAAAATGCAAGCGGAGGAAAAATAGTAACAGCACCTACTTGCGGATCTTGCGGAATAGTACCCGCTGTGCTCTATCACCTTAACACAGAACACGAATTTACAGACAAACAAATCATTCGCTCGATAGCAACCGCAGGATTGATAGGAAATGTAATAAAATACAACGCCTCAATCTCAGGAGCAGAAGTAGGATGTCAAGGAGAAGTCGGCTCAGCTTGTTCAATGGCAGCCGCAGCCGCTAATCAACTCTTTGGAGGCACACCACAACAAATAGAATATGCAGCAGAAATAGGATTAGAACATCACCTTGGTTTAACTTGCGACCCTGTTTGCGGATTAGTTCAAGTACCTTGCATTGAAAGAAATGCCTTTGCCGCACTCAGAGCCTTAGATGCCAACCTTTATGCAATGATGTCCGATGGCAATCACGTAATTTCATTTGACAAAGTGGTGGAAACAATGAAACAAACAGGAAAAGACCTGCCATCACTCTATAAAGAAACAGCCGAAGGAGGATTAGCCGTAGTAGGAAAAAACTTTTGTAGAATATAACTCTTGATTTTAGAAAAATAAAACAAAGAAAAAATAAAATAAAACAAAGAATGAAAAAATTAAATCTTGATGAAATTTTTCGACCAAAGTTCTTTGAGTTAATAAAAACAAGAAGCTACTCAAAAGAACTATTCATTAAAGACCTAACAGCAGGTATAATTGTCGGAGTTGTTGCAATACCCTTGGCAATTGCATTCGGTATAGCATCGGGAGTAAGTCCTCAACAAGGTCTAATCACAGCAATAATAGCCGGAGTCTTAATATCAATCTTTGGAGGCTCACATGTACAAATCGGAGGTCCGACAGGAGCCTTCATTGTCATTATTGCAGGAATCATAGCCGAATATGGCACAAGCGGATTAGCAATAGCAACCTGTATAGCGGGAGTTTTGCTAATTTTAATGGGAGTATTGAAATTTGGAGATATAATTAAGTTTATGCCATACCCTATTATCGTAGGATTTACCTCAGGTATTGCATTAACAATCTTCTCAACTCAAATTAAGGATTTCTTTGGATTGGAAATAGCAGGCGAAGTTCCAGCCAATTTTATTGAAAAATGGATATGTTATTTTCAAAACTTCGATTCAATCAATCCAATAGTTACAATAATGGCAGTCTTTACCGTTGCAATATCTTTCCTTTGGAGCAAGGTTACAAAAGTAATTCCAGGTTCCTTGATTGCCATTATAGTATGTACAATAGCAACAATAATACTTAAAAACTATGGAATCGTTATTCCTACAATAGGAAGTGTTTATCCCGAACTAAGCGGTGGAGCAGCCCTTCCAAAACCGGAAGTTCCTGCAATCACAATAGAAAGCATAAAAGGACTAATCTCTCCTGCCTTTACAATAGCAATACTTTGTGCTATTGAGAGTCTTTTATCAGCAATGGTAGCCGATGGTGCAACAGGAAAGAAACATCATTCCAATACAGAATTGATAGGACAAGGAATTGCAAACTTTGTATCACCTTTATTTGGAGGAATCCCTGCAACAGGAGCAATAGCACGTACAATGGCAAACATAAACAACGGAGGACGCACCCCTATTGCAGGTATCATTCACGCAATCTTCCTTTTATTGATTTACTTATTCTTAATGCCACTTGCAGCAAACATACCTTTTGCATGCCTTGCAGGAATCTTGGTTGTAGTTTCTTACAATATGAGTGAATGGCGTTCATTTAAAGCAATATTCAAAAATCCTAAGAGCGATGTAGTAGTACTTCTTACAACATTCTTCCTAACTGTCATCTTCGATCTTACAATCGCAATAGAAATAGGTTTATTAATTGCCTTTGTATTATTCATTAAACGAGTAATGGAAACATCTTCTATCAAGGTAATTGAAGATGAACTACAAAGAACAGAAGACTCTGAAAGCGAAAGCGTATATGAAAAAGTAAACAAACAAGTACAAATCTACGAAATCGATGGACCATTCTTCTTTGGTGTAGCAAACAAATTCGATGAAGTGGGAACACGCTCCAAAAAGAATAAACCAACAGTTCGTATCATAAGAATGCGTAAAGTACCTTTCATTGACTCAACCGGATTGAAGAACCTTAGAAGTCTATGTGATAAGAGCAAGAGCGAAAAAATACAAATCATACTTTCAGGTGTAACAGAAGAGGTTTACAAAGTATTAGACAAGAGCGGATTTGCCGATTACCTTGGAAAAGAATACATATTTGACCACATATCAAAAGCACTTGATAAAGCAAACGAACTAACAAACAATAAAACCGAATAAGTGAAATCAAAAAAGAACCTTCTTACACTTATACTTCTTTCACTTCTATGCCTTATTTTAATATTTCTTAGTTGCATAGTAGGAAGCGGAAGTATAAGTGTAGGTGATTCTTTAAAAGTTCTTCTCTCCCCTATTTTTTCAACAAATATTGAAGAAATAAACCCGGGAGTAAGTTACATTATATTCAACATAAGAATACCCCGTACACTCTTTGCAGCCCTTGCAGGAGCAGGACTTTCACTTTGTGGACTTGCTTTTCAATCTATTTTTCGCAATCCTTTAAGCGATCCTTACATTCTTGGAGTTTCCTCAGGTGCATCACTTGGAGCAACCCTTGCAATAGTACTTGGATTGGAAAGTTTCGTACTTGGAATTAGCGGAATGAGTTTTATTTTCGCCTTTCTAAGCGTAATCATCATAATAAAAATAGCCTCATACGGCAATCGCATACACACAACCACCCTTTTACTTGCAGGAATATCCATAAACTTTCTTGCCTCAGCCTTTATCTCACTTCTAATGATACTAAACCAAGAACAAATAGAAAAAATAGTCTTTTGGACAATGGGGTCGCTTTCAAATATCGACTACAACTCACTAATAGGCGTAAGCATTGCAGTCATAATAGGCATAATATGTATAACCTATCACGCAAGAGACTTAAATGCCTTGCTGATAGACACACAAACAGCCAAAACACTTGGAGTAAACGTTGAACGCACAAAACGAATAATCCTCTTAATCTGCACCTTAATGGTTTCACTCATTGTAAGCGAAAGCGGAGTGATAGGATTCATAGGATTGGTAGTGCCACACATTGTACGCTTAATAATAGGCTCCGACAACAGAAAACTAATTCCCTTTTCCATATTAGGAGGAATGATATTTATGCTTTCTTCCGACCTACTCTCACGCACACTTATGCCACCGAGTGAAATACCCGTTGGAAGCATAACAGCCCTAATAGGCTCGCCATTCTTTATCTACCTATTGTTTAACGCAAAAAAACGTTTAAACCAATGATAGAAGTAAAACAACTCAACTATACAATAGGAGAAAAACAAATCCTAAAAAACATAAACTTTCAAATAGAAAAAGGAAAGATTTATGGAATACTTGGCAACAATGGCTCAGGAAAAAGTACATTGCTAAAAGCCCTTTCACGAATCAATCCCATAAAAAATGGCAAAGTTTTCATCAAGCAAAAAGACATAAACCTATACTCTTCAAAACAATTAGCACAAACCATAGCCTTAGTGCCGCAACAAACCAATTTAATGTTTGATTTTTCAGCCCTACAAATAGCCTTAATGGGAAGAATCCCTTATCAAAAACCACTATATGCCGATAGCGAAGAAGACCTTGAAATAGTCAAACAATCAATGCAAAAAACAAACACTTGGCACCTAAGAGATATGAACGCAAAAAACCTAAGCGGAGGAGAATTTCAACGCTTAATCATTGCAAGAGCCCTTTCGCAACAAACACCTATTCTAATGCTTGATGAACCTATTTCATCTCTTGATATACGTCATCAATTCGACATAATGGAATTACTAAAACAAATCAACAAAGAATCACAAACCACAATACTTATAATAATTCACGACCTGAATCTTGCAATGCGATATTGCGATGAACTAATCCTTCTCAACCAAGGAGAATTAGTAGCCAAAGGAGAAAGCAAACAAGTCCTAAGCCAAGAAAATATCTCAAAACATTTTGGCATAAAAGTAGATATTGTTGATAATTGGATAAAGATTATACAATAAAAGACTTATTCTGCCGCCTTAAAATTAAATATTGGCTTAACAACATTCACTATTTCAACAGTATCTACCACATTTCTTACGATTTCTTCCATAGGTTTATAAACCATAGGAGCTTCATCTTTGGTTTCTTCCGTTAATGTTTCGCTGTATATTCCATTCATAGATTGTTTAAAGTCATCAATATTGATTTCTTTAAACGCTTGACTTCTACTCATTATACGTCCTGCACCATGAGGAGCCGAAAAGTTCCAATCTTCATTACCCTTACCCTCACAAATCAAAGAACCATCACGCATATTCATAGGTATAATACACCTCTCTCCCTTATATGCAGAAATAGCTCCTTTACGTATTATATTATCATCACCAATATAATTGTGTACACTTTCAAAAGAATCATTTAATCTTTCGGCATAGCCCTCTTGAACCAAGAAATCCATTATCAAATCAACAATAAGCCTACGATTGATTATTGCCCACCTTTGACACAAACGCATATCATCAAGATAATCCTCACGCCACTCCCCTTCAAGATAAGACAAAGGCTCAGGAATTAAAGGTTTACGCATTTTAAACGAAGCATTTAATTTACCAACTATTTTTTTAATCTCACTTCTTTCCATACCTTGTTCCTTACATTGAGCAACGACACGTTTCTGTTCCTCTAATAATTCTCCCCAACCCGAGTGATATTTTATTGCTAAATTTTGATAAATTTCCGCAACCTGCTTACCCAAATTACGACTGCCTGTATGAACCAATAAATAATGCTGATTCATTTCATCTTTTCCTACTTCCATAAAGTGATTTCCTCCACCCAAAGTACCAATAGAAATATTTAATCTTTTTGTATATTTCAAATCCCTATAACAATGCAGTTGAGTAATTAAATTTTTCGCCTCACTATATCTATCCATATATTGATTAGGCAAAGGCAAATAATCCTCATCTCGATTGTTTCTTCCCGATGGTATCGCCTTTAAAATAAATTCATTCAACACATGAAAGTCTATATCTTTTAAACATTTAAACGGTTGCACCAATATTCCACAACCAATATCTACTCCCACAATATTAGGAATTACTTTTAAACCTAAATTTCCCGTAAACCCAATAACACAACCAGCACCAGCGTGAACGTCCGGCATAATCCTCACTTTACAATCTTTAAATACATCAATTGACATCAACTGTTTAATTTGTTCAATTGCATTCTCCCCTACATTATCTGTAAAAATCTTTACATCACATCCCTCAATTACTTTCATCGTTATTTGTATTTTATTTTTTCATAAATGCAAATTTACTAATATTTTTATTTTTTTCGTATTTTTGTATCTCTAAACAATAAACTATCATAAATTATGAAAATACAAATCAATCCACAAGACACCTCTCGTGCGGAAGCCTTCAATCTATGGCTAACTTCTCCAATGCCAATGGTTACTTTGACAAAAACTTTTGATGTAAGCAATCTTCTAAAACAAAGCAAGAAATTAAACATCAGTTTCAATGCTTTATTATGTTGGTGCATAGGAAAAGCAGCAAGTCAAATAGAAGAATTTTATCTGCTTATTGAAAAAGATAAACTATATAAATATGACAAAATTGCAATCAATGTGATTGTGAACAATAAAAAAGGAGGTATAAACTCTTGCGATATTGCATTTAACGAAAACTTACAAGAATTTATAAAAGACTACAAACAATCAACTCAACACACTGCACAAGAAAACACAAGTTCCTTTTTAGAAGACTATATGATAATCGGAACTTCTGCAATGATTGCAACAGAACTTGACAGCATAGTAAATCAATACACCGATAAATTTACAAATCCAATGCTTATGTGGGGAAAATATCGCAAACACCTTTTTAAAACCCTGCTACCAATCTCCTTTCAATTTCATCACTCACAAATGGACGGCGGACACGGAGCAAAATTCCTTGAACTTTTACAAAAAGAAATAAAAAAGGCGTAAGTCATATACAAACGCCTTTTTATTTTTTGCGTATTTTTTTCTATCTTTTTATTATCTTTTTTTATTTATTATATATTATATATTGACATTTTGTCAATTTTTGATTGATATTTTGTCTATACTTAATTGATATTTTGTCTATACGTGATTGATGTTTTGTCTATACGTGATTGATCAATAGTTAAGTTCATCTTCTGTTTCTGTTTTCTTTTTTCTGTATTGATTTCGCATAAAATCGGGATATTTTAGTTTTTCTCCGTTATCTTGGTATAGAAATTTTTAATTGTAACAGATTCTTGTTTCATCTTTAATAAATAGTGGTTCTTCGTTAAATGTATTGATTACTTTAAGGAGCATTTTTATACTTCTATTAACTTGTTCGGGTGTTACCCCAAGTAATTCGGCTATCGATCTTTGTGAACCGTAATAGCCTTGAGGTCCAAAACCTTTTATGTAGAATATAATAAGCAGGTCAGTTGAGGTTAATTTTCTACGTTTCAGTCTTCCTTCCGCTCCTTCTTCTTTATAATAATTCCCCCATAATTTTATTAATTGTAAGTCTTCCCAATCTATTACTGTATAGGCTTTGTTTGTTTTTTCATATTTTTTCTTTTATTGGTTAGGTTCTACAAAGATAAAAAAAATTCAAAAAAATTCAAAATTCCAAGAAATAATTTTCTAAATTCAAGAATTATTTTTCTAAAACGAAGAAAAAAAATTTCAAAATTCTTATTTTTTTTAGGTCTCAATGTAAATATTTCGTATATTTGCAGTTTCTTAATAAAACAAGTAAGTAAAATAAATAAACATTAACACGATATGGATTTTAGTTTCACTAAACAAGAAGAATTATTCTTGCAAATGATTAGAGAGTTTGCAGAAAATGAAGTAAAACCTCTTGCAGCAGAGATTGATGACCTTGAACGTTTCCCAGAAGAAACAGTTGAAAAAATGGGAAAAATAGGTATTATGGGTATTCCTGTTCCAAAAGAATATGGCGGACAAGGTGGTACTAATCAAATGTACACAATGGCTGTTGAGGAACTTTCAAGAGTTTGTGCAACAACAGGTGTAGTGGTTTCTGCTCACACTTCTTTGTGTATAGCTCCTATTATGGAAAACGGAACAGAAGAACAAAAACAAAAATATCTTCCTAAACTTGCAAGCGGTGAATGGATTGGTGCTTTTGGTCTTACTGAACCTAATGCAGGTACTGATGCTGCTATGCAACAAACAACAGCTGTTGAGGAAGAAGATGCTTATGTTTTAAATGGTAGCAAGATTTTCATTACTAATGCTGGTTATGCTCACGTTTATATCGTGTTTGCAATGACAGATAAAAGCCTTGGAAATAAAGGAATTTCTGCTTTCATAGTTGAAAAAGGAACTCCTGGTTTCTCAATCGGTAAGAAAGAAAAGAAACTTGGTATTAGAGGTTCGGCTACTTGCGAGTTGATATTTGAAAATTGCAGAATACCAAAAGAAAATCTTTTAGGTAAAGTTGGAAAAGGTTTTGGTATTGCAATGAAAACTCTTGATGGAGGTCGTATTGGTATTGCTTCTCAAGCCTTAGGTATTGCTCAAGGTGCAATGGACGAAACTGTTAAATATACAAAAGAAAGAAAACAATTCGGAAAGGCTATTGCTCAATTCCAAAATACACAATTCCAATTGGCTGAAATGGAAACTAATGTTAATGCAGCAAGATTCCTTGTTAGAAGTGCTGCATATAGAAAAGACAATGGTTTACCTTATTCAAAAGATGCTGCGATGGCAAAACTTTTCGCTGCACAAACTGCAATGGAAGTAACAACAAAGGCTGTTCAACTTCACGGAGGATATGGCTACACAAGAGAATATCCTGTTGAAAGAATGATGAGAGATGCTAAGATTACAGAAATATACGAAGGAACAAGTGAAGTTCAACGTATGGTAATTGCAGCGGCTTTGTTGAAATAAGAGAAAAAGAGTTTTAGTAAGTATAATAAGAAAAATAATATAAAGATGAAAATAGTAGTTTGTATAAAGCAAGTTCCTGATACAACTGAGGTGAAACTTGATCCTAAGACAGGAACTCTTATTAGAGACGGTATTCCATCTATCATCAACCCTGATGACAAAGGAGGTTTGGAATATGCACTTCAATTAAAAGAACAATATGGTGCAGAAGTAACAGTTATCACAATGGGACCTCCTCAAGCAGAAGCTGTTCTTAGAGAAGCTTTCGCTATGGGTGCTGATAGAGCAATTCTTTTAACAAGTCGTAAGTTTGCAGGTGCTGATACTCTTGCAACTTCTAATGCTTTGGCAGGAGCTTTGAGAGTTTTGGATTATGATTTGATTCTTGCAGGTCGTCAAGCTATCGATGGAGATACTGCACAAGTAGGTCCTCAAATCGCAGAACACTTAGGTATTGCACAAGTTAGTTATTTGGAAGACTTGGAATTTGATGGCAAGAAGACTTTCCGTATTAAGAAACAATTGGAAGATGGTTATCAAATAGTAGAGGTTGAAAGTCCTTGTCTTTTGACTTGTCTTGCATCTGCTGTTAAGCCAAGATATATGAGCGTTAAGGGCATTGTAGAGGCTTGGGATAAAGAAGTAGAAATTTGGACAGAAGAGAAAATCGAGGTAAGTGAAGAAAAACTTGGTTTAAAAGGCTCTCCTACTAAGGTTAAAAAAGCAGGAGCAAAAGAAATGAAAGCAGCAGGTCAAGTTCATGATGGTCTTTCTCCTGAGGAAGCAGCTGATTTAATCATTGCCAAATTAAAAGAAAAATACATTATCTAACAAAATTAAAGAAAGAATACAATGGATAAATCACAATATAAAAACGTCTTCGTATTTTGCGAACAAAGAGAAGGCAAATTGCAAAACGTTGCATTAGAATTGTTGGGTAAGGCTCACGATTTAGCAAAAGATTTAGATCAACAAGTGTATGCAATGTTATTAGGACACAATGTGAAGAATCTTGCACAAGAGTTAATCGCTCATGGTGCTGATAAAGTATTGGTTTGTGATGATGAGGCTCTTGCTACTTATACAACAGAACCTTACACTCAAGCAATCTATCAAATCATCTGCGATGAAAAACCTTCAATCGTTCTTATCGGTGCAACAACAATAGGAAGAGATTTGGGTCCAAGACTTTCTGCAAGAGTAACAACAGGTTTGACAGCTGACTGTACAAAACTTGAAATTGCAGAAGATAAAGAACTTTGGTCAACTCGTCCTGCGTTTGGAGGAAACCTTATGGCTACTATCGTATGTCCTGATCACCGTCCTCAAATGTCAACAGTTCGTCCTGGCGTTATGAAGGCTATGGAAGCTGATGCAAATAGAAAAGGTGAAATCATTGACTATACTATCAACTTTGACAGAGAAAAATTCCGCGTAAAAGTATTGGAAACTGTTAAGAGTACAGATAATATGGTGGATATTTCAGAAGCTAAAATACTTGTATCAGGTGGACGTGGAGTTGGTACAAAAGAAGGCTTTGAAATGCTTGGTGAATTGGCTAAGTTATTGAAAGGTGAAGTTTCTTCTTCAAGAGCTTGTGTTGATGCAGGAATCATAGGACACGAAAGACAAGTTGGCCAAACAGGAAAAACAGTTAGACCTGAACTTTATTTGGCTTGTGGTATTTCAGGTGCTATTCAACACCTTGCAGGTATGGAAGAAAGTGAATTGATCATTGCTATCAACAAAGATAAGTTTGCTCCTATTATGTCGGTTGCAGATTTAGGAATTGTTGGTGATGCAAAGAAAATCATTCCTATCTTAACTGAAAAATTAAAAGCAATAGTTAAATAATTCTTTTAAAGAATAAATAAAATAAATGACTGATTTATCTTTTTAAATCAGTCATTTATTTTTTATCTATTTATCATTTAACAATTCGGGACGGCGTTCTTTTGTTCGCTTTAAGGCTTGCTCAAATCTCCATTCATCAATTTTTTTATCATGTCCACTCAACAAAACCTCAGGGACTTGCCAGCCTTTGTAATTTGCAGGTCGCGTGTAAACAGGTGGAGAAACTAAATCTTGCTGAAAGGAATCCGTCAATGCAGATGTTTCATCGTTTAAAACGCCCGGAAGAAGCCTCACAACGCTATCAGCAATCACAGCAGCAGCTAATTCTCCTCCGCTAAGCACATAATCTCCTATTGATATTTCTCTTGTAATCAAATGTTCCCTTATGCGTTCATCTACTCCCTTATAATGTCCACAAAGTATGCAAATATTCTCTTTTAAAGCCAATTCATTACTTAAACTTTGCGACAATTTTTCTCCATCGGGTGCGGTATAGATTATCTCATCGTAATGGTATTTTGATTTCAAAAAATCAAGACAATTATCCACCGGTTCTATCTGCATAACCATACCTGCACCACCTCCATACGGGTAGTCATCAACATTATGATTTTTATTTAAAGAATAGTCCCTAAGATTATGAATACCAACCTCAAACAACCCTTTATCTTGTGCTCTTTTCAAGATACTTTGAGAGAATATCTCTGTAAACATATCCGGAAACAAAGTAATAATATCTATTCTCATTTTCTATGTTTTTATTTACAAAAATAGAAAAAAAAACTATTTTGTGTATGTTTTTCGCTGTTTTATTCGTATATTTGCCGTTTAAAACTAAAATAATATAATTATGTATATGAGAAAAAACTGTCGTTTTATTCTTTGTATTTTGATAGCAATCCTATCTTTTAATCAAGGTTTTGCACAAGTTAGACAATATAAGCATCTTCCTGATTTTGATTATGCTGACTATGATAAACATTTAAAATTTATGAATACACCTTTTGCAATGGTTGGTCAAACCCTCTATTTGCAAGATGTGCCAGATTCGGCTTTAAATAAATTCTTTTTTGTTGGCAATATTGCAATTCCAGAAAAAGATGATGACACCGGTGTGAAATATTACAAACTTTCAAGAATGAAGCCTGAAAGAATACAATCGCTTAAAGGAGAATGGTTTGTAGTTGCAGACTATGTTGCTGATCAATTTGCATTTGCTAAGATTTTCAATGCAGATGAGTATATGCGAGATTTCACTAAAATGCAGTATCCTTTCATGAAACTTGTTATTGGTTCAACCGGCGATACTGTTTTCTACAATTACCAAAATCATTACAACCGTTATAATTTCCCTTTTACACCTATGAGTTATTATAACGAGAATAAAAATCAATATCCTGTAAGTAAATGGTCGCATGAAGACATAAATCTTGTTGATTATGACACTAATAGCAACTATGCTCACCTTCCTATGCGTTTAGTTGGATATAAAATTACTCTTCCTGTTGTTACCGATGCTACATTAAAGAGATTATTTAACGGAACAAGACTTTATAACTACGATGATGATAGTCGCAAATATTCTTTCACCGATTATCCTATTGGAAAGGCGAAACTCTTAGCCGGAAAAACATTTACCGTTGCTGATTGGTGTCATAGCGCTGAAAATCTAACAGATGTGTATTTGAAATTAGTACAAAAAGGTGGTAGAGATACGGTTTATTACAAATATCCAACTATTAAAGAACGTGGAGAATTTGATTTTGTAATTGAGGCTTATTATAAGAAGATTAGAGAATACTATAAAGACAAAGATTTTGTAGTTCGTGGAGATAAATTCCCATTAACCGTTATTGATTTACGTTGGAAAAGACCTATAACAGTTAAACAAGGTGACGTTTTCCATTGTTTAGACTTTGTAGTAAAAGACGGAAAATTCCAAATGTTGATGAGAAACGAAAAAGGAAGAAAATTCTATATGCCAGCCGATTTTAATTTAGGTGATAGATTAAGTTTTGACCTTTATTTAGCAGATGGCAACAAGGTTTTGAAATACAAAGATACTTATCCTACATATCACAAAGCAATCTTACAAAAAGAATTGATAAAAGATATGACAATGGATATGGCATTTCTTTCTTGGGGTAAAGCAGACAGAGAAGTATTAAACAATTTCGATGGAAGCAATCGACATTGGTTTTACATGGGAAATATTTACATTATTTTCCGCAACAATAAACTTTTCCGTGTTGCAATGATACCAGTAGAATTAAGATAAATATTAAACAATGAATTATCAAGACGAAAACGAAGATATAGATTATTTAATAAACGACTTTAAAAACAAGATAGAAAATAAAGCAAGTCTAATTTTCTACGATATAGATGAGTGGTTAGATATCATAGACTTCTTTTCGATTGAGAGTTACCAAAAATATTATTTAGAAAAAGCCATACAATTAGCCTTAAAGCAATATCCAAACAACGAAGAGGTTATTGTAAGAAACGCAGACTTTATTGCCCAGAGCGATTACAAAAAGGCTCTTGTTTATCTATTAAACGAAAAAAAGAAATTTAAAAATTCAGAACATCTAACCCTACTTGCTTATCAGGGAGCTAAAATTCTATCAAAAAACAACAAAGATAAAGAAGCATTAAACACAGCACAAGAGTGTTTAAGACACAAAGTAAATGAATATATATTAAGCCTAATAGCACATCAATACATAAGGCTATTCAAATACGAAGAGGCTTCAAAATATTTAATAAAAGCATTTGAGATTTGTTATAACAACTACACAAAAAACAAAGGAGAAGAAGTAAGAAGTTATGGAGCAAGAGATTTTTTGTGTGCAGGCACTACAATTGCCGATGGATTGATTAGCACAACGAGTCTATTGTGTAAAGTAGAAAATGAATACAGGGAAGTTTTCTATCCAATAATTGAAAAATTCGTAGAATACGACCCTCAAAATCTATCATATTGGGAAATGCTTGCTGAATTTTATGAAAAATGTGATGACTATCCAAAAGCTTTAAGTGCATGTGAATACTATCTTTGTTTACAACCAAATGATTTAGATATGATTAGAAGAAAATATCTAAACTATATAGACAGCGGAAAGAAGAAAGATAGAATAAAAATCTTAAAAAAAATAATAGAACTATTAGAAATAAAACTCCAAAACAAAACCTTACTAAACCAAACTCGCAACGATTTATTAAATACCTATGGAGTAACATACAAAGAGATTATAAACATATATTTTGAAGAAAATAAAACTCAGGAATGCGAAGAAATCTGTAAAGAAATCCTTGAAAAAAGTCTTAAATTTCCTTTTTTCTCACAAGAAATACTATTTACAAAATCATATATTTATCACACCCTATCTCGCATTTACCTTGAATTAGAAAAATATAGTTTAGCAGAAACTTACGCCTCAAAGATACTTGAAATAGAACCCGAGAATTTTTCTGCTAAAATAGCATATAGCGAATTACTTTTAATCATAGGTAAATTTGAACAAGCAGAAGAACTTTTTCAAAACATATATGATTCCATTGAAGAGAATATCGCAGAATTAAAATCAAAGAAATACCCAAGCGAATTGAAGTTAGAAGAACAATATTCTTTACTTACTATGCTATTTACAACTTGGGCAAAAAGTTTCTTTATAGAACATAGCGGCGATGCATCGTTAAATCTTTTAAACAACTTAATTGAAGAATTACTAACCGTAGATTGTGTTGAAGATTGCATATACACAGCCCTTTCAACCTACATTGAAATAATTGCTTGCACAAATGCCCCTACCAACAACTTAGAAGAATACATCACAGAGGCAGTTGATATGTATAGTCCTATGTTATTGGAAGATTTAATGGAAGTTCCTGCACTTAAAAAAAATGAAAAACTACGTCTATTCCTTGAAAAATTTCATAAATACTTTGAAGATAATGAAGAACTTTATTAAAACATTTATTATTTGTTTGCTTTTTACAAGCATTAGCACAACAACTTTTGCTCAAACGCAAAATCCAACTCCAAAGAGCGAAGAAAAAACAATTATTGAACAAGTTACCTCTTGGTATATGGACAATATGAACTATGGAACAGTAACTTTACTTATGACAATAGAGAGTAGTTTTATTCCTTTTCCATCTGAGGTTGTTGTTCCGCCTGCTGCATACAAGGCATTAGAGAAAGATAGTAATATGAATATAGTTTTGGTCGTTGTTTTTGCAACCTTAGGAGCCATAATAGGAGCTTTAATAAATTATTATTTAGCTTTTTGGCTTGGACGACCAATTATTTATAAGTTTGTAGAAACTCGTTTCGGTAAAATGTGTCTTCTAAGCAAGGAAAAAGTGGAAAAAGCCGAGCAATATTTCGATAAACACGGCAAAAGTTCAACTTTTATTGGTCGTTTAGTTCCTGGAATCCGTCAGTTAATATCTATTCCTGCTGGATTAGCAAAAATGAATATTGTTAGTTTCACTTGTTTCACTGCCTTAGGTGCTGTAATTTGGAATATCTTATTAGCAGTTTTGGGATACATAGGACACGGCAATAAAGAATTGATTGACCAATATAGTCATGAACTTTCTTACATTCTTCTCGGATTAGGTGTTTTATTTGTAATATATTTAATATACAAAGGCGTATCAAAAAAGAAAACTTCAAAAAAATAACTTACGGACTCATAGGTTTTCCTCTATCCCACTCTTATTCCAAAAAGCATTTTGATGAAAAATTTGCTCGTTTGGAAATAGATTGTGATTTTAATCTTTATGAAATAACTCAAATTGACCAAGTAGTTGATTTGATTCAAAGAGAAAAAAATCTTAATGGCTTTTGTGTTACAATGCCCTATAAAGAACAAATTCTAAATTACTTACACTCTCTTTCATCTACTGCAAAGGCTTGTGGAAATGTTAATTGTGTGAAAGTAATTCGCCAAAATAACAATATAGAATTGCAAGGTTATAACACAGATGCTTTCGGTTTTGAACACAGCCTTATAAATCAACTTAACACACAAGATATTAAACAAGCCTATATCTTAGGAAGCGGAGGTGTTTCCAAGACGGTTTCCTTTGTTTTAGCAAAACACAATATCAAACACAAAATCGTGAGTCGCAACCCTAAGCAAGAACAAATCTCTTACAATCAAATGAATGAAGAATATAGCGACAACTCTCTCTTTGTTAATGCCTCACCGATAGGAATGCACTCTTTAAAAAATAAAATACCTGATATTGATTTAGAAAAACTAAATTCCTCTCATCAAATCTTTGATTTAATCTATAATCCTTCTCCAACTTTACTAATGCAAAAAGCAAGAGAAAAAGGTGCAAGAGCAATTGACGGAGCAAAAATGTTGTTTTATCAAGCAGAAAAAGCGTGGGAAATATGGCAATCAAAATAATCATAGTCTTTATTTGTTTAATACTAAGTTTCAACAAGAAAATAGGAAAAATAATTAGTAATTTAAATACCTTTTTTCATGAATCGTTCCACGCTCTCACCTCTTTAATCTTAGGTAACAAGGTAAAAGAAATAGAGTTTGACAATTCAACAGAGGGAAGTTGCAAAAGCGTAAGCAAAAGCAAGTTTAGAACTTTTTTATGCTCTCTTGCCGGATACATAGGTTGTGCTTTACTTGCCCTTGTCTTTATTTTTTGCATCAAAAAACAAATTACACACTACACCTTTATTGTTTTAACTTTTTTATCGTTTTTTATACTTTTGCTTTACATTAGAAAAACCTACGCAATGGTTTGGACAATTTGTTTTGCTTGTATAAATTTAATTTTTGTCTTAGCACCAACACCTATTTTAATAGAAAACTACACTTTATTCATTTATGCAGCAATCATTCTTATAGAAAACACAAAAGCCTGCTTAGCAATATTTTATCTATCTATTTTTAACGCAAAATATAGTGGTGATTGCCACATTATTGCCAAGGTTACAAAAATTCCAGCCTTTATTTGGAGTTGTATTTTCAATGCTATAAATCTTTGGGTTTTATACAAATTTATACAACTCTGCTTTTTAGAAAATTTTTTCTAAAAGTTAGCAAAATAAAACAAAGAATAAAAATAATAAAACAAAGAATAATTTTTTCAATTATAATTCATAACTTTGCAAACCGAAAAAAACTAAATTGTAATGCAAATAGAAGTTGTAAAATCAAAAATACACAGAGCAATTGTTACACAAGCAGATTTAAATTACATTGGTTCAATCACTATTGATGAGGACTTAATGGAGGCTGCCAACATTATAGAAAACGAAAGAGTACATATATACAATATAAACAACGGAGAACGTTTTGAAACCTATGTTATAAAAGGAGAAAGAGGCTCCGGAACACTATGTCTTAATGGTGCGGCTGCACGATTGGTTCAAAAAGGCGATTTAGTTATCATTGTATCGTATGCAACTATGGACTTTGAAGAAGCAAAGAATTGGAAACCAACCGTAATCTTTCCTCAAAACAATAAAGTCGTTTAACTCTTGAAATCAAAACTTAGAAATATTCTTCAAACCCTTTTCTTTACTGCATTAGGTTTTGCTTTTATTTGGTGGTTTTGGACAAAACTTGAAACAGGAGAAAAGACTCAGATTTGGGAATCATTAAAACAAACTAATTATCTTTGGTTTACTTTGGCCATTGCAATAAGTCTATTCTCTCATTATATCAGAGCATTGCGTTGGAGATTGATGAGCGAAACTTTTTCTTGCAAAGTATCTCGCACAAATAGCTTTTTAGCCGTTATGAGTGGCTATTTGACCAATTTAGCTGTGCCAAGACTTGGAGAAGTTGTAAGATGTACAATGTTAAAACAAAGCGATAATATTCCAATTGAGAAATCACTTGGCACAATCGTAACAGAAAGAATAATTGATATGATTCTTTTTGCCCTATTGCTTTTAACAACAATAGTTATTCAAAAAGATTTACTATTTAATTACATAGAAAAAAACTTTAACCTCAATATAGATAGCCTTATTCAGCTATTTATAATAGGAATTGTGGTGCTTGCGATTGTAGTTGCATTGTTTTTTGCATTCAAACGAAAAATTCAACACAATAAAACCTACAACAAGACAAAAGACTTAGTAAAAGGATTTTTAGAGGGAATTAAAAGTATTTTTAAGTTAAAAAATCCTTGGCTTTTTATTTTTTATTCCTTATTGATTTGGGCTTTGTGGATTGCAGGAACTTTTGTTTGCTTTCAATGTCTTAAAGAGTCGCAAATCCTAAATCCGCTTCAAGCCTTAGTTACCACTGTTTTAGGAGCCTTTGGCCCTATGATAACACCGGGAGGCATTGGATTACAACCGGCAATCTTTGCAGAAGTTTTAGAAACATATACAATTTCAAGACCAATAGGCTATGTATGTGGTTGGTTAAATTGGTTAAGTTCACAAGTTGGCACAATTGTTGTGGGATTGATTGCATTTATTTACTTTTCCACTAAAAAGAAAAGACAATTATGAAAGAAATAGAACGTATAGAAAGCAAGATTATTTGCGAAAAAGATTTAAGTAATCTAATTCTTAAATGGAGAGAAAAAAATCAAAAAATAGTTTTCACAAACGGTTGTTTTGATTTATTGCATTTAGGACATGTTGATTACCTTGCAAAAGCCAAAGATTTAGGAGATAGATTGATTATAGGTGTTAATACCGATTCTTCTGTAAAACGCTTAAAAGGAGACAATAGACCTTTACAAGACGAAAATTCTCGCTTACATATCTTAGCTGCATTACACAGTGTTGATGCGGTTGTTTTGTTTGATGAGGACACTCCATACGAATTGATTAAGAAAATACAGCCTGATGTTCTTGTTAAAGGGGCTGATTATAAAATTGAAAACATTGTTGGTTACGATATTGTTACCTCACGAGGCGGAAGCGTTCAAACAATTGAGTTTATCGAAGGTTACTCTACAACCAAGATTGAACAACGTATTTTAAATTCAAAATAAATTATGAAAAAAATTGCAGTTATTTTAGCAGGTTGCGGAAATAGAGATGGAAGCGAAACTCACGAAACCTTATCTGTGCTTTTAGCCATAGACAAAAGAGGTATGCAGTATCAATGTTTTGCTCCTGAAGGAGATTTTGAGGTTTTTAATCATATAAAAGGAGAAGCCACAGGTGAAAAACGTAATTTAATAACTGAGGCATCAAGACTTTGCAGAGGAAATATCAAACCTTTGAGTGAATATTGTGTAGAAGATTTTGATGCTTTGGTACTTCCGGGTGGTATGGGAGCTGCTCAAAATTTGAGTACTTACGCTTTTTGTGGCAAAGAAATGAGCGTAAACAACCAAGTTGCAAAAGCAATAAAGGAAACTAATATTGCGGAAAAACCTATTGGAGCTTTATGTATTGCTCCTATGATTTTAGCAAAGGTTCTTGGAGATAAAAATCCAACAATAACACTTGGAGGAGATTGTCAAGCAGCAAAAGATGCTATTTCTTTGGGTTGCAATCATCAAATTTGCGATGCGACAGAGGTTTCTATCGATGAAAAGAACAAACTTTTAACAACTCCTGCTTATATGGTTGCTACAAGAATTAGTCAAATATTTGACGGTGCAGATAACTTAATTCAAGCCCTTAGCAATATGATTTAATAGATGAAAGTTTAATTATTTTTTTCAGTTTTAACAATTAAACTTTGGCAATAAAGAAGGTTCGGCATTTTACCGAACCTTCTTTATTAAAAATCAAATTTACAAATTCTTATTTTTCTGCAAGAATTTTGTTGCATTTCATAACTGCATTTTGAAGACGAGTTTTGAATTCTTCGCTTCCCATACAATCTTTGATTGCGTCTTTTTGGTCTTTAGCTTGTTTTAATAAATCAGAGTAAACTTTTAATGCTTTAGCACCACCTGCTTTGTTTTTTTGTGCAGCAGATAATTCATCTACGAATGATTCGAAAGCTTTAACTTTTCCTTCACATGGATCTGCTTTCTTTTGTTCAACAGCTGGAGCTGCTTCTGCTTTCACTTCTTCAGCTGGAGCTTCTTGTGTTTCTTCTACTACTGCTTCTGTTGCAGGTGTTGCTTCAACTGCAGTTTCTGTTGCAGTTTCTGTTGCTTTTCCTCCGCAAGCTGCCATCAATGCAACAACAGCTACGCTTAAAAATAATCTTCTTAATTTCATTTTTTTAATTTTTTTTGGTTAATGATTTCTTAGTTTGTGCAAATGTACGTATTTTTTTGTTTATAACAAGCCTTTTTTATATATTTTTTTAGTTTATCTTGATAATTTCATCTTGCAATTTAACAGATTCTTTGTGTATAAGCTCAAAAATTTCCTTTGTAAAACTTTCTGAAACACCATTTTTCTTTGCGTATTCCATTCTATCAAAAAGCAATTTATTCCATCTATTCATCTGTAAAACAGATATATTCGATTCTTTCTTAATTTGTGCAATTTTATTTGAAACCTCCATTCTTTCAGACAACAATTCAATTAACTTATTGTCTATGGCATCAATTTCTTTTCTTAGAATATTTATTTTTTCTGGTAAAATATTTTCTTCTGTTTTTGAAATTATTATGCTATTTAGTAATTTTTCGAATTCTTCTATGGATAATTGTTGTTTAGAATCTGTTTTTGCCTCCTTAGGATTGTGATGCACCTCTATCATTAAGCCATCTAATCCTAAATTCATTGCAGTTTGAGAAAGCGATTCAACTAATTCACTTTTTCCTGCTATATGACTTGGGTCACAAATTATGTTTAAGTCCGGAAATATTCTCTTTAATTCTATTGGAATTTGCCATAGTGGAGTTTGTCTGTAATCTCCATTGTCTGTTAAGGAGAATCCTCTATGTATAGCATATATTTTTTCAATTCCTACTTTCTTTAATCTCTCGATTGCACCTATCCATAATTTTAAATCTGGATTTAAAGGATTTTTAATAAAGACAGGTATTTTTTCTCCTTTTAATGCCTCTGCAATATCTTGAACAGAAAAAGGATTTGTAGTTGTTCTTGCTCCTATCCACAAGGCATCTATTTCTGAGGCTAAGCATTGCTCAACATGATAAGGATTTGCAACCTCTGTACAAACTTTTAAGGAAAATTCTTTCCTTATTTCTTGCAACCAATTCAACGCCTCTACTCCTACTCCTTCAAATTCAGAAGGTCGAGTTCTTGGTTTCCAAACCCCTGCTCTAAAATAATTGATATTAAATTTTGCAATCCCCTTTGCAGTATCTCTAAGTTGTTGATAGCTTTCTGCCGAACAAGGTCCTGCTATAAGCATTTTATTAGTTGAGTCCAAGGGTGATGTTTTCATTTAATGTTTTGCTATAAATAGTTTGCGATTTTGAAGAGCGGATTACTTTTTCTATTGATTCTTCTTTTGGAAACAATTCGCAATTCTTGTTAAAGAATATTTCTTCTTGATGTTTTAAATCTTGTTCCCAAAGTTCAATTTGTTCATAAACATAGTAAAAATCTATCATATAATCACCTATTTAATTAAACAATCATTTTCGTTTAAACGCAAGATGATTATATGATATTGTTTTAAAGAGAAAATTTTAAACAGTTAAGAGCATAGATTTTTCTTCTGCCATTTTTCTCATATTAAGCAAAGCATATCTCATTCTACCTAAGGCTGTATTTATACTAACCCCTGTTTTCTCTGCTATTTCTTTGAAAGACATATCTGCATAGTGTCTCATAATGAGTACTCTTCTTTGTTCCTCTGGCAATTGTTTTATAAGAAATCTTACATCTCTACTAATCTGTTTTTTTATTATTACAGTTTCAATAGAATCCTCAAAATTACCAATTACATCAAAGACATTAACTTCATCAGTTGAACGAATACATTTTATTTTCTGCTCTCTTCTAAAATAATCTATTATAAGGTTATGTGCAATTCTCATAATCCATTGAACGAACTTACCTTCCTCTCTATAAGTTCCGCTTCTAAGCACATTTATGACTTTTATAAGAGTGTCTTGAAAAATATCGTCAGAGGCATCTTTATCCTTGACAACAGAATGTATATAATTATAAAGTTTTTGCTGATGTCTGGCTACAAGAGTGTTGAATACATCTTTCTCACCATTGATATACGCTTGCACTAATTCGTAGTCGCTTCTATTTTCTATTCGTTTCATAAGATTAAACTTTTTTTTATAAATACAATGCACCAAGGGGCATTACATTTTCTTTAATACAATACTAATTTATTTTTTGTTTAAATTAAAAAAAGTAATAATCCTATCTATAAGCGTACTATTTTTGTTTGTAAATCTACTATTTGACTGCAAAAATAAAAAATATTTTAATTCTAACAAATATTTCCAATAAAAAAGTGATATTTTTTTACTTTTGTCCTAAGTTTCTGAAACATTTAAACAAAATATTAACATCATTATACACGCTATAATTCCTTGCATATAATAGTTTTAATTTTTGTTTATCCGATTCGTGCAATTTTTCCTTTTTCAAAACATCTAATGGCGAAAGAATAGATTTTTTCAAATTAGGAAGGCCACTCATATTCTCTTCTTTATCACTTCCAAAGCCTATCCAAGTTCTAAAATTCAATAGAACTAAAAAACAATTCTTTACATAACCAAAAGGATTCTTTACAAACCACATTAAAATCAAAGAAAAAATCAAAAAAATCAAAGAAGTAATAAAATCAAACATTCGTTTTTTTCTCTTATTATCTTCGTTTGTAATACTATTCAAACTAATCACATAAAGGTCTGTTGGAGAATTTATCGTATTGCTACCAATTATAAAATCGGCAGTTGGAGGTGCAATTGTAAACTTCACATTTGTTTTAGCCAAACGATTCATCAAACCATTTATACTTGATTGAGTCAAACTCTTTGCCGAAAATATTACCTCTGTTATTGAATAAATCCTAATAATATCATCTATTTGAGAAACATTTCCCACAAAGCTCTCTTTACTTGGCTTTTCTCCTACACTAACAAGAGCTATAAACTCAGGTTTTAAACTTGTTGAATGAATTAAATTTGCAATTCTTTCAGCCTCTTGTTCATCTGCAATGATAGCACAACGTAAAAAATCCTCATTTTTAAAAGACAATTTCCCGGAACGTAAAAATTTAATAAAAAGTCTGATAAGCAATAATATGCCTAAGCTCATTACCGAACCCATTACAACCAATGCTCTTGAATATCTTAATTCTGATGGCAATAATGAATAGAAGACCAAAAGCACAAGCATACCTGAGAAAATTCCTGAAATAATTTTTTGGATCCTTATCTTCTTTGAATACCCTCCTGCCACATAAACCGAAGTCAAAAGAATAAGAATATAACAAGGAACTGCAAATAACATATAGTGAGGAGGATAATAATCTTCCCAACCCCAATAATAAATTGCCCAAGTCTTCTCTAAGAAATAAAATCCAAGGTAAATAAGAACAAAATCAAAGAACGGCAAGGCAAAAGTTTTGAATATTCTTGAAAAAAAGCCAAAAAAAGCCTTAATCCAAATAGCTAATTTTATTATATAACTATACAATTTATTTTGTTTAGCATCTAAGTGTTTTTTAGCAAAAATTGCCATTGCATTATAGAAGGTATAAACATAGTTAAGGCTGGATTTTTTTGTTGATTCACCCTTATAATGTATTATTGTAGCTTCTGGATAGTAGTAATTTTTATATCCACCAAGTGTTATTCTATAAGACAAATCTATATCTTCACCATACATAAAATAATCCTCATCAAGCAATCCCACCTTATCCAAACATTCCTTTCTCATCATCATATATGCCCCTGCAAGAATATCTACTTGATTTGTTTCTTCGTAAGAAAGATGCCCCATATAATATTGAGCATATTTTTTAGAAGTAGGAAACAAAGAAGTCAAACCACTCATTTTGCAAAAACTTGCCCAAGGAGTAGGAAATCCCCTTTTACTTTCTTTAAGTATGTTTCCCTGTCCGTCAATCATCTTTATTCCCAAACCACCACAATCCTTATGAGAATCCATAAAAGCAATACATTTTTCGAAAGTATCTTCCTCTACAACAGTATCAGGATTCAACAAAAGAATATACTCTCCTTTTGCAATTCTCATTGCTTGATTATTTGCCTTTGCAAAGCCTACGTTTTCTTTATTTTCAATCAATAAAAATTCTGCAAACTTTTCTTTAAGCATTTTCACAGAACCATCAACCGAGTTATTATCTACAATCAACACTTCTGCATCAATATTTTTTATAGCCTTTTGAACAGAATACAAACAATGCTCTAAAAAATATTCTACGTTATAATTTACTATTACAATTGATAATTTCATTTCCAAAATTCTTTTCAATAAATCAATGCGACAATACAACAGCTAACAAAAACGCTATTATAACCACTACAAACCTCAAAAAATTATATTTATGACTTTCCTTAGAATCAAATAATGTACTAATAGAAACATGAAGTAGGATACCAACAACAAAACCCATTACATACCCCATATAATCGTGTAAAAACTCAAAATAAATACTAAACATAGAACCCAAAACACCCATTATTGCAAAAACAGATAAATATGCAAAAGATTTAGCCTTAGAACAACCAGCAAGAATAAAAGCATTCACAACAAGCATTGCAATAGGAATATTATGCAAAACAACACCTATCAACAAAGAATAATTAACCACTCCATTAACCACAAGAGCAAACCCTTCCAAAAAAGCATGTATTGAAACTCCTAAAAGTATCATCAAAGCAGACACAAGAGAAGTTTTATCAAAATGATGATTTTCATCATGCAAATGCCCATGCTCTGCACCATTTGAAAGCAATTCCAAAACCAACTGCAAAATAAACCCAATCAAAACAAACATTCCCACACTCAAAAAAGAATGAGAATGAGAGTGATGATGAGAATGATGCGCACAACTATGCTCCGCTCCTTGCAAAGTAAAAGCCTCAGGAAGCAAATGCACAAAACAAACAGCCAATAAAAAAGCCCCTCCAAATATTCCAATATAAGATAAAATCTTTTCGTGTTTTTTTAGTACAAAGACAAAACACCCACTAAAAATACAAGCAAAAAAGAGTATAAAATAAGATAAAACAATTTCATTCATATCAAAAAATCTATTTTTAATTTGCAAAGATAAGACTTTTTAATAGTTAATTTGTATCTTTGCACCAATTTATAACGCAAAATATACTATGGGTATTATAAAATGGATAACTGCTATATTAGGTCTTTTTAGTGGTGGATTCTGGGGAAGCATCATCGGATACACTGCTGGTTCTTTTATTGAGAAACTCATAAAGAAAGAATACTCACAAGGAGAAGAAAGAGGCGATTTTACAATGGCTTTATTAGTTCTTTCCGCAGCAGTAATGAAAGCTGATGGAAAAATAATGAAATCAGAACTCTCCTACGTAAAACAATTCCTTGTTCAAAATTTTGGAGAAGATAGTGCAAGAAACAAATTAGACATACTGCGACAACTATTAGAAAAAGACATAGACCTTTATCAATCTTGCGAAAAAGTAAGACTTAACCTGCCCTATTCTTCAAAACTTCAATTAATTCATTACCTTTTTGGAATAGCTTGTGCAGATGAATTATGCAGTGGCATAGAAAAAGAACTAATTGAACGCATTGCAAATCTAATCGGCTTATCTGTTGCAGACTACAAAACAATTGAAGCAATGTATTTTGAGCAAACAGACTCTGCTTACATCATTTTACAAATCACAAAAGAAGCCTCAGACGAAGAAGTCAAAAAAGCATACAAAAGAATGTGCATAAAGTATCACCCGGACAAAGTAGCAAGTTTGGGAGAACAAGCACAACAAGCTGCAAAGGAAAAGTTCCAAGAAATAAACAACGCTTACGAAAAAATCAAAAAAGAAAGAGGAATAGCATAATAATATGTTTACAGAGTATTCTCTTTGGTGGATAATTCCAATTCTTATTTTTGCAACAGCAATATCTTGGTTTATATACTTTTATAAACAAGAATCGTTTTCAAAAAAACAATCTATTATTCTTTTTTCATTAAGGAGTTTAGCCATTACTTTATTGTTATTTTTATTACTAACCCCCATTGTCAAAAAGAAAACAAATCAAATAGAAGAACCAATAATTGTAATTGCACAAGATAATTCTGCATCAATAATAAAAACAAAAGATTCTCTATTTTACAAAAATGATTATCTAAACTCTCTAACCTCATTATCAAAATCTTTAAATAAAAACTTTGAAGTAAAGCTTTATTCTTTTGGAAGCCAAACAAAAGAAAATCATATCTTTGATTTTACAGATTTTCAAACTGACATAGCAGATTTTTTAACCAATATTCAAAACGAATATTTCAACCAAAACCTATCTGCAATAGTGATTGCATCAGACGGAATTAACAATTTCGGGAAAAATCCGCTTAATGTACTTGACAAAAGCCCTTGTCCAATTTACACAATAGCATTAGGAGACACAAACATAAAGAAAGACGTAAGCATATCTTCTCTTCGTTTTAATGACATTTCATATACAGAAGATATTTGCCCGTTAGAAATCAGCATAAAGGCAAAAAAAGCAAAAAACGAAAAAGTAAAAATCAATTTAACTCACAAAGGAAAAAACATTTTCAGCAAAGAAGTATTGATAAACGAAGAAGATTTCTCTTCAAACATTACTACAACTTTCACACCTCTTGAATCTGGCGTACAATCTTTTACAGTTAGCGTTACAACTCTAAAAGATGAGGTAAATATTGAAAATAACAAACGAGATTTCTTTGTAAAAGTTTTGGATTCTCGTAAAAACATCTTATTCCTTTCTGCGAGTCCTCACCCCGATATTTCATCTTTGAAACAAAGCATAAACAAAAACAAAAATTATAATTTAATTAACATTACTAACATTAAAGATTTACAACAACAAAGAGAAGTTAATCTTCTGATTGCTCACCAATTACCATACGATAATGAGTCTTACGAAATTCTAAAAAAACTGCAATCAAACGGAACGCCTATTCTATACATAATAGGAAAAAGAACCAACTTTAATCTATTTAATAAACTTAATAATGGAATAAAAATAAACGCTTATAACAACACTTCATACACTGCCGCCCTACCTCAGTTTAATAAAGATTTCTCTTTATTTTCTATCAGCAAAGAAGCAATAGATATTCTTTCACAATTACCTCCGCTTTCTTCTCCTTTAGCAAAATTTGACGCCTCACAAGGTTTACAAACACTATTTTATCAAACACAAAACACTCTAAAAACAGATTACCCTTTAATTACATTCAACAACAATGCAGATAATAAATCTGCCGTTATATGTGGAGAAGATATTTGGAAGTGGCGTTTAAGAAATTACTTACATAACAACATCACAGAGCAAGTTGATGAAATTATTCAAAAGACAATACAATATCTTGTCAGTGATACAGACAAAAGTACTTTTAAAGTAAAATACGAAAACATATATAATCAAAATCAAAAGATACGATTAGAAGCAGAACTCTATAATCAATCATATCAATTGATTAACACACCGGAAGTAAAGATAAACTTAAAGAATGAAAATGGCGATAAATATGACTATATATTCACAAAAACATTCAATGCCTACGCCTTAGAAATATCTAAACTCAATCCAGGAAAATATAGTTTTGTTGCAACAACTAATTTCGGAGGAATAAATTATAAAACAGAAGGAAGTTTTATTGTTTCGACTAACGAATTAGAATCAATAGACCTTGTAGCAAATCACAACCTACTTCACACCATATCAGTTAAAACAAATGGACAACTACTCTATCCCTCACAAATGCAAGACTTAGAAAAAATAATCGAAAACCAAGAAGACGCAAAACCAATCATTCATCAAATAATAACAAGCCACAAACTAATCAATTCATTTTGGTATTGGCTAATTATTATTTTATGTTTCTCTTGCGAATGGTTTTTAAGAAAATATTGGGGTAAGATTTAAATAAAATAATTCAAAGAAATAAAAAAATAAAGCAAAGAAAAATTTTACTTTTCCTTTGCTTTATTTTTTTTAATCAACGTTTTATTTTTAGATGAAGTTGATTTCTTTTAATGCTTCTTGGATTAATTGGAATGTGTGTTCCATATCGTTGTCCAAACCTACTGAGTAACGTACTAATCCTTCGCTCATTCCCATTTTCTTTTGTACATCTTCTGGAACTTCTGATGATGTTGATTTTCCAGAGCAAGAGAATAATGTACGGAAGTAGCCTAATGATACTGCTAAGTAGCCAACGCCTTTATTTTGCATTGCTTCCATGAATTGATTTGCACGTTCTGCTGTTCCAAGGTCAATAGCTATCATTCCACCGTATCCATATCCTTCATTCATTTGTGATGTCATTAATGCGTGATCTATATGATCTTCGTTTCCTGGATAGTTTGCTTTTATTCCTATTTCGTTAAATCTCTTAGAAAGGTATGCTGCATTCTTAGAGTGTTGTTGCATACGAATGTGTAATGTGTAAAGATTTTTCAAAATAGAAGTTGAACGGAATGAATCTAACACTGGTCCTAATAACATTGCAGTTCCGTCATTTACATCTATCATTGCGTTGATTGTTGCAGCGTCTGCACAGATTGCTCCTGCTACACAGTCATTCTTTCCATTAACAAATTTTGTCATTGAGTAGATTACAACGTCTGCTCCTAATTTGTATGGAGAGAATATCATTGGTGTGAATGTGTTATCTACTAATAATTTTGCTCCTCCGTTAGATGCTATTTCTTTTAAGCCAGCTATGTTTGCTATTCTTAACAAAGGATTTGACATAAGTTCTGTATAAACAACTTTTGTGTTAGGACGCATTGCTGCTTTTACTTCTTCAAGGTTTGTTGTATCTACAAAAGTTACTTCAACTCCATATCTAACGATATAATTCTTTAAGAAAGCGAATGTTCCTCCGTAAACTGTTTGAGAAGCTACGCAGTGGTCTCCTGCTTTTAAGAAATGCATCAAAGAACATGTGATTGCAGCCATTCCAGAGCCTGTTACCCAAGCTGCTTCTGTGCCTTCCATTGCTGCAAGTGCTTGACATAATGCAAAGTTTGATGGATTCCAGTGACGTGAATATAGATAGTATCCTTCTGTTTCGCCATGGAAAGTGTCTGTCATTGTTTGTCCGTAAGGGAAAGTGAAGGTTGCTGAATCGTTTATGTTAGGATTCACTCCTCTTTCAGGAGAAATGCTTTGTACAGCGCTAATTGCTGTTGCTGGATCAAATTTTTTCATATCTCTTTTATTTTTTATTTATTTTTTTCTAACAATTCATTGCTCCACAAACGTGAATTACTTGTCCTGATACGTATGAACTTAAATCAGATGCTAAGAAAACGCATGCTTTTGCTACTTCTTCTGGTTTTCCTCCTCTTCTTAATGGAATTTTTTCTTCCCAACCTTTTCTCACTTCTTCTGAAAGTTGTGCTGTCATATCGGTTATGATGAATCCTGGTGCAATTGCGTTGCAACGGATATTACGTGAGCCTAATTCTTTTGCTATACTTTTTGTAAATCCTATGATTCCTGCTTTTGATGCTGAGTAATTGCTTTGTCCTGCATTGCCGCTAACTCCTACAACGCTACTCATATTGATTATTGAACCGCTTCTTTGTTTCAACATTATCTTTTGACAAGCGTGAGTAAGGTTAAATATACTTTTTAAGTTCACATTTATTACTAAGTCCCAATCTTGTTCGCTCATTCTCATCAAAAGATTATCTCTTGTAATACCTGCGTTATTTACTAATACGTCTATTCTTCCAAATTCTTTTACAACATTTTCTACAAGCAATGCACTATCTTCAAAAGATGCTGCGTTAGATGCGTATCCTTTTGCTTTAACTCCCATTGCTTCTAATTCTGCTTGACAAGCCTTCATATTGTCGTCTTCTCTTACGTCAGTGAATGCTATATTACAGCCTTGTTTTGCAAATTCTAATGCTATTGCTTTTCCGATTCCACGAGATGCACCTGTGATTAGGGCAACTTTTTCTTCAAGTAATTTCATTTTATTTCTGTTTTTTAGTTTTGTATTTTGCAAAAGTACGAACATTTTTCAAAAAACTAAGTTTTTTTCTTTGAAAAAAGGATTGTATATTTGCAATTCAAATAAAGGTAAATATGAAAATATACAAAATCAACTTAAATGACGATTCTCCCTCTCCAATGAAAGGAAGGTTTTGGATTAAGGTTGTAATTATGTCAATTTCTGTTTTGATTGCAAGTTATTTATTTAACTTTGTGCAAATCAGTTCTTTTACTACTGCTATTATTTCTGCACTTGTAATCAGTTTGCTTAACGCTTTTTTAAAACCTATCTTAAAACTTTTGTCTGCTCCTTTGATTTTGATGAGTCTTGGTTTATTTCAACTCTTTATAAATGCGTTTATAATACTTTTAACCTCATATTTAGTTACAGATTTCAAAGTTGAGAGTTTTTCTGATGCTTTTTGGTTTAGTATTGTGATTACAATAATAAATTTCTTATTGGAAATTCCCGAAAAGATACAAAGAATAAAAAGTAATTTTAATCCTCAAAACAACGATAATCGAATTAAAGAAAACGAAGAATTTACATCTTACGAAGAGATTGAGGAAGAAGATGATGAAGAATTAAATAATAAATAATACATAATCGTTATGCAAGTTTGTCATACAATAAATGAATTATTATCTTGTGTAGATAAATTTAAAGAAGAAAAGAAATCAATTGGTCTTTTGCCTACTATGGGTGCTTTGCATCAAGGGCATTTATCCTTAGCTAAAAGGGCAAAACAAGAAAATGATGTTTTGATTTGCAGTGTGTTTGTAAATCCTATTCAATTTAACAATAAAGAGGATTTAGAGAAATATCCAAGAGACTTAGAGCGTGATATAAAATTATTAGAAGAGATAAATTGCGATGTTGTCTTTGCTCCAAGTGCCGAAGAGGTATATGCAGAGGAGCCTGAGTTTACTTATAGCTTTGGAAGCTTGGAAAGAGTTTTGGAAGGTCCTCAACGTCCTGGACATTTCAATGGAGTTGCAACAATTGTTCACAAATTATTCAATTGGTCTAAGGCTGATAGAGCTTATTTTGGCGAAAAGGATTTTCAACAAGTAGCAATCGTAAAGGATTTAGTTAGACAATTTTCTATTCCTATTGAAATTGTAGAATGTCCTATTTATAGAGATGAAGATGGTTTAGCTACAAGTTCAAGAAATGTGCGTCTTTCACCTCAGGCACGAGCAATTGCGCCAAAGATTCACGAAATACTTTTAAAATCTGCTTCTTTAATGAAGACTTTATCTATTTCGCAAGTTAAGGGTTATGTGGAAGGTGAATTTAAAATGAGAAAAGAATTTACCTTAGAATACTTTGAGATTGTTGATGCAAAGACTCTTCAACCTGTTACAATTAAAAACGACAACAAAACAGTAGGTTGTGTTGCTGTTTGGTTAGATGGAGTTAGATTGATCGATATTCAAAAATACTAATTAGAATTTTTCTTTAAGATATTTTGAAGTGGGAGTATCTTCTTTTAGTAAGGATTTAGGAGTTCCTTCAAAGATGATATTCCCTCCTTTTTTTCCTCCACCCGGTCCTAATTCTATTAACCAATCTGCTGTTTTTATAATATCTAAATTATGTTCTATTATTACTATTGTGTGTCCTAAGTTTACTAATTCATCAAAACATTGATTTAGTTTTAGAATATCATAGAAATGAAGCCCTGTTGAAGGTTCATCAAATATGAAAATAGTCTTTTTTTCATTACTTCCTTTCGATAAGAAATAGGCTAATTTTACTCTTTGAGCCTCTCCACCCGAAAGAGTTATCGAACTTTGTCCTAATTTCAAATATCCTAATCCTACTTTTATGAGTGAATAGATTTTTTGAGAAATCCTCCTGCATAAATTCGAGTCATCTTCTGAGAAGAAATCGTATGCTTCTTCTATTGTCATATCTAAAATTTCTGCAATATTCTTTTCTCTATATTTTATTTCTAATGCTTCTTCTTTATAGCGCTGTCCGTTGCAGTGTTCACACTTTAAAACAACATCTGCCATAAATTGCATTGAGATAGTAATACTTCCTTCTCCTTTACACTCTTCACAGCGTCCTCCCTCTGTGTTAAAAGAGAAATAACCAGCTTTTAATCCTCGTTTTTTAGCAAGAGGCTGTTCTGCAAACAATGTTCTAATTTCATCAAACGCTCCAAGGTATGTTACAGGATTAGAACGAGAAGAGCGACCTATAGGATTTTGATCCACCATCTCAATTGCCTCAATCAAAGACAAAGATCCCTCAATCGCAGAACACTTTGGAACGCAATCCATCGATAATCCAAGATGTCCTTGTATGCTTGGCAATAAAGCTTTCTTTACAAGAGTAGTTTTTCCTGAGCCTGAAATTCCACAAATCACAGTTTTAACTTTCAAAGGTAATTTAAGACTTACTCCTTTTAAGTTATTTTCTAACACATTATCTATTTGTAGAAATTCTTTCCATTTTCTATTTGTTTCAGGCAAAGGTATTTTACGTTCACCTTTTATAAATTGTGCTGTAAGCGTATTAGCATTTTTCAACATCTTATCATAATCCCCACTAAACACCACTTCACCACCATTTCGACCTGCAAAAGGTCCTATATCTACTATATAATCCGCTGCTTTTATTACTTCTTCATCGTGTTCTACAACAATTACAGTATTGCCTATATCTCTTAATTTTAAAAGTACATTAATCAATCTATTTGTATCACAAGAATGAAGACCTATTGTTGGTTCGTCCAAAATATACATACTACCTACAAGCGGACTTCCTAAAGAAGTTGCAAGCGAAATACGTTGGCTTTCTCCACCTGATAGAGTTGAACTTTGTCTATTAAGAGTTAAATAGCCCAAACCAACCTCTATAAGATAATTTAATCGTGTCTTAATTTCTGTAAGAAGACGTTGAGAAACTTTTTCTTCGTATTCTGTAAGTTCTATATTGTTAAAAAACTCCAAAAGCTCATCTATTGGCAATAACATCAAATCTACAATTGACTTTCCTGATATTTTTACGTATGAAGCATCTTTTCTAAGCCTCGTTCCCTTACAATCAGGACAAATTGTGCGACCCGTATAACGAGAAAGTAAAACTCTGTATTGTATTTTATAGCTTTCCGATTTTACAAATTCAAAAAACTGATTTATTCCTGTTACTTTTCCTTTGGCATTCCAAAGAAAATCTTTTTGTTGTTCAGTTAATTGATTATAAGGCTTATGTATAGGAAATTTTTCAAAGGCTTGATTGATGAAATCCTTTTGAAATTTCTTCATAATCTCACCTTTCCAACAATTTACCACACCTTCATAAACCGATAAATCAGGACGTGTAATCACCAAGTCTTCAGATATTCCCTCAATTTGACCAGAACCGGAACAAGTCTTACAAGCTCCGTAAGGATTATTAAAAGAAAAAAAGTTTGCAGAAGGCTTTACAAAAGTTATTCCATCAGCCTCAAAACGATTTGAAAAATGAAACACCTCTCCTTCTGCATTTATAATGTTGCAAAAACCATCTGATTCGTTAAATGCTGTATGCACCGAATCGGATAGTCGCATATAAATTTCATCGTTATCCTTTTCTATTGTCAATCTATCGATTAACAAATCTATTTCTTTAAGCTTTAATTTCTTTTCTTCTAATACATCTTCTATCCTATGTATTTTTCCTCCAATTATTATTCTTACATATCCCAATTGTATTAGAAGTTCTAATTTTTCCCTTAAATTTTCTTTTGGTTTTAGTTCCAGTGGAGAAACAACAAGTATTTTACTATGATTTTCAAAAGTTTCTAAAACTTCATCTACAACATTTTGCACGCTATGACGCTTTACTTCTTTGTTTGAAATAGGAGAATAAGTTTTTCCTATACGTGCAAAAAGCAATTTAATATATTCATAAATTTCTGTTGTAGTTCCAACAGTAGAACGAGGATTTCTATTCATCACTCTTTGCTCTACCGCAATAGCAGGCGATAAACCCGAAATTTTTTCAACTTCGGGTTTATTCATTCTACCTAAAAATCCTCTTGCATAAGAAGAAAGACTTTCCACATAACGTCTTTGTCCTTCTGCAAAAAGCGTATTGAAAGCCAAAGATGTCTTTCCGCTTCCCGATACGCCTGTTATAACTACCAACTTATTAATCGGTATATTTACATCAATATTTTTAAGATTATTAACCTTTATTCCTTTTGCGACAATCATTTACTTTCTTTTGTCGATGAATCAATTATAGGTTTTGCTATGCTTTCACGCATTTCAGTATCTGCTTTGATGTTTTGCATTTTGTAATAATCCATAATACCTAAGTTACCTTTTTTGAAAGCTTCCGACATTGCCAAAGGAACTTCTGCTTCTGCTTCAATAACTTTTGCTCTCATTTCTTGAGCTTTTGCTTTCATTTCTTGCTCAACAGCAATCGCCATTGCACGTCTTTCTTCGGCTCTTGCTTGTGCAATATTTTTGTCAGCGTATGCTTGATCCATTTGCAATTGTGCACCGATATTTTTTCCTACATCAATGTCTGCTATATCGATTGAAAGAATTTCAAAAGCTGTTCCTGTGTCTAAGCCTTTTGAAAGCACAAGTTTAGAAATTGAATCAGGGTTTTCCAATACTTCTGCATGACTTTTTGCCGAACCAATTGCAGTTACAATACCTTCTCCAACACGTGCAAGAATAGTTTCTTCACCTGCACCTCCTACTAATTGACGAATATTTGCTCTAACTGTAACTCTCGCTTTAACAATCAATTGAATACCATTACTTGCAACAGCGGTTACAGCTGGTGTATCTAAGACTTTTGGATTTACAGACATTTGAACTGCTTCTAAAACGTCTCTTCCTGCAAGGTCAATTGCTGTTGCTGTTTTGAAATCCAAAGACATATTAGCCTTATCAGCAGAAATCAAAGCATTAACCACACTTCTAACGTGTCCTCCTGCTAAATAGTGAGCTTCTAATAAGTCTGCACTCAAATTTAATCCTGCTTTCTTTGAGTTAATCATTGCATTAACAATAACTGCAGGTGGAACTTTTCTCCAACGCATAAATATCAATTGCACAATTGATATTCTAACTCCATTAAGCACACATTGGAACCATTGATTGATTGGAACCAAATAAAGAAATACAATTAGGAATACTACAATGAGTATAATTCCAAAGATAGATGCATTCATAACTTTTTATTTTTAATTATTTATTACTTTTACTCTTACTTTATTTCCTTCTATTGCCTCTACTTCCAAAGCTGTTTTAGCCTCTATGTAAGATGTAGAGGTGTAAACTTCCATTCTTTCTCCGTTAAATTCTGCCATTCCAACAGGTGCTAAGCGTGTAATAGCAACTCCCTTATCTCCTACTTTGATTTTCTCATCTATCACATTGACTTTTGAGTCAATTGATGCGTTTAGAGAAAATCTTTTCCATGTTTTTGCTCTCAAAGAATAGAATAATAATCCTAAGCAAATAATTGAACAAATTAAAATTGAGATATACCCCCAAGAATCATCGTATGCTTGAAATATTTCATAGTTTCCATAAATCAAAAGCCCAACTCCGCTGATTCCTACAATAGTTGTACCCGGTACGGCTAAGAATTCAAGCACTACAAGGGCTAATCCTCCTAATAAAATCAATAAAATCACAAATAAACTCATATCTTTCTTATTTTTATATTTTTATCTAACCTCGCAACTCAATCCTTTTTTTTCCAATTCCACACACATAATTTTCAAAGTATCGTATGTGCCGTGTTTAACCACACAAAGACCTTTATAATGTATGATATTAGTACAAGTAACGGCTTGTTCTTTGCTTAATTTACAGATTTTCTGCAAACAATCTATTACATAATCAAAAGTATGTACATCATCATTAAAGACAAGAAGTTCATTTCCTCCCTCTATTGTGTCTTCAAGAGATGTTTTTTCTATTGTTTGTGTTAAGATTTCTTCCATTGCAAAAAATTTTTTCTTTATTTACACTTGCAAATTTAGATAAACTTTTTAGTATATTCAAAGAAAAAAACGGAAAAAACGTATAAAAAATTACGTTTCTTCCGCTTTTATATTATTCACTTATATAAAAATCTTATTTTTTTGGAGTAAACGAAAGCCTTAATCCAATAAAACTTCCTCTATCTATAAAACGATAACTATCAAAAGGAATTGCAACACTACCTTCTGTCAAAAAGCCTAAATTTTGACTATACACAATATCTGTACCTAATAAAAAGGCCTTACAATTGAAAATCATACCTACTGAAATCATAGACTTACTACCAGAATTAGTATAATGATTTGCATCAATATTTATAACATTTCCATTTAAAGATGTTGTATTCTTATTTGTCAAAAGACTTAATTCACAACCCGCCTTAGCAACAAAATAAGAGTTTGATGAAATCTTTTGTTTGAAACTTACAAGCATTGGAACTCGTAGATGAACATCATATTCCTCAAAATTTCGTGTTGGTGTATCCAATTGAGTATAGTTTATTGACCATAAACCAACATATCCAATATTACCACCAAGAATAAAAGACCAATTATCACTGTGATTAAACTCATAATTAAAACCAATAGCTGCATTGTAAGTAGGATTATGAGTTATATTAACAATATTCTCACTCAAAGAAACAAAAGGATTTATTCCACCTTCAACACTTATGTTCCATGCTCTAAAATTATTGAACTCTGAATATTTTTGAGAGAATCCAAAAACACTAATAAGCAATAATGCTACTAATAAAGTTATCTTTTTCATATCTGTATTATTTTAATTTATATTTACCATTGAATATAATGTCCATTCGCTCCCCAATTTTGAATTACACAAGAACCATATACACTATTATTGTTAATAACCCTAAATGCATCTATTATATTTATAGCCCATTGAGTACAATAAACCGACAGACTAAATGTTGATCCTGTATCGTAATCTTCTCTTATTTTCCCTGTATCAACACAGAAATTATTTACTATCTTCATTCTATTATAAACTTGTTTTTTTATTGAACATTTATACCACTTAGAAATTCCTGTTGATGAGTTTTTTAAAAAGATATAACTTTTAGCATTTGTAAAAGATCTACCTAAACAAAGAAAATTCCAAAATTTAACATCTACATCAACTTTTATTGGAATAAGACCATACAATAAATGTTCATAAGTTTCCAATTTATTTTCGATAGATAAACAATTAGAAACTTCTGATGTAATATTTGTCAAAACAGTCCTTTTATTAAGTATAGTTGTATCTCCGTTATTAAAAGCAATTAAGTCTGATACATTTCCATCTGTTATAGCCAAATAGCCATCTTTTGTACATTTTATAATAGTATCTCCTATTTTAATTTCACCATATTTATTAAATAAAGACAAATTGGCATCATCAAAAAGAAATTTAGAGGAAGGATGTTCTATCGATGGCGATTCTTGCGACAGCCACTGAGATTCGTAGATTGCAAAATCATTCCTCATAGAATTATTAAAATTTAAATCTCGTTCAAATTGTTTAAAAATATAATTATCATCAAGTCCAATATATTCATAAACAACAATTGCAGTATCACCATGACTTTGTTTATAATCGGAAATTACTTGTTCTTCATACCTTCTTTGTTCTCCCATCAAATATTCAAAAGCCTCTTCAAAAGCCTCTATATTACGAAATTCCAACATAGAGATAGAATCTTTATTAAAATATTTGAAAAGTTTAACATCGTTATAACTATAATTTACTATTGTATTTGTTTTTTTTGAAGATTGCGACAAAACTTCCTCTTGATATTCATCTTCACTACAAGAAGAAATCATTAATCCAAATCCTATAAATATACTTAAACTGTAAATAAATTTTCTCATAATCAAAACATTTTTATAAAAAAATATATATAACACTCTTATTTTTAATTTAAAATCTGGATAACATCGGGTAATAGCTGTTTATGAAGACAAATCTATTACCCTCAAAGGCCCATAAATAATACAATCCTATAAATAAAGTAAACTTCAACATAATAGTCTTTAATTTTTTACAGTAATTCCACTATTTACGCTTGCAAATTTAAATATTTTTTTATATATTCAAAGAAAAAAAACGAAAAAAACGTATAAAAATTACGTTTATTTCGCTTTTACATTATTAATTTATGTAGAAATATTATATTGAGGGCAGTAAATACACGCCTTAATCCAATAAAACGTCTTCTATCTGTAAAACAATAACTTATTACATTCTCTCCGGTACTTGTATTCCTAACAAACTCATTGCAATTTTTATTGTATTTGCAGTGAAATAAGTTAGACACAAACGCATATTTTTCAATTTTTCGTCTTCTTCTTTTAGAATTGGCGTATCTTGATAGAATGTATTGAAATTCTTTGCTAATTCGTAAACATAGTTCGCAATTAGTGCAGGAGAATAGGTTTTTCCTGCTTGTTGAACAACGGCTGAGAATGAATGTAAGGTTTTTATTACCTCTAATTCTTTTTCATTAAAGGTTATATCTCCTTCTAATTTCAATTCACTGTTTCCACTCTTACGAATAATTGAACAAGCTCTTGCATGAGTGTATTGAATAAATGGACCTGTGTTTCCATTAAAGTCTATTGATTCCTCAGGATTAAACAACATATTCTTTTTTGGATCGACTTTCAAAATAAAATATTTCAATGCTCCTAAGGATAGTTGATTATAAAGCTCTACTGCTTGTTCTTCGGTAAAGCCTTCTGTCTTTCCGTGTTCTAAGGTTTGATTTTTTGCAGTTTCTACCATTTGTTGCATCAAATCATCTGCATCTACAACCGTTCCTTCTCTTGATTTCATTTTTCCGTTAGGCAATTCTACCATTCCGTATGAGAGATGATATAGATTGTCTGACCATTGCATTCCTAATTTTTGCAAAACAAGTTTCAAAACTGCAAAGTGATAGTTTTGTTCATTACCTACCACATATATAAGTCTATCTGAATCAAAGTCTTTATGACGTAAACATGCTGTTCCTAAGTCTTGTGTCATATAAACTGAGGTTCCGTCTTTTCTTAATAGGAGTTTTTCATCTAATCCATCTGCTGTAAGGTCTATCCAAACCGATCCGTCTTCTCTTTTATAGAAAACTCCTTTTTCTAAGCCTTGTTGAACTAAATCTTTTCCTAAAAGAAATGTTTCAGATTCGTAATAAACTTTGTCAAAGTCCACTCCAAGTTGTTTATATGTAGCATCAAATCCCTCATACACCCAACCATTCATCGTTTTCCAAAGATTCAATACTTCTTCGTCCTTTTCCTCCCATTTTTTCAACATTGCTTGTGCTTCAAGCAAAATTGGAGCAGTTTTTTCTGCCTCTTCCTTTTCAATTCCCTTTGCAACCAAATCAGCAATCTCTGCTTTATAGGCTTTATCAAATTCTACATAGTATTTTCCTACTAAATGATCGCCCTTCATTCCGCTTTTTTCTGGTGTTTCTCCTCCCGAAAATTTTTGCCACGCAAGCATAGATTTACAAATGTGTATTCCACGGTCATTAACCAAGTTTACTTTTTTCACATCGTATCCATTTGCTTTTAAAATTTGAGCAACAGACCAGCCAAGTAAGTTATTTCTTATATGACCTAAATGAAGAGGTTTATTTGTGTTTGGTGAAGAGTATTCTATTACTATTGTCTTATCATCTTTCTTTGGTTGATAACCATAATTTGCGTTTTGATAGTTATCATTTAAGAATTTCAACCAATATTTTGGTGATATTTCAAAGTTCAAAAAGCCTTTTATTACGTTAAATCCTTCTATTTCTTCCGATTTTTCTACAACATATTCGCCTATTTTTTGAGCTAAGGCTACGGGATTCTTTTCTCCACATTTTTGTAAAAAAGGAAAAACAACCAAAGTAAAGTCTCCTTTAAACTCTTTTTTGGTTGCTGTCAATGAAATTGTGTTTTGTTCAACTTCACAATTAAATAAATCTTGAAAAGCTTTTGATATAAGTGATTGTAATTTAGTTTCCATTCTTTGCTTTCTTATGTTAAATTATTACTTTGCAAAGATAAAAAAAATAAATCAAAGAAATAAAAAAATAAATGAAAGAAAAAATTAAATTTTTCTTTCATTTATTTTAAAAAAGTAAAGAGTTTTTTTCTGAAACTATTTTACTAATAATTTCTTTGTTGCAACTCCTTGATTAGTGTAAATAGTTACGAAATAATTTCCTGCTTCAAGAGATTCAATATTGATGTTTGCTCCGTTAGCTCCTATTTCTTTTGTCATAACTATTTGTCCTAATACGTTTGTTATTTGAACTCTGTCTATGATTGAAAGTGATGAAACATTGATATGACTGTTTGCAGGGTTTGGATAAAGGTTTGCTTCTACGCTTGTCATAACATCGTTTAATCCTACAACTCCTTCGCCCATTAAAATATCAACTGTATTTACTGTTCCTAATGTATTATTTGCATTGTAAGGGAATGTGTAAACTTTCATTATAGTTCCTTCAACACAATCAGCAATTGTACCACCTAAATCTTCGTATGATGCTTCTCCGTTTTGAGCAAAATAGTCTAAAATAGCATCTTGTGTTGTTAAACCATATTGTTCTAATACTGATTCTTCTGCTATTAGGTAGTAATAGTAAGCTGTTTCTTCGTTCATTGTGAAATAAACTTCAAAATCTGTTTCTGCAACGTTTGCCACCTCTATTTCAACTTCTGCAACTCCTGTTCCGCCAAGTGTAAGTGTAGTTATTGTTGTTTGAGCTACTGTTCCTAATTCGTTATTTGCATTGAAAGGAATAGCATAACAAATATATTCTGTTCCCATTGCTAAATCACCAACTGTTCCTTCTAATTCTCCATAATTTTTTTGTTGATTAGCTTGAGCCCAAGCAGCGATATCAGCTGTTGTTTCTAAGCCTAATTCAGTGTAGAATGATTGATCTGCAATTAGATAGTAGTAATAATTTGTTTGATCGTTAGGAACAAACGAAATATCAAAACTATTAGCAGTTGGATTTGTAGCAGTCATTGCAATTTCTGCAAGACCAAATCCACCATAATAAGTAGTTGTGAAGCTAACTTCATAAAGTTCACTTGCAACTCCGTCAGCATTGAATGCCATTGCATAAACTAAATATTCAGTTGAAGGATCCAAGCCTGGCATTTCTTCATCTAATTCATAATAGTATTTTTGATATTCTGTTCCGTTAAAGTATGCTATTAAAGAATCAGCAGTATAGCCCAATTCATCTAACTCTTCTTGTGTTGTAAGCACTAATCCGTAGTGAGCTGATTGATCATTTGGAGTTATTGAAATGAAAGCAGAAGTTTGTGCTATGTCATATACATTTATTGTCAAAGTAGCATCTCCCGAACCACCAAGAGAAAGTGTTGTAAAGTCAGAAGTGATTACTTCGTATGTGCCATCGTTTAACAAAGCTGCAACATAAATTGAAGAAGCTGTGTTTGGTGTAAAATCTACTACATCTACTGTTAATTCAGCAGTAGCAGAATCTTGTGCAACGTAAGTTATGTATTCTGCAACTGTCATTGATAAACCAAACATTTCATAGAATGCTACTAACTCTTCAATCATTCCTGTTTCTGTACCACAGAAATAATATTTAGTTACATTTTCAGCAGGAGTAAATGTTGCATTTACAGTTCCAGCTTGAATATCGTTGATTGTAATTGCAACAGCAGGATTTGTTTTTGGTGTTTGAGTGTGCACGCCTTTGTTATTTTGTTTTGCGTACTCAATTGCTTTTTGCTCAAAAGTCTTTTCTCCTTTTTGGAAAGTGAAATTTTGAGCCATTGCTCCGAAAGTCATCACTAACGAAAGCATTAAAACTGACAATTTCTTCATTTTTCTTTTGTAATTTTTATTAAACAAAAAAACAGAACTAAACCATTTGAGGTTTAGTTCTGCAATTAACTAAATTATTTCGTTATTATTCAACTACTAATTTTTTAGTTGCCATTCCTGCTTCTGTGTACATTTTAACTAAGTAGTTACCAGCACCCATTTCAGCAGTGTTTACTTTTACTGAGTTAGCGTTTACGTCAGCTGTGAAAACAACTTGACCTAACATATTAACGATTTCAACTCTTTCCATGTTTAAAGAAGAAGCTACCATAACTTCATCTTTTGCAGGGTTAGGGAAAATGTAAGATAATGTTTCAACATCAGCTTCTGTTAAACCAGTTCCAGAAACTTTAGGGAAGATCATACAGTCTAATTCAACACCACTCCATGCTTCATTTAATGTTATCCAACCGTAATCACCATTTTGTGATACTACAGAATAAGAATAAGACATTGCTCCTGAACCACAATCCATTTCAGTTGATGCAACGATAGCAATATTTCCTCCAAGGTAACCATCAACAATAGTTAATGCAGGAACATAAATAGCTGCTAAGAAATTATTTGCAGAAACTGGTGCAGAGAAATTAAATTCTACTAAATCAAAAGTAAAACCTTCTGCAGTTTCAAGGTCTGTTTGAGGAATATCAGCAGTTGTAAATTCAACTAATGCTAATTCTTCTCCACTCATACTTATGATTCCAGCAGCCATATCATCTATTGTTGCACCTCCGTCTAAAGGCAAATTTGTTAAAACAGCTGCAATACCTGTAACTTGATAATTTCCACTATATTCTTGAGCATAACCCATATCACCATAGTTGTTTGTTCCAGTTAGACCCAACCATAATTGTGATTCTCCTGTTGATTGATCTACACCGAAATAAGCAACTGGATTATCAATGCTTCCACAATCTTGGAAAGATTCAGGATAAATTAATCCAGATGTTTTTGGAGAATTGTTTAATTGACCTTTGATAGGTTCTGCTCCGTTGTAAACTTTTTGAGCCATTAAGCCCATTGAAAGTCCTAATGCAAGGACTGAAAGAATAATTTTTTTCATTTTCTTAAATTTTTGTTAATAATTAATTTTCTTTTTTAAACATTGTTTTGCAAATATAACAACAAAAATCAAGACAACAAACATTTTTAAATAAAAAATAAAGAAAACACATTTTTTTTCATTGTTAAAAAAATATTTTATTTACTGATTACCAAATAAAAACACTTCATTAAAACTGTTTAAAACTAAATATTATTTTTTTTTCATACCTTTGCCACAAAATAAACAAAGATATATGAATATGTATAAAGAGTTAATAGAAAACGCTTGGGAAAGCCGAGAATTATTAAAAGAAGAAAACACTAAGAAAGCAATATTAGAAATCATTGATTCATTAGATAAAGGCGAAATAAGAGTAGCTGAAAAAATAAATGATGAGTGGCAAGTAAACCAATGGGTGAAAAAAGCAATTATAATGTACTTCCCTATCTGTGAAACAAAGGATATGCAAGCCGAAGACTTAAAATTTTGGGATAAAATACCAACAAAACAAAATTATAACGAGCTTCAAATAAGATGTGTTCCTCCCGCAGTTGCACGATATGGCAGTTTCCTTGCAAAAGGCTGCATAATGATGCCAAGTTTCGTAAATATTGGAGCATACGTTGATGAAGGAACAATGGTAGACACTTGGGCAACAGTTGGAAGCTGTGCACAAATAGGCAAAAACGTGCATTTAGCAGGAGGAGTTGGCATTGGCGGAGTCTTAGAGCCTGTTGGAGCAAACCCTGTCATTATAGAAGATAATTGTTTCATAGGTTCACGTTGCATAGTTGTAGAAGGAGCAATCATAAAACAAGGAGCCGTACTTGGAGCCAATACAGTAATCACACAATCGACCAAAATAATAGACGTATCAGGCGAAGAACCAATAGAATACAAAGGAATAGTTCCAGAAAACTCAGTAGTAATACCAGGAAGCTACACAAAAAAATTCCCAGCAGGTCAATACAACGTAAATTGTGCTTTAATAATAGGCAAACGTAAAGAATCCACTGATAAAAAAACGTCCCTCAACGATGCATTGAGAGACTTTAATGTTGCTATTTAATACTTTCCAAATACCAATCATAGAGTTGTTGCACTCCTTGCGACAACTCTATTTTGTGTTTCCAGCCAAGAGAATGCAATTTCGTGCAATCGGTAAGTTTTCTCATAGTTCCATCGGGTTTTTCACTATTAAAGAAAACATTTGAACTATAATCCACCTTCTCACATATAATTTCAAACAAATCTTTTATGCTCACTTCTTTTTGAGTACCTATATTGATATGACAATTCTTGATTTGCTTATCATTTTGTGAATAAGTATCCTTAAAATCCACTCTTTCCATTAAAAAAACACAAGCATCTGCCATATCTTCACTCCAAAGAAATTCTCTTAACGGCTTTCCACTACCCCAAAGCTCTATTTCAACAGAATTTCCCTTGGATTTAATTCCATACTTCGATAATATATTCTCTATTTCCTCTTGATTGCTTTCACCATTTACTCCTTCTATCGGACGAGTGTTCAAATCCTTTCTCAGAGACTGCCAATCATTATTTTGTAAGCATTTTCCAAGATGTGCTTTTCTTATCAAAGCAGGCATAACATGTGAAGTTTCCAAATTAAAATTATCGTTTGGCCCATAAAGATTAGTAGGCATAACAGCAATAAAGTTGGTTCCATATTGCAAATTATAACTTTCACACATTTTTAAGCCAGCAATTTTCGCCAAAGCGTAGGGTTCATTCGTGTATTCCAACTCATTGGTAAGCAATTCACTCTCTTGCATAGGTTGATGTGCATCGCGAGGATAAATACAAGTACTTCCAAGAAACAAAAGCTTCTTTACTCCATATTTATAAGAGAAATGAATTACATTGTTTTGAATTTGCAGATTGTTATAAATGAAATCTGCTCTATATTTGGAGTTTGCCATTATTCCTCCAACAAAAGCAGCGGCTAAAAAAACATATTCGGGTTTTTCTTCTACAAAAAACTTTTCTACCTCTGCTTGATTACAAAGGTCAAGTTCACTATGCGAACGTAAAACAAAGTTATGATAACCCTTTTCTTTAAGATTTTTCAATATTGCAGAGCCTACAAGTCCTTTATGCCCTGCTACAAATATTTTTGAATCAAGATTCATTTTCTAATTTAACTAATTGCTTTCAAATCGCTTTCAACCATTATTTTAACTAAATCTTCAAAAGATGTTTTTCTTGGATTCCAACCCAAAAGTGTTTGTGCCTTTGTTGCATCTCCAAGAAGTTGTTCTACTTCTGCAGGACGGAAATATTTTTCATCAACCTCTACCAATACCTTTCCTGTTTTCACATCAATACCTTTTTCATTCACGCCTTCACCTTCCCATTTCAATTCTATGCCTGCATACTTAAAGGCAAGAGTACAAAATTCTCTTACGCTATGTGCCTCACCTGTTGCTACAACAAAGTCTTCTGGTTTTTCATATTGTAGCATTAACCACATACATTCTACATAATCCTTTGCATATCCCCAATCTCTTAGAGCAGAAAGATTACCTAAATAGAGTTTTTCTTGCAATCCTTTTGCAATTCTTGCTGCTGCAAGTGTGATTTTACGTGTTACGAATGTTTCTCCTCTTCTTTCGCTTTCGTGATTAAACAAAATTCCATTAACTGCAAACATTCCATAACTTTCTCTATAATTTTTTGTAATCCAAAAGCCATATAATTTTGCAACTCCGTATGGCGAGCGAGGATAAAAAGGAGTTGTTTCTTTTTGTGGCACTTCTTGTACAAGACCATAAAGTTCGGAAGTTGAGGCTTGATAGATTTTTGTCTTTTTCTCTAAGCCTAAAATTCTAATTGCTTCTAAAAGTCTAAGTGTTCCTACAGCATCGGTTTCGGCAGTGTATTCCGGAACATCAAAACTCACCTTTACATGACTTTGAGCCGCAAGATTATATATCTCATCTGGTTGAATCTGTTGTAAAATCCTTATCAAAGAAGAAGAATCTGTCATATCTCCGTAATGAAGATTGATAGCTCGTTCTTGTTTTTGGTCTTTAATCCATTCTTTCAAATAAAGATGTTCTATTCTTGAAGTATTAAAAGAAGAACTACGGCGAATAATTCCGTGAACTTCATAACCTTTTTCTATTAAAAACTCAGCTAAAAAACTACCATCTTGACCTGTAATTCCTGTGATAAGAGCTCTTTTCATTTTTCTTTGATTTTTTATTTTTTTTCTTTATTTTTTTTAATTTTTTCTTTGATTCAAAAAATTTTTTCTTTGATTCAAAAAATTTTTTCTTTGATTTTTTTGACTTATTCTTCTATACTATTTTCCAATGGTTTAGATTCTTTTGGTTTTCTTTTGAAGTGTGAACGAAAAACAAATCTAAAAAATATATTCATTTTAGGTTGTTTTTCTATAAGAAGAATCATTATCGAACAAATCAAGATTGAAAACAATACAACCGAGAAAGTAATGTATTTTATTTCAGTTCCCGAAGGCATTCCCAATTGTTCCGGTACAGAGGCTAAGACTGCGGCTGCCAATCCTTTTGGAATCATAAGCGAAATTGTGCTTTTATCAAATATATTTGCTCCTTTTGGCGAGCAATATTTTGCAATTATTATTCTACTCAATAATAATCCTATTGTAATCAAACCTCCTATCAAGATAGATTTTGAATCGGAAAACGGTATGCTTATTCCGATATAAACAAAGAAGAATGTTTTTAACACAAAGCTTATTTCCCCAACAAAAGATGTTTCGCTATCGTTTAATTTCAGGTTTTTATCTTTTTGATATTTTTCTAAAAACTTAAAATTAAAATACTCCATATTTGCTATCGTGATTCCAAAAGATAAAGATGCAATCGCACCGCTATAACCCAAGACTTCTGCCAAGCCATAGATTATGAAAAGATAGGCAGGTGTAAGAAACATAGAATTTCTTAGGGAACGGATTTTTTGAAGCAAACTCGCCCAAATCATAGCGGAAGCAAAACCAAGAAATGTCGCAAGAACGAATGATGCAATGACGTTTCCCGCTATTTTTCCTACGTTTAAATTTGCTCCCATTCTTGCTGCATCAATAAATGCCAAAGCAAAAACGATACAAAGCACATCGGTGATTGCCGATTCTAAGATAAGAGAAGTTTTTGTTGTATTAGAGATTTGCAAATGTTGTGCAAGAGGGATTACAACTGCGGAAGATGTGCCTCCAAGTATTGCTCCGAGCGTAATGCTATCAAGGAAATTCATTCCAAAACTCATACATACTCCTGCCACAACAAAGGCCGATACAAAAAATCCTGTAAAGGTGAGCATTGCTGTTGGTTTCCAAGAATTTTTTAAGTCTCCTATACTTATTCCTGTGCCACCTTCAAAAAGTATTACAATCAAAGTGATGCTTGTAAACACACCTCCTACGGCTCCGAAGTCGCTTGGAGTTACTAATTTAAAAACAGGGCCAATTAAAACGCCTATCAATAGCAACAATAATACATCGGGAATTTTCTTTTTACTAAATATCATCGCAAAAAGATGCGCTGAAAACACCAAAATTCCTAAAAATATTAAAGTTGCACCCATTTTAATAAGTTTTTTTTGTTAATAATTTATTTCTGCTCCTAAAACTTTCACCAATTCTGCTACATTCGGATTTTTTTCTTTCATAAATTGAAGTACTTCTCTCGGTTCGTAAAGTTTTGGTTTGTGTGAATACTCTTTAACCTTTATATTTAGATTTATATTTTTACATTGTGTTCTATTTTCTATAAACGACAAAATATTTGTTTTGTTGCTAAGTAGTATTTTTTCTTCTTGTTTATTCAAGAGTATTATATCGACCCATTCATCGTTCTTTACGACAAACTCTGCAGTACTTAAAATAAATGAAAGATTGTGTGCATCGGGAAATGCATTGACATCTAATTGTTTTAATTCTTCTGTGTAAATTTTTATAGCATCTAAGAAAGATTTTACATTGTATTCTTTCTCTCTTTTCTCCTCTTGGGCATTTTGTTTTTTAAATTTCTCTATTAGTCCTATGTTTGCTTTAATTGAATAAGGACTATAAACATTTAAATCCTTTTCTACCTTAGGAGTTGCTATTGGTTGGTCATTTTTTTTTTAATATCCTCTGTTTGAATAGGTGGTTGAGAAGGATTTGTGTTTACTTTGTTTGTGATATATGATAGTTTCATTAAACAAAGCTCCACACACAATCTTTTGTTGTAAGATTCCTTGTATTCCAAGGCACAACTATTGGCATAATCTAAGGCTTTGAGTATAAAATTTTGAGGAGATTGTGAGGCTTGTGTAAGGTATCTTGATTGTAGATTAACGCTTGCTTCTAAGAGTGAAACAGATTGGGCATCTTTACAAACTAAAAGATTTCGCAAGTGAGAAGCTAATCCGTTAATAAAGCTACTGCCTTCAAAACCTTGCTTTAACACTTTGTCAAAAAGTAGTAAACTTTCTGTCAAACGCCCATTTAGGAAATAATCTATTAGAGTAAAATAATATTCATAGTCCAATATATTAAGGTTGTCTATGATATTTTTATAGGAAAGTTGCGCTGAGGTAAAGGAAACAAGTTGATCAAACATAGATAGTGCATCTCTTAATCCTCCATCGGCTTTTTGTGCAATCAAGTGTAGGGCTTCTATATCGTAGGTAATGTTTTCTTTTTGTGCTATATACTCTAAGTGTTTTGCAATGTCGTTTGTATTGATTCTTTTAAAGTCAAAGATTTGACAACGTGAGATTATGGTTGCCGGGATTTTGTGTTTTTCAGTTGTTGCTAATATAAATTTTGCGTATGCAGGTGGTTCTTCGAGTGTTTTAAGGAATGCATTAAATGCAGAAGTACTTAACATGTGTACCTCATCGATTATATATACTTTATATTTACCATTTTGTGGTGGAATCTTTACTTGGTCTGTAAGGTTTCTAATATCATCTACCGAATTGTTTGAGGCAGCATCTAATTCTACTATGTTGAAAGATGCAGATTCGTTAAAAGCTTTACAACTCTCACATTCGTTACATGCTTCGTATGATTCGGTTGGATTGGTGCAGTTAATTGTTTTTGCTAATATACGTGCACAAGTAGTTTTTCCTACTCCCCTTGGCCCACAAAAAAGAAAAGCTTGAGCTAATTGGTTATTCCTAATAGCATTTTGAAGAGTTGTTGTTATATGAGCTTGACCTACAACTGAATGAAAGTCGCTTGGACGATATTTTCTTGCAGATACTATAAAATTATTCATATTTTATTTCCTAATTGAGTTTTCAAAATTACTATTTTTTTTTAAAACAAACAAAAAAGCTGTAATTTTGCGAAAATTTTTTAATATGAATATCGAGACAATCGCACTTATTATTTTTGTTATTACATATATAGGTATTATTTTCACTCGTTTACCTAAGGTTAATATTGATAGGCCTTCTGCAGCCTTTATTGGAGCGGTGGCTATGCTTGCTTTTTCTGTTGTAAGTTTTGAAGAGGCTGTGAGTTTTATTGATTTCAATACGATTTTCCTGCTTTTAGGTATGATGATTGTGGTTGCTGCATTAAAATTCGATGGTTTCTTTAATCTAATTACCGAAAAAACTCTGCAATTCGCTAATTCAAGATTAAAACTCCTTGTTGGTGTGGTTTTTATTAGTGGTATTGCTTCTGCTTTCTTGGTAAACGATGCGGTTGTGTTGATTTTCACTCCTATTATCATTAGTATATGTCAAAGAGTGAAGATAAATCCTTTACCTTATCTTATTGCAGAGATTCTTTCCTCTAATATCGGTAGTGTAATGACTATTACGGGTAATCCTCAAAATATGTTGATTGGTTTAAATAGCGGAATAAGTTATACGGACTTTCTTTTAAGACTTTTTCCTATTTCTTTTATTGGTATGGTGCTTTGTATTGTGGTTGTAAGGTTGATTTACAAAAAAGAATTTAAAGACTCTTCTCCTTTAAGCTATACGCCTACTCATAATTACAACTTTAAAGATATGTATTCCTCTATAATAGTGTTTGGATTAGTTGTATTAGCGTTCTTTTTTGGTAAATTATTGGGAATGTCTATTGCTGTAATTGCCTTAGCCGGCGCAAGCCTTATTATTCTCTTTGGAAAACATAAACCGGAGAAACTTATAAAAGATGTAGATTGGGTTTTACTTTTGTTTTTTGCTTCTTTATTTATTGTTGTTGGTGCTGTACAAAAGGTAGGCCTACTAAATGGTATTTTAAATATTGGTTTAGAAGAGAATTTTGCTGGTTTAATTTCTATTCACTCTATAAGCCTTGTGTTAAGTCAAATTCTAAGCAACGTTCCTTATACTGTATTGATGCTACCTTTAATGAACGTGGTAGATAGCGAAACTTTATGGCTCGCTTTGGCTTCTGCATCAACCTTAGCCGGTAATGCAACAATCATAGGTGCTATGGCAAATATCATTGTCATTGAATCGGCTGATAGATTTGGCGTAAAAATTGGATTTTGGGAGTTTTTTAAAAGCGGAATAATAATAACGATACTGACTTTTATTGTGTCAGTATCGTTACTCTTAGTTTTATAAAAATAAGTCTTTGTTTTATTTTTTTATTTCTTTGAAATATTTTTTTAATTCTTTGTTTTATTTTATCTTACTTGCCGCTTTAACAAATGAAACAAATAAAGGACTTGGTTCTTCTACTGTTGAGCGGTATTCAGGGTGATATTGAACTCCCACAAAGTAAGGATGTGATGGTATTTCTACTACTTCTACAAGATTAGAATTTGGATTTATTCCTGTGGCTTGCATTCCTGCTGCTTCAAATTGCGATAAGTATTCGCTATTAAATTCATAACGATGGCGATGTCTTTCTTTTATAAATTCTTCTCCGTAAGCCTCAAAAATCTTGCTTCCTTTTATTAGTTTACATTCATAAGAACCTAATCGCATTGTACCACCCATATTTGTAAGATTCTTTTGTGTTTCCATCATATCAATAACCGGGTGAGTAGTTGAGCCCATCATTTCAACAGAGTGAGCATCTGAGAATCCAAGTACATTTCTCGCAAATTCAATTACTGCACATTGCATTCCAAGGCAAATACCTAAGAAAGGAATATTGTTTTCTCTTGCGTATTTTACTGCTAATATTTTTCCTTCTATTCCTCTTGAGCCAAAACCTGGTGCAACTAAAATTCCCTTTAAGCCTTTTAGTTGGTCATCTATGTCATTTGGATTTTCCTCCAACTTTTCCGAATGAATCCATTTAAGTTTCACATTACATTGTGTTGTAGCCCCTGCGTGAATAAAGGCTTCTGAAATTGATTTGTAAGCATCTTTTAATTCAACATACTTACCTACCAAACCTATTGTTACTTCTGTCAATGGATTTTTAAGTTTGTAAAGGAAGGATTTCCACTTTTCTAAATTAGGTTCTCCTTTTGCTGTAAGGCCTAATTTCTTCAATACTTGTATATCTAATCCTTCTTTTAGCATATTAAGAGGCACTTCATAGATTGTTGAAGCGTCTTTTGATTCTATTACACTTGCTCTTTCAACATTGCAGAAAAGGGAAATTTTATCTCTAACACTTTCTGTCAAATCGTGTTCTGTTCTACAAACTATTATATCAGGTTGAATACCTTGTTGCAACATTTCTTTAACAGAGTGTTGTGTTGGTTTTGTTTTTAGCTCTCCTGCTGCGGCAAGATATGGTATGTAAGTTAAGTGAATAACTATTGCATTACCTTCTAATTCCCATTTCAATTGTCTTATACTTTCTAAGAAAGGTAATGATTCTATGTCTCCAACTGTTCCTCCTATTTCAGTAATTACAAAATCGTATTCACCTGTTTGGCCTAAAAGCTTAACTCTTCTTTTAATCTCATCTGTAATATGCGGAATTACTTGAACGGTTCCTCCAAGATAATCACCTTTTCTTTCTTTTTCTATAACGGCTTGATATATACGTCCGGTAGTTACGTTATTTGCTTGCGAGGTTCTTACATTAGTAAATCTTTCGTAATGTCCCAAGTCAAGATCTGTTTCTGCCCCATCTTCTGTTACATAACATTCTCCGTGTTCGTAAGGATTCAACGTACCCGGGTCAATATTTATGTAAGGATCTAACTTTTGTATTGTTACTTTATAGCCTCTTGACTTTAACAACACTGCCAAAGAAGAGGATATTATTCCTTTTCCTAATGAGGATGTAACTCCCCCTGTCACAAAAATGTATTTTGTATTATACATAATAGCCAATTATTTTGTTAATTCTAAATAATAAACTGCAAAAGTAAAGAAAAAAAATCTCTTTATAAAATTATTTTAATTATTTCTTCTGGTTTTACACTTAAAGCATTAAATATAAAATCTGATTGTTGGTAATATACTTCCCTTTCTTTTAGTGTTTTTGTTATAAAACCAAGTAATTCTTCATCAGTTTTATTTTGTAGTAAAGGGCGTGGACGTTTTGCTACTTTATGTCTTGAAATTATCGCTTCTGGTGTGAGTTTTAAATAGATAGAAACTCCGTTTTCCTTCACCCATTTCATATTATCATTAAAACAAACAAAGCCTCCACCTGTTGAAATCACAATATTATCCTCGTCTTTTAAAGTATTTATGATCTGTTTTTCCATTGTACGAAACACATCTTCACCATATTTTTTAAAAATATCACTAATACTAAGTTTATATTGTTGTTCTATCGCTTTATCTGTATCAATAAATTTGTAATTTAAAAGCTTTGCCAATCTTTTTCCAATTGTGCTTTTACCACTTAACATATATCCAACAATAAATATTCGCATAACTATCTTGCGTAAGCAGTTAAACCAAGATGAGCAAAGTCTTGTTCTTGAAACTTAAACAATCCTGCCACTGCTACCATTGCTGCATTATCTGTTGTATAAGAAAACTTTGGAATAAAAACCTCGCATTTATATTTTTCTCCTAATTCTTGTAACCTTTCTCGGAGTTCCGAGTTTGCAGACACACCTCCCGCAACTGCAATTGTCTTTATTTTTGTATCTTTAATAGCTTTTTCAAATTTTCCAAGTAAAGAATCTACTACTGCTTTTTGAACAGATGCTGCAATATCGTTTAAATTTTCTTGAATATAGTTTGGATTTTCTTTTAGCTTATCTCGCAAAGTATATAGAATGCTTGTCTTTAATCCAGAAAAGCTATAATCATAATTTTTAATATTACTTTGAGAGAAAACAAGGCTTGGTTTTCCTTCTTTAGCTAATCGGTCAATGTGAGGGCCTCCTGGATATGGCAAAGAAAGAATTTTTGCTGCTTTATCTATCGTTTCTCCTGCTGCATCGTCAATTGTTTTTCCTATTACTTGCATTTTTCTTGGGCTTTCAAGTAAAATAATTTGTGTATTACCGCCAGAAACAAGCAAACATAAAAAAGGAAATTGAGGAACCTTTTGCTGTGGAGTATCTTTTATGAAATGAGCCAAAACATGTGCTTCTAAATGATTAACATCTATTAGAGGTATATTCAACGCTCTTGCAAAACTTTTTGCGAAACTAACACCAACTAAAAGCGATCCCATAAGTCCTGGTCCCCTTGTAAAAGCCACAGCCGAAAGTTGATGCTTTGATATATTTGCATCTTTCAGAGCCTTATCTACAACAGGAATTATATTTTGTTGATGAGCTCTTGATGCAAGTTCTGGCACAACTCCGCCATATACTTTATGAACTTCTTGCGATGCAATAACGTTTGATAAAACACAAAAGTTGCTATCAATGACTGAACACGAAGTATCGTCACAAGAAGATTCTATTGCTAAAATATATTTCATAATATTACTTTTAATATTGCAAAGGTAGTAAAAAAAGATGTATATTTGCAACCAAGTTTTTTAAATGGAAAATAATAAAACAAAAAGAATTACGATTTCAACTCTAAAAGTGTTAGGAAAAACACTTTTGGGCATATTTATATTCATTTATCTTTTTGTTGCAATTCTTAATAGTACTATCGTACAATCTTTCTTAGCTGCAAAAGTATCTGATTATTTTTCAAAAGAATGGAAAGCAAAAGTTTCAATTGGAGGTTTGGAAATAAGGCCTTTACTAACTGTTGCTTTAAAAGATGTATATCTTGAAAACCCACAAAGAGACACTATTGCAACAATAGAATATTTAGAAGCAAGTCTTAAAAATTTTGAATTTATTAAAGGTTTGGAATTCTCAAATGTAAGACTCGACAATGTTAATTTTACATTAGCAATAGAAAATCATAAACTTAATCTTTCATTTATAATAGATTATTTCAAAAGCGATAAACCCAAAGAAGAAAAAGATAGGGAGCCTTATGTAATTAAAGTAGATAGATGCAAATTAAATAATGTTAATTTTCGTTTAGACCTAAATGACACTCCAACCCCTATTCCTGAGTTTGGCGTTGCAATAAATCACATGCAATACAACCAAATCAATGGTGTACTTGACGATATTGTTGTAATAAATGATTCAATCAATGTAAATATCAAAAGATTTTCTACAAAAGAACGCTCAGGAGTAACGCTAAAAAACTTAAAAGGAAAATTTACTGTTAGTCCTAATGGAATTATTTGCAAAAGCATGCAAGTGCAAACAGAAGAATCTAATTTAAGACTATACGCCAGCATAAAAACTGATAGCTGGAAAACATATTCATACTTTATTGATTCTGCCGATTGTTTTCTTTTTCTTCAAAAAGGCAGTAAAGTAGGAATGAAAGATGCAACTTATTGGGCTCCTATGCTAAAAGGCTTTGATCAAAAATGTGAAATAGGAGCAATTATCAAAGGAACTGTTGCCGATGCGAAGTGTTCTTTCATTGAATTAAAAACCGGCAACACATATATAAGAGGAAAAGGTAGTGTAAAAGGCTTACCAAACATTGATAAAACGTTTTTTGATGTAGAATTAGCCGAATTAAAAAGTTCTTCTAAGGATTTTAATGAAATACAATTTGGAGAAATGCTCGCTAGTGTTAAATTGCCAGATTTATTACATAGTTTAGGCGACATTTCTATGTCTGCTGACTTCAAAGGTCTTTTACATAATTTTGAGGCACAAGCAAAAATTTCTACCGCAATTGGAAACATTGATTTAATAGGAAGTTCAAGTCGTGAAAATCCACAAGATAACATTACATATCAAGCAAAAATAAATTCAAAACAATTTGATATTGGAAAATTCTTAGGAATTAACATATTAGGTGATGGAGCTTTGAATATAGATGCAAAAGCAAAAGTTGGAGATTTAAAAAATTTAAAATGCGATCTTATAGCCAACTTAGAAAATTTCAATATCAATGGCAACAGATACAACTCTATTGAAGTAGAGGGTGAAATGAATGAAGGAATTATTAATGCTCAATGTGACATATTTGACCAAGCTGCAATGATTAACCTAAATTGTGAAATGGATTTAATGAATAATATGGCAACTGTTTTAAGAGGAGATTTAAATGAAGTAAATCTTCAAAAAATGAACTTCTTTAATTTTCCAGATACAACAGCTGTTATTTCAACCGACATTGTTGCTCGAGCAAATGGCTTTAATTTAGATAGTTTACGAGCTTTCATCGATTTCCGCAATGCAATTATTTCCACGCAGTCAAAAAATTACGATATAGATTACCTTAATATTAGAACAAGAAACGATAGCACAGAAAATATTTTAACACTTAATTCTAATATACTTTCATTAGTTGCAGAGGGTAAATTTAATATTCCATCATTGATTGAAAATATTAACGAATTTGTTTCAATATATATACCAAATTTTTCACTCCTTAAACCAAAACCATATCAAACAATACAAACACAAACAAATACAACAACACTCAACACAAATAATAAAATTGATCTAAAATTAACATTAAAAGATTTAGATATGATAACAGATTTATTTGCTCTTAATATGAGTATTGCTCCACAAACTCTTTTAACAGCAAAGATAAACCCACAACAAGACCTAAATCTTAATTTAAATTCCGATTATTTTATATACGACACATATATTTTTAAAGACATCTCTCTAAATTCCAATGCCAACAATGGATTATTTAACAACAATTTAAAAATTGGCAACATTAAAATAGATGATAGTTTAAGTATAACCACCAACGATTTAAATCTGTCTTACAACAACGGCAATATTTTACTAAATTTAAAAGCAGGAATGGGGGAAACAGATAAACTTTCAACCAATTTAGACTTCAAAGGCTTTTTAACACAAGACGGATTGCAAGGTTATTTTAATAATTCTTACATAAACATAGCACAATCCACAATAAACTTAAACGATAATCACTCTATAAGATACTTTGACAATGCACTATCACTGCTAAATTTTAGTCTAAAACAAAATAAAGGCTCAATCACCCTCAATGGTGAAATATCAGACAGACCAAACAATAAATTAGATGTAATTTTCAAAGATTTAGACATCTCTGCCTTTAATCCAATTCTCAATACATTTGGATTAAATCTTAAAGGTCAAATAAATCAAAAAGTCATATTAAGAAATATTTTAAGCAATTTTAACCTTACCTCTAATTTAGTAATAGATGATTTAGCTGTAAATGAAATCAATCTTGGAAAAGCAAGCTTTAATATAAACAACGCCTTAACAAAAGAAGTATTTGCAACAACCATAAAAATGCAATACCAATCAAAAGATAAAAAAACAACATTACCATTATCCATAAAAGGATTTATCAATACCAAGAGCAAAGAAAACAATCTTGATTTAAAACTCTCTATGGATAATCTTGATTTAAAAATAATAAAACCTTACCTTGCATCACTATCCTCTGATATAGGAGGAACACTTTACACAAAAGATTTAAAAATCAAAGGACCTTTTACTCAACCAAACATATCTGGAATTTTAGAAGCAAAGAATGCTCATTTTAAAATAGATATACTAAACATCACTTATGACTTTAACGATAAAATTTATTTAAATAACAATATTTTTTCATTCAAAAATTTTATCCTTTCAGACAAACAAAAGAACAAAATAGTTCTTAACGGAGATATTACGCACTATAATTTCACAGATTTCAACCTTGATATAAATGCAGTTGCTGACAAACTAAAAATATTAGACACAGATGAATATTCCGATCAAATGTATTACGGAACAGCCTTTGCTTCTGCAACTGCCGATGTAAAGGGAGACTTAAACCACTTAAACATTGATGTTGTCGCGCGTACAGAAAGAGGAACTGTTTTAACGGTTCCTATTTCAAGTAAAACATCTGCAACACAAAATTCTTTCATAAAATTCATTACAATCCAAGATACAACATCTGTTTCCTTTGAAGAAAAAATCAAAAAAGAAGAAACACAAGGCTTAACCTACGACATATCCGTTGATTTGAACGTTACTCCTGATGCACAACTTATTCTCCCAATGGATTTCAATCAATTAAAAGGAGACCTTTCTGCAAAAGGAAACGGAGATTTAAAAATAGCCTTAGGTAGTGAAGGAGAATTATCGTTAATTGGAGGAATAGAAATTGAAAATGGGCAATTTAAAATGTCGGTTATGGATATGATGGCTAAGACCTTTGAAATAGAACAAGGAGGAACTCTTACTTGGACAGGAGAGCCTGCAGGAGGAAACTTAGACCTTCAAGCAATCTATAAAACCAAAGCATCTCTTATGCCAATACTTGGTTCGGAATACTCCAAAGCAGTAGATGTACAATCTATTATCAAACTTACAGGAAGTATGATGAACCCTCAACCAAAGTTTGACATTAGATTACCTAACACAGACGACAATACAGTTGAGAGACTCTTTATGAACATTGATAGAAACAATGAAAAAGCAATGTTGGAACAAACTATCTCTCTCCTATTTCTTCATCAATTCTATTCAGCCGAAGGAAATTACGAAAACACTGTAATGGAAACCGGTATTTCTTCTGCATTCGAAGCAGCCTTTGGACAAATTAGTGGAATGCTTACTGATGTTATTAGAGTAGTTGATGTAAATATGAATTATTCTCGCGGAACTGAAACAACATCTGACCAATTCGATGTAAACCTTTCAAGAGATTACGGTCGTTGGGTAGTGAATGTAAATTCAAGTTTTGGAACAGGAGAAAATGTTTCTACTGCAAACCAAGAAACAAATGCAATTATTGGTGATGCATACGTAGAATACAAAATGACAGACGCTTTTCGCATAAGAGTATTCAATCGTTCAAATGCCAATGACTTCACAAAGTACAACATATCTCCTTTCACACAAGGTGTAGGTCTTTTCTATCGTAAACAATTTGATAGTATTCCAGAAATATTTCGCAGAAAAAAGAAATAAAAGCAAAGAATTATTTTAATAAAACAAAGAAAAAAATATTTTTTTCTTTGTTTTATTTTATTTTTTCTAACTTTGCAAAAATTTATAAATTGTATGAAGAAATTTTTTGTTTGTTTTATAGCTTTATTTGCAGGTTTGACTGCAGTTTCTCAGGATATTCCTAATATGACAAAAGACTATGATTTAGCGGGATACCCTTCTTCTGTTCGTTATATGAAGTTTGAGTCTGACTCTACTTTGAAATCTCAACGCACAAGTTTCATTGACGATTATCAATTAACCTTTAACAACCTTAGACAATTAACCGAAAGAGTTAATTATATAGATGGTAAAAAGGATAGATTCATTGAGTATAAGTATGACAACAACAAACAGTTGGTAAAGAAAACTTTAATGGAGGCAAACAACAAAATCGTTGCTGTAACTACTTATGAATACAATTATCTTGGTCGTTTAGCAAAGGCTGTTGAAGTAGAATATCCTCAAAGTCGTGGAGGTGCAAATACTATTGAAAGAACCGAAGAATTTTTCTATAATAAAAAAGGACTTTTAAGCAAATATACTTTGGTGTCTCAAAATGAAAGAGAAAACAAAGTTGTAGAATATTTCTATGGTCCGCAAGATAGTTTGATTCACACAATATCTACCTTTGAGTTTACAAAGAATATAGACAAAGTTACTTTCAAACGTGATTATAAACACGACGTAATAGAAAAAATTACAGTAAGAAACGATAAGCAAACTCGTAGAGAGACCTTTGAACGTAACGATAAAGGATTGATTGTAAAGAAAGAAGTTTTTAATGCTAAGGACAAGAAACTTCTTACCTATACTTACGAATACGATGTACACAATTATATGACTTCAGAAATCGCTGTGAACGACAGAGGAGTGAAAACAATTGAGTATTATTATCAATATGAAAAGGATAAATACTTTAACTGGACTAAGCGTATCACTTTTGACTCTTGGACTGAGAAATACACCGAAATCCGTAAGATAGATTACTTAGAAAAAGAATATTGGTATGAGGATTTAAAGGATGCTGATACTAAGAGAGTAATTCGAGAGAATTAGTCAAAGCAGCCTCACTTGGATTTTCATCAGATAGCATTTTAGCTATTTCAATCACTCTCTCTTCTTTTGAAAGGAGAGTGATTTTTGATTCTGTTTGATTCTCAATATCACTCTTATAAACTTTGAATTGATAGTTTGCTTTTGCTGCTATTTGAGGTAAGTGTGTTATAGCAATGATTTGACGATTTTCTGCCATATTTTTCATTATCAAAGCAACCTTTGATGCAATTTCTCCTGAAATTCCACTATCTATTTCATCAAAAATAAGTGTTGGCATATTGTCTTTTTCAAGATGAATCGCTTTTAACGCAAGCATTAACCTTGATAATTCTCCACCAGAGGCTACTTTATTTAAACCTCTAAATTGATTAGCAAGTGTTTTATTGGCATTGAAAAGAAATTCCACCTCTCCTGCCGATTGATTAAGAGTTTGAGGTTTTTCTACCTCTATTTTCAAAACAGCATTCTTCATTCCCATTGATTCAAACAAAGGCAATAAAGATTCTTCTACTCGTTTAGCAGATTTTTTCCTTGCTTCAAAAATTTCATTGACTAATTTATCTAATTCTTTCTTTGATTTATTTTCTTCTTCCTTTAACTTAGAAATTTCAAACTCCAAATCGGAATTTTTATTGATTTTATTAGAAAGTTCTTCTTTTATTTTTAGTAATTCTTCAACCGTTTCCACATTGTGCTTCGATTGCAATTTGAAGATTAAATCTAAGCGTTGAGTATTTTCTTCTAAGAGTTGTGCATCAAAAACAATGGAATCATTAAAGGATTGTAACTCAGAAAAAATATCTTTCAACTCTATGAAGGAGGATTCTATGCGTGAATAAAGTTCTCGTGTGTTTTTGTTTAGGTTTTCTATCTTTGAAATATTGTTTTTTATCTCATAAAGATTTGGAATAACGCTTGGATAATTCTCTGTTTCAAAAAGTGAGAGTGAATTTATTATTTGAGTTTTAATATTCTCACTATTTGACATTAAATCCACGCTTTCTTGCAATTCTTCTTGCTCACCTACTTTCAATTTAGCATTTTCCAGCTCTTCATATAAGAAACTAATATAGGAACTCTCTTTTTCAAATTCTAAAAGTTGCTCTTGCAATTTAGTTATTTGAGAAGAAAGAGAAGTGTATCTTTTATATTTTAGAGAATAATCCTTTAAAATTTGGTCATCTTCAAGATATGAATCAAGGATTGATAATTGAAAACTTTTATCATTTAGGTTGATTGTATTGTGTTGCGAATGTATATCCACCAAACAATCTCCTATTTGTTTCATAACGCTAAGACTAACCGGCGTATCATTGATAAAAGCTCGCGATTTACCACTTGGCAAAATTTCTCTACGGAAAGTTGATTCTTTATCAAAATCTAAATCATTATCCTCAAAAAGAGATTGCAGCTTATTGCTAATAGAAAAAACTGCTTCAATGAAACATTTTTTTTCTTTATCAAGAAGCACTTCGCTATCGGCTCTTTGTCCAAGTACTAAGGCTAATGCTCCAAGCAAAATAGACTTTCCTGCACCTGTTTCTCCACAAATAGAGGTAAATCCTTGTGAAAAATTTATGTTTGTAGAACGAATCAATGCGTAATTCTCTATTTGTAAGGATAATAACATAGTTTTATTCTTTTTATTTTATTTCACACTTTAATATTTCTTTACCTTCTAAAATCCCTACAAGCTTATCCCCTATTTTTACAGAGCCTACACCTGCTGGAGTACCAGTAAAAATCAAATCTCCTACTTTTAGTGATATGAATTGTGAGATATATGAAATTATTTCATCAACCGAAAAAATCATTTGTGAAGTATTTGCTTTTTGAACAAGGGTTTGATTTTTTAATAGTGAGAAATCAAGGTTTTGAACTTCTTTTCCTAATTCTTTTAGTGAGAAAAATTCACTAATTGGTGCAGAATAATCAAATGCTTTTGAGAGTGTCCAAGGCAAAGATTTACTTTTTTCTTGCTCTTGCAAATCTCTACAAGTAAGATCTAAGCCTAAGGCTACTTCTTCATAGTAATTCTTTGCACAAGAAACAGGAATACTTTTTCCTATCTTTGAAATCTTTATCACTAATTCACATTCATAGTCTATTTGATTAGAAAAATCAGGATAATAAAAAGCCTCACCTCCCTTAACCAAAGCTGTATCAGGTTTAAGAAAAAGTACGGGATTTTCAGGTTTTGAATTATTTAATTCTTCAATATGCTCGGTATAATTTCTTCCTACACAAATTATTTTCATTCTTAGTTATTTTTTAATAGTTTGCGTGTTCTGATTTCTGTAATTAGTTTTTTAGTTGATAAAGGAAAGTCTGAATTCATCATCCAAGCATAATATGCTGGTTCTATTTCAAAAACTTTTTCTACTTCAACGCCTTTGTGTTTTCCAAAATTAAAACACTCTTTCTTTTCTTTGTTATAATAAATGTGTCCTACTAAATCTGCCCAATTTCCTGTTTTTGTAAAGACTGAAAGTTTGTTCATATCATTTACAATAGGAGTTGAAATTTTCCCATCAGCATCTTCGTATTCTACTCCTTGGTATCTTTCGAGTTGTTGTTTAAACACCTCAAGCGTTGCTCTCGTATCAGCGTTTGCTGTGTGAGCATCTTTTAGGTCTTTATTGCAATAAAACTTGTAAGCACCTTTTAAATTTCGCGGTTCCATTTTATGAAATATGTTTTGAACGTCTACGATTCGGCGATTATGCAAAGAAAAATCTACTCCTGCTCTTAAAAATTCTTCAACTAAGAGTGGCACATCAAACTTATTGGAATTGTATCCGCAAAGGTCAGAATTACCAATAAAATTCATCAATTCCGGTGCCAATTGAGCAAATGTAGGACAATTTTCAACATCTTTGTCAGTTATTCCATGAATTTCTGTTGTTTCCTCAGGAATATGTTGTTCGGGATTTATTCTATATAATTTTTCTATTTCACTTCCATCAGGCATTACTTTGATTAAACAAAGTTCTACTATTTTTGCATTACCTACAACTAAACCTGTAGATTCTATGTCAAAAACAATTAAGGGTTTTGTAAGTTTTAATTGCATAGAAACTCTATTTTGCAGAAGGGATTATATCAACTAATTCTAATTCAAAAACAAGTGGAGAAAATGGAGGTATCTCTCCTCTTTGTCTTGCTCCGTATGCTAAGGCTGAAGGAATAACTATAACTGCTTTTTCGCCTTTTTGCATTAGTTTTACACCAATTTCAAATCCTTTTATCATTTGTCCTTTACCTATTGTAAAGCTTAAAGGTTCGTTTCTTGGAATTGAAGAGTCAAATACTTTACCATCAAGAAATTTTCCTGTGTAATGCACTTTTACTTGATCGTTTGCTTGTGGTTTTTCGCCACTTCCAGAAGATAACTTCTTGTAATAAATATTATCAAAAGGAATATTTGAAATTTGATTATTGGCAAGGTATTCTAATACTCTATCCATTTCTACTAATTGTAGGCTATCGCTTATTCTTATTTGCTCTTTACGAATAGAGTCTTGTTCTTTTTGAAATTCTTCTAAGCTTTGTGATTTTGTAACTTCAACTGTATAATACGCATATTCATTTTCTTTAAAGAATGTTGGTAATTGTTGTACTTTCTTTATAGAATCGTGTGCAAATGCAAAAGTAAATGTTTCGCCTTCTTTCATTAAGAATAAGCCATCTATTAAATCTCCTTGAAATGCACGGTTTTGAGACATTGCACCAAACATTGCTGCTGCTGGTTTATCAAAATTGGTAAATATTAAAGAATCTCCAAAAGTTACTGAATAATGTCCGTGAACTATTGTACCTTCTGTGATTGGTTTTCCGTCGATATTTGCTTTTTCTACTTTGTAAATAGCACCTGATTTATCAACTTCAAATCCTTTTGGTGCTTGTGCAAATGTTAAACTTGTGAAAACAAGTGTCAAAACAATGATTGATAATTTTTTCATATTCTTTATGTTTTTATTTTTAGTGTTTTTTTACTTCTATTAAATTTAAATCAAATATTAAAGGTGTATATGGTGCTATTGCTCCGTAACCTGCATCTCCATATGCTATTTTTGATGGAATTAAAATCTTCATTTTCTCTCCTTTTTTCATATATGAAAGTCCTTCACTCCACCCTGCGATTAGCCCATCATCGCCTAAGACAAATTCAAAAGGGCTTCCGTTTGTGTTTTTATCAAGAACATTATTCAAAGTGTCACTTACCGAATAGTAAACCGAAATTGTATCACCATATTCTGCTTTTACACCTTGGGAACGAGTGTGTGAGAGAATGTATAATCCACTTGATTTTTTTTCTGCATTGGGATAATGTTTTGATACAAAGATTGCAAGTGTTGAATCTTCTATTTTTTGATTTTCAAGCACTTGTTTGTCGTGTTCTGTTAATTCTTTTTGTGATATTATCTGATGAACTTTTATGTAAAAGCGTATTTTGTCATTTGGAAGTGGTACAATATTTTCTACAAATGGCACAATGCTGTCCATAGGTGGTTCTATAATAATTGAATCTCCTATATGAACATTCAAAAGTAATTTATCAAAATCGCTAACCGTATCAGCATTGACTTTAAATAAACGATTTGGACTTCCAAAGTTTGAATAGAGTACACTATCGTTTTGACGTATTTCTATCTCTCCAAGTATTATATCACCAACTTTTACTTTTGGTGAGGTTTTGTTTTCTATGCAGTGTTTAAATTTAAAACCTTTTTCGGTAGATGTAAATTCGCTTGTTTTTTCTCTTTCTTTACAAGAAAAAACTGTTAAAACCAAAAGATTAAGTATTAAGAATAATTTAATTTTCATTTCATTTAATATTGTATTAGTCTATTTCTATTTCGTAAATAAGGGTTGCTGAAGGTGGAATTTTATCATTATCTCCTGTTAATCCATAGGCTAAGGACGAGGGAATAATAACTCGTGCTTTGCAATTATGGTAAAGATGTGTCAAGGCTATTTGTAAACCTAAGGGACATGCAGAATCACTACCTATTTTAATGTTTAATTTCCCGTTTTTTTCACTATCGTAAACCTTTGTACCGTTAAGCAAATAGCATTCATAGTTTAAAGAAATTATTTCTGCGTTTTGTATTTTTTTTCCTTTGTTTTGAGAAATTATTTCTAAGAAAATTCCGTCTATTTCTTTGACTTGCCAAGAATTTCTTTCAACATAGGATTTTATACGTTCTAATTCTTTTTTTATTACTATTTGATTGTTTTTTTCTAACCTATCTTCTATTTTTTCTTCTTTGATTCTAAGAGAGTCTTCTTTACTTAAAACCTTTTCTGTAAGGTCTTCCTCTCTATATGAACGAGAACAAGATAGCACAAGTAATAGAAAAATTAAAGGAAATAGTTTAATAATTGTTCTCATGTAAATTATTGTGTATTTGTTCTTCTAATATTTTTTCTACTTCTTCAAGTGCAAGAGCTGAATTACCGCCTGCTGCTAATATATGTCCTCCTCCATTCCAATATTGATTTGCAAACTTGTTTACATCTATATTTGGAGTTGTTGAACGAAAAGATAGTCTAATTGTATCTTGGCGTTCTGATAATAATGCTGCAAATTCTATACCCTCTATTTTCAAGCAATAGTTTACAACACCTTCTAAATCTCCTTTTTGAAAAGAAAATTGACGTAATTCTTGCTTTGAAACCGATATATAGGCTGCTTTGTGTTCTGAAAATACTCTTAATTTTTCGCTTAGTAAGTATCCTAATAATTTTAAGCGATTTTCAGAAGAGAGGTCAAAAACTTGACGTTTTAAAGGTGCTATTTCCAAACCTAAATCTACTAATTCCGCTACTACATCAAAGCAATCTCTTCTTGCACAAGAGTATGAAAACGATCCTGTATCAGTACAAATTCCTGTATATATTGATTTTGCAATATCAATGTTTATTTTGTTTGGATTTAACTGCTTTATAATTTTGTAAGTCAATTCAGCAGTTGAAGAGGAGCCTGTATCGGAAAAAGAAATATCAAAGTTTTCCGGGTCCATGTGATGATCTATTAAAACGGTTGGAATATTGAGTGATTCTATTAAGCCTTGCAATTCTTCCGATGTACGAGATATACGATTTAAATCCATAAAAATCAATAAATCCGCTTGTTTTAACAATCTCTTTGCAGTTAATAAGCCATTGCTTGCTATAAGATGATTTACTCCTTCAAATAAAAATGTTAGATTTTGTGCATATTCATTAGGATAGATTATACTTAGATTTTTCTTACCTATGTTTTGCAAAAATTTATAAAGACCCGTAGTTGATCCAACAGCATCTCCGTCTGGATTGAAGTGCGATAATATTACTATATTATCACTCACTTCAATCATTTTTGAGAATTGTTCTATTTTTTCTTTGGTTAATAACATTTTCTCTTTGGTTATGAAAACATATTCTTCATTTTCTCAAAGAAACTCTTTTCTTTTGCATTTGGTTTTGGTTTAAAAGAGTCTAATTTTGAAAGTTCATCTAATAATTTCTTTTCTTCTTTTGTGAAACTCTTTGGCACCCAAACATCAACCCTTACAAGTAAATCTCCTTTTGAATATCCATTTACATCTGGTAATCCTTTACCTTTTAAACGGAAAACTTTACCAGATGGCATTCCTTGTTCAATTTTAAATTTCACTTTTCCATTTAAAGTAGGTACCTCTATTGTTGAGCCTTGCACCGCTTCGGAGAATGTGATGTAGGTTTGCATACACAGATTGTTACCATCACGCTCAAATATTTCGTGTTTGATTTCTTCAATCACTACTATCAAGTCTCCATTGATTCCATTTCTTGCGCCAGCGTTTCCTAAACCTCGCATAGCCAATTGCATTCCGTCTTGAACGCCTGCTGGAATTTTTATTTCCACAATTTCCTCACTTTGAACTATTCCTTCGCCTCTACAATCCGGACACTTATCTTTTATTATTGTTCCCTCACCATTGCAATGTGGACAAGTAGTTTGTGTTTGCATATTTCCAAGTATTGTTCTCTGTATTTGAACAATCACTCCTGAACCTCCACAATGAGAACATGTAATTTTTTCAGAGCCAGCCTTTGCTCCACTTCCCTTACATGAAGAACATTCAACGTATTTCTTTACTTTAATTTTCTTTTCTACACCTTGTTCTATTTCTTCTAAGGTTAGTTTTACCCTAATTCTTAAATTACCACCTTTATTCACTCTTTTACCTCGTCCATTGCTTCGTGAGCCAAAGCCACCGAAACCTCCAAATCCTCCACCGAAAATATCGCCAAACATAGAGAAGATATCGTCCATATTCATTCCTGCTCCACCGCCAAATCCTCCTTGTCCATCTACGCCAGCGTGTCCAAATTGATCGTATCTTGCTCTTTTATCTTTATCTCTTAAAACATCGTATGCTTCTGCTGCTTCTTTAAATTTTTCTTCCGCACTTTTATCACCCGGATTCTTATCAGGGTGATATTTTATCGCCAACTTTCTATATGCTTTTTTTAATTCCTCATCAGTAGCGTCTTTCGAAACGCCAAGGACTTCATAATAATCTCTTTTAGCCATTGTTTAATTTTTTCTTTTTTTTACTACATCGCAACAACTACTTTGGCATATCTTATTACTTTTTCATGTAAATAATAGCCTTTAGTAGTTTCGTCTAATATTACACCTTTTTGCTCTTCGCTTTCAGCAGGCATTTGCGCTATTGCTTCATGTAGATTTTCGTCAAATTTCTCTCCTTTTGCGTTCATTGGCTTTAAACCTTTTTGAGTAAGGATAGACATTAATTTATTATAAATCAATTCTATTCCTTCTTTGGCTTTAATGAATTTTTCATCTTCAAATTTTTCAAAATTAGCCAATGCTCTTTCATAATCATCTACAACAGGCAATAAGTCTTTTATTGTATTTTCTGCTGCGTTTTGAATAAGTTCTATTTTTTCTTTTGATGTTCTTTTTCTAAAATTTTCAAAATCTGAATACAACAAAAGGTATTTTTTATTTAACTCTTCTAACTTTTCTGTTAATTCTTCTTCTTTTGTTTTTGTAGTTTCTTCTGTTGTTTCTTGTGTTTGTTCTGTTGCTACTTCTTCTTGTTCAACATTTACTTGTTGTTCTTCCATATCTTTTTTTCGTTTTTTCTTGTTAAACATAATCTCTTCGTGGTGTTGTTATGTAAATTTTGTTCCTTTCGTTGTTTTTATGACATTTTGTCAATTTCTGTGAATAAAAATATCATGCTTTGACATAGGACGATTATCTTCTAACCACATAAACCCTTTTAATGTTTTTTCTTTTTCATCAATACGATAGTTATCATCTAAATAAAATTTAGGCATATCAATCGCTGTCATTTTTTTTAATCGTCCCCTTTCAAAATATAGATTTAACTTACTACTCTCTCCTATATTTACTCCAGTAAGTCTTTTAGTTTTTTTATCTTCTTCCCAAAAATAAAAAATACTCTTTACTTGATGTTCTATTTCAGCATATTTTATTCTATTTTTTGAAAAATCGGCTTTAAATCGTCTTCCACTTATTTGATTGAAATATTGTTTTGTTGTTGTATCTGAATTTTGTGCTATTATAACATTTGGATACATAAACATTTCTCTAACAGAGTTTTCTATTACTTTTAGACTTATTGTATCGGCTGTAAATTGATTGTTTTCATTCCAAAGAATTGGTCGTCCAAGAAAATATACCAAAGAATCTTTTACGTCATAAAAAAGCGTATCTGCTACACCTTGCATATCCATTCTATAAAACTTTACATGGTTGTAAGCATACATTTCCTCAGCTCTCATAGTTGTATCAAAATATATCCAAATGCTATCACAATGTAAGTGAAGCGTATCTTGTTCTTCTATTTGTTGCAATAGGATTTCTTCGGTTAAAAAAACATATGGAATGGAATATTTTTTGTCTTTTTCTAAATATTGAGAGTAAGCAATAAGTTGATTTACAGTATCTGTAAGACAAATATTACGATAAGCCTTTGAATTTTCTGTTTTAGTGTTATAAAATATACTATCAGCAACTAACTGTTTGCTATTGTTGATAATTAAATTATCTTTATAAAGAGTAGCATCGTCTGTTTTTGTTTCATAAAATCCTTTTGAAGTATTGATTTTCACACTATCTTTTGTAGTGATATAAGTCTTTGAAAAAAAATACGCAATCTTTGATTTACTGTCGTAAAAGAGCGAATCAGAAATAATATTGAGTGAATTATTTTCTAATATCACTTCATCGGTAAATTCAAATACTTTTGTGTCGATTAAATATGTTCCAAAATTACTTTCAAGCGTATTTTCTTCATCCCAAATATCTGCATGAGTTGTATAACGTACGGTTTGAGCAACTCTATCCATTACCATATAGTCGGTTTGGAGATTTATTTTGCCGTCATATAAAGTTACAGTATCTCCAAAGACTTCTGCTACTTTTATATTTGCATCATAAAAAAACTCATCTCCATACAAATGCAGAGTGTCTTGATAAATATGAATATTATTATATGCGTTTATTAGATTTTCTTCTGTATTGAATATTGCCGAATCGCAAGTCATTGTCATGTTTTCATGAACAAAAACAACATTTGATTTTAATATTAAGTGATTGGGGAAAGATGGTAATTTCTCTCCCCAATCAGAACTATAATATACTTGTTTCTGTGCTGAAACTATTTGACATAAAGACGTAATCGAAAGCATTAACGCAACGATTACATACTTTATCATTTTAATCTTCGTATTCATCAGTAGAACCTGCTAAACCTTGATATCTAAACGATTTATCATAGGTTAGCTTTATATATTTCTTATCTTTTTTGCCTTTTATTTTTTCTGATAACTCAATATAGAAATATGTATCTAACTTTCTATCTGTTACAGTCTTTCTATACTTAACATCATACTCTACTTTTTGGAATTTTTCTATTTTAGCATCTGGATAACGCTCTGATAAATCTTGCATTATCAATCTTGGATAGCGATCTTTCTCTACTTGCTTTGTTGTTGTCATTAACATTCCATCTGGTTTGTAACACAACTCTGTTGGAATTCCACGATTTTCAAATGAAGCTATGAAGTTTTCTCCATCTTGTCTCCATTTTACATCTTCCATTCTTCTAAACTTCTTATTGAAAGCGTCTAAAACTTCTTTTGGTGTTACAGATACCTCTAATGATTCAGGAACATCTATTTCTACGTCTTTGGATTTTTTCTTTCCTGCGCTCTTTACGTCATCTTCTATTCTAATTTCCAATCCGCTTCCATCCATTTCCGCTCTTTCTGCCATCTTTTTTTGTCTGTATTCTATGGCTTCTGGATTTAATCTTGAAATATAATCTTTTTTAACAAAGTCTGGATCAGGTGCATTTGTCTTTGTGAGTTTTCCTCTTGGGTCAAATATCATTTCATATTCTGTTTGACCTATTCCTTTCATTGCAATAATCAATCTATAATAATTATCGCCTGAAAAATCTTCTATGTATTCTGATTTTTTTATACGATATCCAGGATAATTATTTAGAAAATAATTTGCAACTAATGTGGGCAATTCTTGTTCTGCTACATTAAAAATGGTAAATTGCCAATTCCCTGTTGCTGTTAAAAACACGCGTCCTATTTGTTCATCTATGCTTATTTCTGCAACATATTGTCCTGTTTCAAAATACCAACCTTGAAGTTTATAATCAGAATATGTATTCTCTAATCCTAATCTAACTTCTTGTGGAATATCGGAATTACGCAACTTTTGAGCGTTAAGTCCTAATGAAATAGTTAATAATAATGTTGCTAATATGATTCGTCTCATAAATTATTTATTTTATTTATTTAAAACTCTGTTCTAATAATAGTATCTTTTCTATTTGGACTTGTAGATACTAAAACAATAGGCAATCCTGTTTTTTCTTCTAATTTAGATATATATTGACGCATATTTTCTGGCAATTCATCATATTTATCTATACCTTCAACATTCTTTTGCCAACCTTTACTTGATGAATATACTGGTTGCATTTCTTGTTCCATATCAAACGGAAGTTCCATTGTGCGTTCGCCATCAATTATATATTCTTCACAATATTTAATTGTTTCAAATTCATTCAACACATCTATTTTCATTAGCATAAGATGTGTAACGCCATTCAACATACAAGCATATTTCAATGCAGGTATATCAAACCAACCACAACGTCTTGGTCTTCCTGTTGTAGAACCAAACTCTCTTCCTTTTTGTCTTAGTTGTTCTCCATCTTCATCAAATAATTCTGTAGGGAATGGTCCACTGCCAACTCTCGTACAATAAGCTTTACAAATACCAAATACATTTCCTATTCTTGAAGGGGCAATTCCTAAACCGGAACAAACTCCTGCTGTAATAGTATTAGAAGATGTTACAAAAGGATAAGAACCAAAGTCAATATCTAACATACTTCCTTGAGCTCCTTCTGCTAATATTTTTTTACCTTCATCTAATGCTTGATTGATATAGTATTCGCTGTTTATGATATTAAATCTTTTTAAACTTTCTAAAGATTTTATCCATTTTTCTTCATATTCAGCCAATGTTAAGCCTTCAATTTGAAAAGAGTTTTCTTCAAATCCTAATGATTTTATAGTTCTTAGATGATTTTGTTTTATCTTTTCATAGTTAGAAGCAAAGTTTTTAGATAATACATCGCCTACTCTTAGTCCTGTTCTTGCTACTTTATCTGTGTAAGCAGGGCCTATGCCTTTTAAAGTAGAGCCTATTTTTCTATCTCCTTTTGATGCTTCATTTGCAGCGTCTAATAAACGATGGCTTGGTAATATTAAATGTGCTTTTTTAGAGATATATAAGTTTTTTGTAGGGTTAAAACCGATTTCTTCTAAGGTTGATATTTCTTTTTCAAAAATCAATGGTTCTATAAGTACACCATTTCCTATGATATTTATCTTTTCTCTGTGGCAAATACCTGATGGAATTATGTGTAACACATGTTTTATTCCTTCAAACTCAAGTGTGTGTCCTGCATTAGGTCCTCCCTGAAATCTTGCTACTATATCGTATTTCGGTGTTAAAACATCAACTACTTTTCCCTTTCCTTCATCTCCCCATTGTAAACCGAGAAGCACGTCTATCTTACTCATCTTTGATATATATTTTATTTAGTCTTATAAATCCTTTGCAAATGTACGCAAAAAAACTTGATTAAAATATAAAATGAATGTTTTTTGTGCGTATTCTTATTGTATGTGATATTCAACAAGTGCTTTAAGCGGTGCTTTTACAACATTGTTTATATCCATATTATATTTTCTTGCAACTTCTTTTAGTTCCTCTGTCGCCAAACAAGCTATACTTCCAACGACATTTATAACGTATTTATTATATGAGGTATAATAAGTTATTTGTTCTTTAAAAAAACTATCAAATGCTTGCATTATCACTGCTTTACAATAAGGGATTGATTTATTTTCTATTGCAAAGCGCGCGAATGAAGCAACGTAATAATTTGGAGCTTCTTCTTTGTATAGTTTATTTAGAAAATCCGACTCTTCTCCAGGATATTGTTCAGCAAATTTTTGCATTAAATCCTCAGGCATACGTCCTCTCAAATAATCTCTAAGAATCAATCGTCCAATGTTTGTTCCTGCTCCTTCATCACAAAGAACGTAGCCAAGTGATGCTACATTCTCCACGATTTTCTCTCCATCGTAAAGACATGAATTAGAACCTGTTCCAAGAATTGCTGCAATTGCTGCATTTCTTCCACAAGTTGCTCTTGCAGCTCCAAGTAAATCTCCTTCAACACATATCTTTGCACTTTGGAAATAAGGTCTAAACCACTCTACAACTTCATCTTGCTTTACTTTTGCAGAACATCCAGAAGCATAAATATAAATTTCATCAACATCTTTTACACGAACATTCGGCAAAATCTTTTTTTCAATTTCCTGTTTCATTGTTTGAACAGAAACATTATAAGGATTCATTCCTCTTGTAGAAAAAGTTGTTTTTATATTCTTGCCATCTACCAAAGCCCAATCGGTTTTTGTAGAGCCACCATCAGCGATTAAAATCATATTTTTAAAAATTTTTTCTTGCAAATATACACAAAAAAAGAAACTTTACACTTAGTTAGTTTTTTTTTCTTTGTTTTAAAAAAATTTTTCTTTGCTTTTTTCTTTTTTTTCTTTGATTTTTTAAAATTTTTCTTTGATTTTTTTTCTTTGTTTATTCAAAAAAATTATTGTATTTTTGTGGGAAATTTCTAACTTTTCATACTTATGAGCGAAAAAGACGGTAAATATATCTTTGGCGTTGTAAAGGTCGGAGATAAGGGACAGATAGTTATCCCAAAAGAAGCAAGAAAGGTTTATGACATTAAACCAGGTGATGCTCTCCTACTTCTTGGAGACAAAAATGGAATGGCGTTGGTGAAAACCGAGATTTTCCAAAGTGCTATTGATGATATTATGGAAGGAGGTGCAAAATGAGAAAGTATTGGTTAGACAATCTTCGGTGGGTTGTGGTGCTTTTGGTTTTATTTTATCACGTTATATACTTCTATAATAATAAAGGAGTGTTCGGAGGCATTGGTGGATTTGGCGGAAATCAATATCAAGACATCGTAATGTATGTTTTATATCCCTGGTTTATGATGTTGATGTTTTTAATTGCAGGAATAAGTTCACGATATAGTTTAGAAAAGATTTCTTCTAAACAATTCCTTTCTTCAAGAACAAGAAAACTACTTGTACCTGCAACATTAGGACTATTTATTCTTCATTGGATTACGGGATTTTTCAACTCGCAAGGAGCTTCTTTAGCTAATGGAAGTCCTGTTTTTTCAGAAGAAATGCCTGTATTGATAAAATACTTCATTTACTCTATCTCGGGTATTGGTCCTCTTTGGTTTATTCAAGATTTATGGTTGTTTTCTATAATTCTTATCTTGATTCGCAAAATTGATAAAAAAGATAGATTATGGCAAATGTGTGAAAAAATTAAATTTATTCCTATTCTACTTTTAGGACTTTTGCTTTACGTAGGCTCATTCACTCTTATTTCAAATCCAAGAGCAGAATCATTTGACGGACTTTTGAATTTGTATAAGCCATTAAACTATTTAATACCTTTCTTAATGGGTTATTTTGTTTTCTCTCACGATAAAGTGCAAGAGATTTTAGGCAAATACTCCATTTATTTAATTTCTATTGCCCTTGTTTGTGGAACAATTCTTACGATAACAACTTTCGGACAAGACAACACTTCACCTCAATATCTTCAAAGCCCTATGAATATTATTTATACTTGGTTTATGATGTTGGGACTCTTAGGAGTGTTTCAGCGTTACTGCGATAAAACCAATTCTTTTGCGACCTATATGACAAAATCGAGCTATGGATTATACATAGTTCACTATGTAGTGATTGCTTCCATTGGATACATGTTAAAAATTCACACTTCATTGCCTGTATTTGCAATTTATGCAATACTGACACTTGCTGTTTTTGTTTTATCTCCATTGATTTACGAACTCTTACGCCGAATACCATTTATAAGATGGTATATATTTGGCATAAAGAAATAAAAAAAGGGAAGTTGTTTAACTTCCCTTTTAATTTTTATATAATTCAGGAATTAGCAAACTCCTAATTCTATCATTGAATCAGCAACTTTGATAAATCCTGCGATGTTAGCACCTTTAACATAGTTGATGTATCCATCTTTTTCTGTTCCGTATTTTACGCAGTTGTCGTGGATTGAATCCATCATGAAGTGTAATCTTTCATCAACTTCTGCACCTGTCCAACCAATGTGTCCAGCATTTTGGCTCATTTCTAAACCTGATACTCCAACTCCACCAGCGTTTGCAGCTTTACCAGGAGCGAAGATAACTTTTGCTTTTTGTAATTCGTGGATAGCGTCAGCTGTACATCCCATATTAGAAACTTCACAAACTAATGTAACTCCGTTAGCGATTAATTGTTTAGCATCTTCTCCGTTTAATTCGTTTTGGATAGCACAAGGCATTGCGATATCAACTTTTGCTTCCCAAGGTTTTTTACCAGCGATGAATGTAGCTGAAGGGAATTTATCTGCGAATGGTTTAACAACTCCATTGTTAGATGATCTAAGTTCTAACATGTAAGCTATTTTTTCATCATTCATTCCTTCTTCATCTAAGATATATCCATCAGGTCCTGAGATACAAACAACTTTTGCTCCTAATTCAGTAGCTTTTTTAGCTGCTCCCCATGCAACGTTTCCGAATCCTGAAATAGCAACTCTTTTACCTGCTAATTCTAATCCGTGTTTTTGTAACATGTTGTTTACGAAATAAACTCCACCAAAACCTGTTGCTTCTGGACGAAGGATTGATCCTCCCCAACCAGCTCCTTTTCCTGTCAATACTCCTGTATTTTCACGAGCTAATTTTTTGTACATTCCGTATAAGAATCCGATTTCTCTTCCTCCTACTCCTATGTCTCCAGCAGGTACGTCTGTGTCTGGTCCTATGTATTTGTACAATTCTGTCATGAATGCTTGGCAGAATCTCATTATTTCGTTATCTGATTTTCCCATTGGATCGAAATCAGAACCTCCTTTACCACCACCCATAGGTAATGTAGTCAAAGAGTTTTTGAATGTTTGTTCAAATCCTAAGAATTTCAAAGTATCTAATGTTACAGCTGGGTGGAAACGTAATCCTCCTTTGTAAGGTCCAATTGCGTTATTGAATTGTACTCTGAATCCTCTGTTTACGTGGATTTCTCCTTTATCATCTACCCATTCTACTTTGAATTGGAATATTCTATCTGGTTCTACCATTCTTTCGATAATCTTGTAGTTATCGTATTTTGGGTGTTCAGCAACATATTCTTCGATTGTTTCCAATACTTCTGTTACTGCTTGCAAGAACAATGGTTGTCCAGGGTTCTTTGCTTCTACTTCTGCTAAAAGTTTTTTTACGTCCATGTCTTTTTTATTTTAATTAAAACGTTATTTTAAACACTAAATTGGTTTCGTGTTGCAAAGTTAGATATTATTCTTTGAATAAAAAAAATATTACACTAAAATATTTTTCTAATTCTTTGTTTTATTTTTTTATTTCTTTGTTTTAAAATGCAAAATATGCAGACTTACTCCTATGGCTATGAGAATTAAAAGGATTTTTACCCACATAATATCAACTATTGTTACAGATAAGAGAATAGTTAGCCACAAGGTTGAAATAATTATTATTTTTATTCTCTTACTTATAGCTTTATGTTCTATAAAATCTTTGATATATCCACCTAAATGCTTATGATTTAAAAGCCAATCATACAAAGGCTTGGAGCTTCTAAGAAAACAACCCGCACTTAAAAGCAAAAAAGGGGTTGTAGGCAAAATAGGCAAAAACATTCCTAAGATTCCTAAACCTAAACTTATACAACCAACAATTATCAACAAATATTTCTTCATAAATTGAGAGTGCAAAATTAGTTTTTTTTTTACTTTTGCAAAAAAAGTCTATGAATTTAAGCTTAGAACAAGTAATTCAAATATGCAATGCAAAATATATGATTGGCGAAAACCTCGTTAATCAAATTGATTTTAAGAATACAAAAATCCAACACTTACTTTACGATTCAAGACGCCTGAATTTCATAGATAACACCTTATTTTTTGCATTCAAAACCACAAATAACGATGGTCATAAATACATTAAAGAACTCTACAACAAAGGAATTAGACTTTTTATTTGTGAAGAATTGCAAGAATTAAATCAATTTCCAAACGCAATCTTTCTTTTAGTAAAAGACAGCTTAGAAGCACTGCAAAAAATTGCAAAATACAAAAGAGAGAACTTTCAAAAAGAAGTAATTGCCATAACAGGCTCAAACGGAAAGACCATTATAAAAGAATGGATTGTGCAATTAACACAAGAAAGCAAAAAAATATGCTACTCTCCTCGCAGTTACAATTCTCAAATCGGCGTTGCCCTATCGCTTTGGCAACTAAACACAAACTATGATTTAGGATTATTTGAAGCAGGCATTTCAAAACCAAATGAAATGAATCGTTTGCAAGAAATGATTCAACCAACAATTGGCATTTTCACAAACATTGGTTCGGCACATCAAATAAACTTTTCATCATTAGAGGAAAAAATAGAAGAAAAACTAAAACTTTTCACCTCTTGCAAAACACTCATTTGCTCAAAAGACGATCCCTTCCTATACAATATAGTAAAACAATGGTGCGAAAGCAAGGAAATAAAACTCATAACATTCAAAACCGAAGAATTAAGCAAAGAATTAAACATAAAATTCAAAGACAAAGCGAGCATAGAAAACGCTTGCTTAGCCTACATCGCAGCACTACACTTAGGAATTGAAGAAAAAACACTAAAACAACAAATAAACAACCTTTCAAACATAGAAATGCGACTACAACTCAAAGAAGGCTTAGGCGAAGGCATTGTAATAAACGACAGTTACTGCTTTGACCTCACCTCATTAGAAGCCGCATTAGATTATTTGAATCAACAAAACAATTCTTTAAGCAAAATCGCCATTCTATCCTCAATGACAGAGGTTGAAAACAACAAAACAACCCTTCAACACATCAACTCCCTATTAGAAAACAAAGCAATAGACGAATTTTACGCAATAGGAGAAGATTATTTCAATCACAAAGAATTCTTTACCATAAAAACACACTTCTATCACAATGTAGAGGCATTTCTAAACGAATTTTCCATAGAACAATTCTACTCAAAAGCCATACTAATCAAAGGAGCAAGAACTTACAATATGGAAAGAATCTCCAATCTCTTAGAAGCACAATCACATCAAACCATATTAGAAGTAAATCTCTCTGCCCTAAACGACAATCTCAAATACTACAAATCTCAACTCAAACAAAACACAAAAATAATGGCAATGGTAAAAGCATCAAGCTATGGATGCGGAGCCTACGAAATAGCAAAAAACTTAGAACACTTTGCCTTAGCCGATTATTTCACCGTAGCCTTTGCCGATGAAGCCATTTTACTAAGAAAAAACGGCATAAAAACCCCAATAGTCGTTGTTACACCGGAAAAAGAAGCCTTAGAAAAAATGATAAAACACAATATTGAAGTAGTAGTACACAATTTCACCACACTCAATATGATAAAAGACAGCACAATCCGCATACATATAAAAATAGATAGCGGAATGCATCGTTTAGGCTTTGAACAACAAGACGTAAAACCACTAATAGACTTTCTAAAACAACACAAAAACATAGAAATAGCCTCAATCTTTTCACACCTTGCTTGTGCGGACGATGAAACCCTTGATAATTTCACACAAAAACAAATAACAACCTTTGAGCAAATAAGCAATGAAATCACACAAGCCTTTGATTACAAAATCTTAAAACACATTTGCAACTCTGCTGCAAGCATTCGTTTTCCACAAGCGCACTATGATATGATACGTTTAGGCGTAGGAATGTATGGAATAGGCGTAAACCCACAAACACAAAAACACTTACGCTACGTACACAAACTAAAAAGTTACCTAAGCGAAATAAAAACCATAGAAAAAGGCGAATCCGTAAGCTATATGAGAACATTCATAGCCCAAGACACAACAAAAATAGGAGTAATACCAATAGGCTATGCAGACGGATTAAACCGACATCTTTCCAATCAAGGCTTTAAAGTTTACATCAATGGAAAATACGCACCAATAGTAGGAAACATTTGTATGGATATGTGTATGATAAACCTAAACGACATAGAAGCAAAAGTAGGTGATAGAGTTGTTATATTCGGAGAAGAAAATCCAGTAGAAAAAATAGCGAATACCTTAGACACAATACCGTATGAAATTTTCACCTCTGTATCTCAACGCATAAAAAGAGTCTATTATCACGAATAAAAAAACATATTATTTTTATTTCTTCCAAAACGAAGGCATAAATAGCACAATTACTGTTGCTATTTCCAAACGTCCAAGATACATTGCCAAGGAAAGAACCAATTTTGCTGCATCTGGAAAATGTGCAAAGCAGCCAAATCCACCGCTTTCACCTAATCCCGGTCCCATATTAAAGACACAACTTATCCCCGCACCTATTGCCTCTTCTATTTCAACGCCCATACAAATCAAAGCAAAGGAAACCAAAATCAAAAGCAAAATAAACATAAGGAAAATAGCCATTACATTATTGATAACGCTATCTTGCACAATTCTTCCGTCCATTTTCACCGGTATAAAAGCCTGCGAGTGAACTCCTCTTCTAATTACGCTTTTTGCATTTTTGAATAATAGCAATACTCTAACTAATTTCAATCCCCCTGTTGTACTTCCGCTCATTGCTCCTGAGAACATAAGCAATAAAATAACCCAAACAGCAGGCAAAGACCAGCTTGTGTAATCTGCAGAAACGAATCCCGTACTTGTAATAAAACTTACGGTTTGGAAAAGAGCATTTCGTAGCGTTAATTCAAAATTTACAGAAGAATTATAAGTAAATAAGAAAATCAAAACAAAGGCAAAAACAATTCCTCCAATGTATGCCTTAAACTCATCATTGTTTTTTAAAGCTGAAAACTGACCTTTCAAAAGGCGATAAATCAATAAAAAATTTATTCCCGCAGGAAGCATAAAAAGAATCATCATATATTGAATCAAAGGAGAGAATCCTGCGGCAGATGTATTCTTTGTGGAAAATCCTCCTGAGGCAAGAGTTGAAAAAGCGTGGCAAATAGCATCAAAGAAGCCCATTCCACAAAGCCAATACACAAGACAACAAATCATTGTAAGCACTGCATAAATTCCGCAAATGATTTTTCCTGTTGTTGCAATATGTGGCGAAATTTTTGTCTTACTTGGACCCGCACTCTCTGCCGAAAACAAAGCCATTCCTCCACCTCCAATAAATGGAACAAAAGAAACTACGATTACAACAATCCCCACACCACCTATCCAATGAGTTAAGCTCCTCCAAAACAAAATTCCCTTTGGTAAACTCTCAACATCGCTTAAAATAGTCGCACCCGTAGTTGTAAGTCCTGAAAGAGTTTCAAAAATAGCATCAGCAATATTTGGAATATATCCTCCAATCAGATAAGGCAATGCTCCAAAAAATCCAATCAAAAGCCAAATCGATGCAACAATCGAAATACCTAAGCGTTTATCTATGTTTAATTGTTTATCAACTCTTTTAATTCTACAAAGCAAACCCACACTTAGAGTAATCAAGGTTGAGAAGAGTAAAGCAAAGAAGTCTCCTTGTTTATAATACATTGCAGGCAATAGACTCAAAGCCATAAAACCTGCCTCCAAAATAAGAAGCAATCCAATAACTCTTAATCCTGTAATTAATTGTGTAGTATTTTTCACCTTCATAACCTTCATCTAATTTCTTCCCCAAACAGATTTTGAAAACAAAGCAAAGAAAGCATAAATTTCCAAGCGACCTATTAGCATCAACACCATCAATATATATTTTGAAATAACATTTAAATCCGCATAAGAAAAGCCCTCTGCAATTGAACCCATAATAGGCCCCATATTACTAATAGATGCCGCCGACAAAGACAAGGATACAATAAATCCATTGCCCATAACGGAAAACAAAAATGCACCTGCAAGAAAGATTAGCAAGAAAAGGAAAAAGAATCCGAAAATCAATCTCACCGATTCATCTCTTAAAGCCTTTCCATTGTAGCGTACAGGAATTATTGCACGAGGATGAAAAATTCTTTTCAAACTAACCGGAATATATCTAATCAAAATAACTACACGAACAATTTTTAATCCCGTTGAAGAAGAAGCTGAGCAGCCTCCAACGAACATTAAAAAAATAAAAATAATATTTGGCAACATTCCAAGAGAGTTTACCTGCAAGTCAAAGCCCGTTGAAGAAACTATAGAAACGACATAGAAAAGCGAAATTCTTATTGCAGAAAATAAATCAAAGTTTTGGAAAAATATTTCATAGAATAAAAAAAACAAAACAAAGAAAAAAATTATTAAAACATAGAATCGTAATTGCTCATCTTTGAATAACCTTTTCCATTTACCCTTAAAAGCAAAAAGAAACAAGAAATAGCTTATTCCGGACAAAAACATAAAAAGGATAATCACATATTGAGAATAAGGAGAAAAAGAACCGATATTACCATTTGAAACAGAAAATCCACCGGTTGAAATAGTTGAAAAAGAATGACAAAGAGCCTCAAACCAATTCATTTCACCCCTTAAAAGCAATAAGAAACAAAACAAAGTAAGTGAAAAATATATTGTAAAAATCTTGTAAACCGTATTTCTAATATGAGGAGAATCCTTTTCCTTTTCAATAGAGTTAAACTCAGCATTAAACAAATTATTAGCACCATTACGCATTGTTTTAAGAAAAAGAATAATAAAAACAGCAAAGCCTAATCCGCCTAACCATTGTGTAAAACTCCTATAAAGCAACAAGCCTTTTGGCATAATAGAAACATCTTTTATTACACTTGCTCCCGTAGTTGTAAAACCCGAATAAGACTCAAACAAAGCATTTGTAAAACTAAATCCGTGAATCATGTAAGGCAACGCACCAAAAATAGGCATTATCAACCACAAAAGCCCAATCAATAGTCGTCCATCTTTCTTTGAAATCAAAGAAGTGTAATTTCTGTTTCTATATACAAGTAAAAAACCTATTGAAGCAGTAAACAAAAAAGAAATAATAAAAGGAAGATAATTATCCTTAAACAAATAAGAGCATAATCCAGAGAGAAAAAACACTACGGAAAAGAACAACAAGTTCATTCCGAAAATATAGAAAAATATCTTCTTATTAAGATTTCTTGTAATAAACATTTAGAGTAGTAATTAGTTGAAAAGTTTCATTAGTTTATTAGCCGACTCCGGTATTGTAAAGGCAACGACCTTATCACCTGGCATAATTTGAACATTTCCTCTTGCAATATAAGCCTCATTGTTTCTTATCACACCGCCAATGTTTACTCCCTTAGGCAAATCCAAATACATAATTGGTTTTTTCGTAATCGGAGCGCCCTCTTTTACTAAAACCTCCACAACTTCCGCATCAATACCACTCAGCCACTTACTTGAAGTAACATTAGCGTTAAGAGTAAATCTTGCAATGTAAGAAGCAGTAATCAATTTCTTATTTATAATTGTATCAATTCCTATTTCCTGACTAACATCTATATAACTAACATTTTCAACCAAAGCAATAGTCTTTTTTACTCCTTGTTTATGAGCGTGAAGACAAGCAAGGATATTTGTTTCCGAAGAATCGGTTAAAGCAATAAAAGCATCTGTTTCATCTAACCCCTCATCCATAAGAAGATTTATATCATTACCATTGCCATTGATAATCATTGTGCGATTCAAATCATCAACCAATTGAAAACAACGCTCTTTATTCATTTCAATCAGTTTCAAATCAATATCGTTTTGAAGATTTAGAGCTGCTCTTTTACCTATTCGTCCACCGCCAAGTATCATTGCGTTTTTGATTTGATAATCTCGCTTGCCTCCAAGTTCTTTAATTTTTTCTATACTCTCAGGTTTAGCAATCAAATACACCAAATCGTCTTTCATATACATATCAGGGCCGGCAGGAATTATGGTTTTACCCTTACGAATAATACAAATAGCTCTCGCTTCCAAATCCGGATAAAGCTGTCCCATTTCCGCCATAGTTTTATTTAAAAGAAGAGCATTTTTATCCAAACGCATCATATAAACAAGCAAAAGACCGTTGCTAAAATCGAATATTTCAGTTGCGGTATTTCTTGTAAGCAAATTTGTAATCTCCTTTGCAGCTATTCTTTCGGGGCAAACCATTTCATCAACCCCTAATCCCTTGAACATACTCTTGTTTTCCTCGTTCAAATACTCCAAAGTACTAACGCGAGCAATACAACGCTTTGCACCAAGACGCTTTCCAAGAATACAAGTCATTAGATTGATACTCTCTTGATGAAGAACAGAAATCAAAAGGTCACAAGAAGCAACGCCAGCCTCTTTAAGAGTTTCAATAGATGTAGAATTACCGGCAATAGTCAAAAGGTCCGAATCGGCTTGTAGCATATTGAGTAATTCCGAGTGAGGATCAACAACAGTAATGTTGTGTTTAATCTTAGAAAGTGAACGAGCAAGGTGAAAACCTACTTCTCCATCGCCTGCAATTATAATATCCATAAGGTGTATCTAAATAATATTTTTACATTCCACCGCCTCCACCTTCTCCTGATGAGGCTTGTTTATTTTCTAGTTCTAATTTTCCAAATTTTAGTTTGATTCCAAACGATATAAATCTACTATTAGTTACGCTTGTATTGTATGAATGATAGTAAGGAGCGAAATTGCTATTTGAATTCTTATTCCAATTGAACGGATCTTGAATTCTTAAAGACAAACTCAAACGATTGTCAAAGAAATTAGCAGTTGCTCCAAGATATAATATGTAATAATATCCCGATTGAGAGAATATGCTTTTTGTTGGTGTACGGAAATTTCCTCCAACAAAGATTTGGAATTGTTTTGAAAACCTTGACCAAAGATTTGCATTACCATACAAATACACACTCTCTTGTCGGTAATTTTTTCCGTCAATATAAGTCATTTCGTCTATGTTATGATAAAGTGTAGAGAAGAGATTCAAGTTTGTAAAAGCACCTAATCTTATATTTCCAAAGGCTCTAAGACTTTGAGTAAAGGAAGAACCTAAATTATAAGGCATTGAGTAATTTATATAGCGACCTATATACTCATCATAAATCAAATCGGTAACCGAACTAATAGAATTGCGATTCCAAGTAGCGTCATAATCCACCATAATATAGCCTGCTTGCATAAAAAACTTGCTCCAACCCACTCCAAGGCGATGTGAATATGAATTTTTAAGGTCTCTATTTCCTACGCTATAACTTTCTTCTTTGTAATCACGGAAAGTCGTAAGTTGATTAATAGATGGCTTCGATGTAGAAAGACTATAACTTATATCAAAGTCGTGCATAGATTTTGTTCTATAGGATAAGCGAACTCTTGGACGCATTGAAAAGAAGAACATAGTGGTATCATCCGCAAAATAGGTGTTTTGAGAAATAAAATCTCTAAGTTCTGCATCTGCATTCAAGCCAAAACTCATAGTAAAGTCTTTTATCTTATATCTCCAATCGACATATCCGCTTGCTTCATAGTTATTGCTGTGTTTATCAAAGGAACGCAACTCGTCTATAAGACTATAAACTTGCGAAACAGAGTCAAACTCTGTTACGTCTTTAATATTATAATCGTTATCAACGCCTAAGGTCAAACCTGCTGAGAATTCTCCATTTTCATTATAAGGTCGTGTGTATCGAGTATCCAATGAGAAATTGTAACTATCGGAAGAAGTTTCGTATTGTTTATTTAGGTTAGTGAAAAGAGGGTTTTCTTGTAAATAATTTCTTATTGAAGTCTCTGTTGCAAAATCAGGAGAAAAGTTTCCATACAATGAAACATTTAATCTATGACCTTTATTATCAAATTTCTTTTGGTAATCTGCACTAACATAACCCCAAGATGAGAATCCTTTATTTGAAGTTTCCGACAAGAATCTTGTTTCTATTTTTTCTTGGTCTTTATAATCCCAACGTGTTCTTTCACCTGTTGCTTTAACATCATTGTAATCTGGACCAAAGCCTGCGTGCATTCCTATCTCTTGTGTAGAATCTATTTCATAATCTACATTAAAAGAAAGCCAACCTCCATAACTTTTTGAATCGTTTTCGTTATGATTTATCTCATGATAAAGAGTATCAACTCCCGGTTCGCTATCAGGATTAAAAGAAGTAACATAACTATCGCTTACAGAATGACTATTATTTATATTAAAACTTGAATAAAAGCCAATGTTGAGTTTTTCATTCGCCCAAACGTATGAAAGATGCGGTCTTATATCTCCTTTTGTATTTACTTCCGAGCCAAAACTTATGAAATGGTTTTTCTTAATCTTTGTATTCGTAACAATATTTATTACTCCGCAACCAGAAGCATTTGCATATTTTGCGGGAGGATTAGTCATTACCTCAATTTTTTGAAGAGCATTTGCAGGCAAGTTTTCCAAAAATGTTTTCAATCCGTCTTCTTTTATCTTTGAAGGCTTGTCATTGAGCCATATCTCTACGCAACTAACGCCTTGAAGCGTAACATTTCCTTCTGCATCTACTTGTACGCCCGGTGCATTTTGAAGAGCATCGGTTGTTGTACCGGTTTGAATCGAAGGGTCGTCCTCTACGCTATACACAGTCTTGTCTCCGTCCATAGAATACAAAGGACGCTGTGCCACAATCTCAACTCCGTCAAGGATTTCAACCGATTTTTCAAGCAAAATAGTACCTAAATCCAATTTATCTTTATATGTGATTAGTTTTTCAAAGGGTTTGTAGCCTATATAAGAGATTCTCAAAATATAATCTCCGTCTTTTACCCCTCGAATAACGAATGCACCTTTTTCATTAGAGATTGCGCCCTTTACAAAAGTGCTATCTGATGATTTTATCAAGCCTACATTGGCAAAAAGAATATTTTCTTTTGTTTCTTTATCCTTTAATTCTCCCCTTATTTGAGCCTGCATTGGCAAAGCAATGAAAGAGAAAAATAAAGCAAAGAATAAATTTTTTAAAATAGCGTTTCGCATAAATATTTCTTTGTTTTAATTTATTAACTCTTAGAGAATACAAATTTAAAGACTTTTTCCGTATTTTTGCATAAAACTTTAACTTTTTTTGATATGAAGAAGATATTTTTACTATTAGTTTTATGTTTAGGACTCTTTACCTCCTGTGGATTTGAAGAAAGAATAAAGGCACAAACCGAACAAACAGAGATTGAAAACTTAGAAATTCCACAATCGAAACAAACAAATAATGAGATAATTCTACATCATAAAGGATATAGCGTTGGTTACAACACCGACAACCTTTTACCTAATTGGGTTGCATGGGAGCTTTACAAAGAAAAACTAACAGAAGACGCAAGCCGATACAAGAAATTTCTTCCCGATCCTGACCTTCCAAAAGAGTATGCAATAACAACACATGAATATACGCACAGTGGTTGGAATAGAGGGCACATGTGTCCTGCGGCAGACAACAAATGGGACGCCGATGCAATGAAAGAGAGTTTTTACACAACGAATATCTGCCCACAAAACGAAAATCTTAACAAAGGAGATTGGAATGATTTAGAGGAAGCGTGCAGAGAATGGGCTATGACAGAGAGTGTATATATTGTTTGTGGACCTGTGCTTTACAAAGAGCCCGTTTACGGATTTATTGGCAAGGAATTTGAAATCCGTGTACCAGAAGCGTTTTACAAAGTAGTGCTTAAAGGCATTGAAAGCGGCAATCCACAAGCAATAGGCTTTATCTTCAAAAACCAAAGCGGCAATAACAAACTCTATAAGTACGTAAACACAATAGATGAGGTAGAACGCATAACAGGAATTGACTTTTTCCCTGCCTTAGACGATGAAATAGAAACACAAGTCGAAGCAAAATACGACTTAGAGCA
>CALGEC010000051.1 GCA_937881815.1 uncultured Bacteroidales bacterium
AAATCATATTGATGTTTATATATTTCAGTTTTAGTATTTTCTTTATCCTTAATAGTTTCTCTCAAACTATCTATTTCAGTGTTTAAACGATAGATATTTTTTTCGTAATTATCATAAGATTCAATCAAATTTTTAACTTCTTCAAATTTCGTAAGTATTAACTTATCTACTGACTCTTCGGCACTCATAATTAAAAGGGTTCTTGGCGGTTATTTTGTTTTAATTGATGATATTTTATCTTCTAAAATAGTAAGTATAAAATATACATTTTCTAAAAAGTCCATTATTACTTTAATAGTAAAATATATAATAAGAAAAGGGAGAGTGATAATTAGAAATAGAATATAAACTATATTTTTAAAGATTTTTTTCATTGGTTTACTATGTTTTTTAAAGTTTACTCGGCAAAATTAAATACTAAACTTTGCGAAAAACGAGTTTTTTAACTACTTTTTTTTGAGAAAACCGAAAAAGTCGTAAGTGTCGTAACTTATTTTTATTTATCTTACGACATTTATTTTTAACTAAATCAAATATTTATATAAAAAAGTCGTAAGATGTAAGAAAAAACTGCAAAAAAAAATAATTTTACTTTTTTAAATTATATAAAAACTTAAAGTACTGAATTATAATATTTTAATAAATATACTATTCTTTAAAAAAATATATTTAATACAAAGCATCTTACGACCTTACGACAAATATAAGTAAATATTTGAAAGATAGTTATTTATAATGTAGTAAGATTATTAGTAAACATATTGTTTATTTAAATAAACTTTGTATTTTTGCAAAATAAATAACTAAAAAGTAAAAAAAACTATGAAAAAAGTATTAAAAAAACTCTGCTTTATTGCAGTTTTATTTAGTTTATTTGCTTGTGAAAGCAAACCAACTGAGTATGAATATTCTGTAACTAATAAGTTATCTACTTATGATAACATTCAAAATCAAGCGTTAATTACAGATATGATACATACAATAGAATTAGACAATAATAATATTATCCTAAACAAAAGAAAAATTAAAGACTTAAATACTAACGAAAGTGCAAGTTTTGTAGTGTCTTCTTCTGTTAAATCTGTTTACGCTGTTTATCGTTTTAGAAGAATGAATACAAATGGTTCTCCTTTTTCTATTGAGTATGTCAAAACAAGATTATATTCTTTATCAAAAGACAATATTCCAATTATATACCTTGAAGGCTCTTTTGATAATACTTATCTTTCAGAAGAAGAATTTTACAACTTAATCAATAATTAACAAAAAAGCGAGCGAAAACCTCGCTTTTAGTTTTTAAAAACCTTGTATATTTACTCTAAATTTTTCTTCCATTGACTCTGTAACGTGTCTGCCGTAGTGTTCTGTCATTTGTATAGATTTATGTCCAGCGTGCATTCTTACCTCATTAGGAGTTAAATTTTTGTTTTCTAAAAGTTTTGTTATTCCTGTGTGGCGTAATCCGTACAACAAATATTCTTCTGATAATCCTATTTCTTTTCTTACTTTATTCCATCTAAGTGTAGAAGTATTTGCATTTGATATTTGCTTTTTATTAGGCAAGAAATTATCGCCAAACAAATACATTTCTTTGTTAAGATTTTTGAGTTTTTCCCAAAATTTTATAGTTTTTTCCCATACATTTGTAGGAATTATAATTATTCTTTTTGCGTGATTTTTTGTTTTTTCTCCACCGATAATTATTTTCTTACTCTCAAAATCAATATTTTTTACTTGTAATCGTTGAATCTCAACAGGACGTAATAAGCACGAATAAACCAATTGTGTAAATACGTAAAAATTATAATCATTTTTATATAGATAATCAGATATTTTTTTTAGTTCTGAATCACTGAAAACTTTTTTTTCTTTTATTTCTATATTCTTAATTTTCTTGATGTTTTCAGCAATATTTTTTGATATTTTTTCTTCTTCGTATGCCCAAGCAAACATTTTTTTGATAAATCCAATGTTTACATTTAATGAACTACTTGCAATACCTCTTTTTTTTCTGCTATTGATGTATTCTTCTATATCTGATTTTTTCCAAACATTAACATTGGTATTCATTAGTTTTTTTTCTTCAATGTATTTTTTAAAATTATTCAAATATGAATCATACGTAAAAATTGTATTTGAATTTTCTGCAAGTTGCGAGTGATAATACATAGAATAAGTTTCTATCAATTCTTTGAACGTGATTCCAACATTAGAAGATTCAATAGAAATATTACCAACAAAATTTAGGCTTAAAAGTTTTGTTGTTATTGGTTTTATTATAGTTTCATTTATAATTTGTTTCGCTTCTGTTACATTTTTGTGCCACTTCCTGATGTGTTCTACCCTTATTGTTATTCTTGTTGCTTTACCGTTGCGAATTTCATAATATACTACTCTCCAACCACTTTTAGAACATACTAATTTTGGTAATTTTGGTGTTAATTGTGTCTTCATTTTTCTTATATTTTAATTTTTATTTTGTTGCGTTTTTGTTGCACTTTTTTAATATTTTTGTAGTAAACACTTGATTTTCTTAAATGTTCGCTGTGTTTATTATTATTATAATAAAATAATAATTTTTTTGATAAAAAAATAAAGTATTGTATTTCAGTACTTTATTTTCTTTTTGCGAAAAATAATTTTTTGCATTTTGTTGCAATTTTGTTGCAACTTGTTGCAGTAGAATAATAATACTACTGTTATTGTTAGTCATAAGAACAAAATGTGCGTTTACTTTGCATCAACAAAATTACAAAAAAAATTAAATATGCAAAGAAATTTCCAAAAAGAATACGATTTTTTGACAAAAACGCACAAAAAACTATTCAAATTCCAAATTAAAAAATTCTTTGGTTTTAAGTCAGATGTTTATTTTTATCGAATCATCAAAGGAGATATAAAACTTAACGAAATACAAAAACAGTATATCTTGCAGGAGCTTTATTATTTTCACGATATACAACGTAGGTGCGGAAAAGCATATCTTGAAATTGATATTGAAAACGAAATTTTTCCCGAATTAGAAACTTCTTTAAATTCTTAAATTATGAAACTACTTATTCACAACATAGATTATTTAATTTCATTGCAGGAGAAATATTCTCAAAAACTTGTGCAGGAAAATAAAAATAATATTGCAGTTACAAAGCAATTAGAATTGTTATACACAATTAAGGAGCAAGCAGAAAAAGTGAATAAGCAATATCAAATGTTAGAAGAACATTTTGCGACAAAAGAAGAAAGGTCCATACTTCAAGCACTTTATAACACAACTGTCTTTACTTCTAACAATGAACTGAGAGGGGAACTTTACAAAATCATATATCACGCTGATATGGTTAATGCAGATTTTGAAATATGGAAAGAACAAAAAAGAAACGATAAAAAATTTGTGTTGTCTTTGTTTGAAACATTAGATTACAATCCTGACAATATAAGTCGAATGAAAGGTTTGCTTCAAAGTTATGGTTTTGATGAACGAATTTATTTAGAATTATGGAAACAAACACAAGCGAAACAATAACTGTGCAAACTAATCCTGTCTTTGATAATATTAGTACTTATATATCCTATGTTATGGAGTTGCGTTTTAACATAATAAAGCAACAACTTGAATATAGGTATATAGATAATGAAAACTTTGAAAGTTTTACAGATAGAGTAGAAAACTCTTTGTACATTGAAATGAAATCTGCTAATTCTTTTAAATTTTCTAAATCTGACTTTGATGTTTATTTAAATAGCGAGCAAATTCCTTACTATAATCCTTACAAAGATTATTTCGAGAGTCTTCCTGAATGGGACGGAACGGATTATATTAAGAAATTATCTGAGTACATAAGAGTTGAAGAATACAAAGGTTATTATTTCTTTGTGCAATTAAAAAAATGGCTGGTGCGAGCAGTTAAATGTGCATTAGAGCCAAATTACTTTAATAAGCAAATACTCGTTTTTGTTGGTGCAGAACAGAATACAGGGAAGACCACTTTTTGCCGTTGGTTATGCCCTCCATTTTTGAAAGATTACTACACCGAAGAAACTGCACAAGGTAAAGATGAGTATATGCAACTTGCCAGCAACTTTATTGTGTTGTATGATGAGTTAGTAAAACTTAACAAGGCAGGATTAGAAGATATAAAAGCAATCCTATCAAAAAATGTAATAAAATATCGACCACCTTACGCCAAAAGAGAACAAATATTTGCAAGAACTTGCAGTTTTATAGGCAACACCAACCAAACACAATTTCTTACAGATGAAACAGGAAGTATTCGTTTTTTATCTTTCTTGTTGAAAGGAATTGATTTTAATTATTCAAAGGATATTGATATTAACAAAATCTATGCACAAGCTTACTATCTCTATAAGTTTAACAATGATTATGAAATGACAAAAGAAGAACAAACTGCATTGCAGGATTACAATAGACAGTTTTTTGTGGCGACTACTGAACACGATGTAATACAAGAATACATTAGAATACCTGACAAACACGACTACAATTCTAATAGTACTACTATTATTTATCAATGGCAAGCAGGTCAAATCTTGCAGTTTTTACAAGATAATTTAACAAATATAAAACTTAATGCAATTTCTCTTGGTAAATCTTTGAAATTCTTAGGATTTGAAAAAAGAAGTATAAGGAAAAAGAATGGAACTGTATATGTTTTTGAACTCTGCATAAATTATGAAAGAGCATATATAAGAGAAAGTTTAAAAGAATGTTTTTTAAAAAAATAAATAGTTATGAAAAAAGTAGTAATACACGGTGTGAAGTATCAGGCGGTAGATTACCCGACATACAAAACAGAGTTTACTTGTAGCGATTGCGACATATACAAAGCAAATATACCGCAACATTTAGGCGAAGCCCCAATGTGTTGTGAAACGGAGTTTGAACATATAAATAAATCTTGTTGTAAACAATACGAAGCAGGAATAAAAAGAATATGGATAAGAGTATAACACCAGAAGAACTAACAGCGTGTACAGGCGTGAAATGTCCATTGCGTAATTATTGCGAACATTTTCGTAATCACGAGGAACAAAAAACAAAGCTTTATTTTATGGCAGAGTTTGACGCAGAAAAAGGAAAGTGTATAAACTATAAACAATTAAAATAAAAGATTATGAGACAGTACGAATTGACAGCATTT
>CALGEC010000052.1 GCA_937881815.1 uncultured Bacteroidales bacterium
CATAAGAATAGTAACCGACAAAGCCGTAAGCACACAAAAATTGATAGTTGAATAACATTTAACAATCAAATAACACAAAAGAGCGACTCAAACAAAAGAGTCGCTCTTTTTTTTCTTTGTTTTAGAAAAATATTTCTTTGTTTTATTTAATTTTTTCTTTGATTTATTTTAATAAAACAAAGAAATATTTTAGAGTATTGTTGTTAGAATTTTGTGGGATTTTATTGGTTGGTGGTTTGTGATGTGAATGCTGTAAAATATAATTAAAGCGTCTAACAATAGATTGCGTTCTATTTTATTTTTACAGATTCTTTGATGTTTTTTTTCTTTGCAATTAGATATTAAATTATGCATTTGAAATGATAATTCTGCGTTAAAGTTTTCTGCTTCTGCATTTTCGGAAAATAATCCTAAGTTTGGATTAAATAAAATGGCTGAGGGAGAGTAGTTATCCATAGGGGCTAAGCCTAAATGCTCTGCAAATTGAATCATAAAGTAAAGATGAAATTCAGCAAGGTCTTCATCTTTTGAGTTTTTTAAAAGGTGTATTTGATTGAATAGATAATCAAATAGTTCTTTGTTTGGGTTTGCTTCTTTGAGTGAAAGGTGTATTACTTCGGCAATAAAGAATGTGAGGGAATTTTTTATAATACTGAACCTTAAATCTTGATTTTCTAAAATTAAAGAAGAATTTTTTATTGTGTCTAATTGAGATTTTGTGCTGTTGTAGGCTTCAAGATCAATGATATTTAAGGGTTGAAAGTGTGAGGTAGGAGTAGGGGAGTTTTTTTTCTTGGCTGAGCGAACGATATAAGATTTTAAGCCGGCTTCTTCTGTGTATAATTTACAAATTATGCTTGATTCAGAGTAGGGAATTGAACTAAGAACTATGGCTTTTGAGCAATAAGTTGGCATTTTCTTTATCTTATGATAAGTACTTTTCCACTTGCTGTTTTCTTTCCTTCTTCTGCTGAGGAAAAAATCAAATAAATGCCTGCTGCCACATCTTCTCCGTTGAAGTTTTTGCCGTCCCAAATGGCTTGTCCTCCTATTGATTTAATGTGAGCAACGCTATTGCCCGATATGTCTGTAATTCTTACGTCTGAATCGCTAACAAATCCTTTTATTGCAATTGTTCCGCTATGGTGAGGACGCAATGGATTAGGGTAGGCAATGAGTTTTCCGGTTTCTTCTGCTCCTTTTATTGATTCTGCTTTGTATGAGATTAGTCCTCTATCGGTTCCAATAAATACTTCGCCTGTTGTGCCATTTTGTGCCATGCTTATGATACGGTTAGAAATCAATGGGCTGTTTTCTGCTGTGAAATGATAGATTTGTTCACCACCTGTTGAGGATAAAACATAGATTCCGTTTCTTTCTGTACCAACCCATTTTCTGTTTCCTCCATCAATCATTATGCAAGTAATGTTTTCAAAATTTAAAAGATATTGTGCAATTCCGTTTTCTTGATAAATGATGTTGTTGCATTCGGTATTTGAGTGTAATCCATCGCTTGTTTCAAACACATTCTCTATTCCGTATGCCACTTTTATGCCTTTGTCTGTTCCAATCCATATTTCTCCGTCCATGTCTTGAACTACACAATTTACCTTTGTGCTTTCGTCTAATGCTCCTTTGTTTGGATCAAGCAAAATCTTTTCTCCATCGTTGTTTAGCACTAATATTTTGTTGTTACTTGTCCAAAGCAATTTGTAATGATAGAATCTATCCAAACACATTCCTAAGATTTCGTTTTCTCCTACAAAAGAATAAGTCTCAAATCCACCCCATTCGTTGTGATAGTTTAAATAACAGAAACCGTTTTCTACCATTGAATTTGCAATTAGTAGATTTCCCGATGCATCATATTGTACTGATGCAATTCTATAACAATAAGGGTGTCGTTGAATTACACTATCTGTGTTTGAAGAATTATATACATTTACTATTTTGTTGTCTTTGATTTCTATTACACCATTCCACCAAGATGAAGCCATAAGATGAGAAGGATTATTCGGATCTATTGTAACGTTAAGTAAGTCTTTTATTGTGTCTTGTCCTTCAACTTCTGAAAGAGATTGCCACCACCAACCGTCAAATGTGTAAATGTCAGAGGCCAATCCGTGAGGTGCGTTTTGAATTGTTTTTCCACCGGGAGCAATGTATATTTTTCCGTCTTCCGATGCAGTAATAGAATAGATGTGATTGCTTTTTGGTCCATCAGGAAAGTGCTCGCTTTTGTTGTGTGTGCCGTTTCTGTAATCTTTTAAGCGAATAAGTCCTTTTGTTTCATGAGCCAACCAAAGATCTTGTGAATCTATTATTGCATCATTAACATCTAAATGAATGCCATGCACAGGATTCCATTCATCACTAAGGTGATAAATTTCTCCTCCATTCACTAAATTATTTACATCATATATATTTAAACTTCTGTATGCGATTTTAATTAACCTTCCTTCGCTTAGTCTTAGGCTTTTGATATATTCGTTTTCAAATATCTTGTTCCATTCTTCGCCATCAAAGGTGAAAGCATCGCAAAAAGTTGTTCCCGCGATTGGAAGGGTAATCAGAAATTTTCCATTACCAAGAGAAAGTAGATTTGTAATTTCTAAATTGTCTTCTCCTTGATTTGCTATGTTTTGAACCTTTTTCCAAGTTTGGCTTGCTGCAAGTGCAGTGCTGTTTTTAGGAGCATAGAGAAGTCCATTAACGGTTGCTGCAAATATAGATGTGTCATTTATAGTTACTGCATTGACTTCTATTTTTGAACTATTCTCTCCAACGTAATAAGTATCATAAATTTCATTTCTTTTAAGGTCTAAGACAACTATTCCAAAGCCACAAGATAAATATGCTTTTGAATTGTTGAAGTAAATCGAGTTTATTTCCTTGCTTCCTTCAATACTTCTAATTCTAATGTCAGAAATATTGTAAACTTTATCTTTTTGTACAATGTCTATGTTTGAATTTTCGTATGTGATTATTGTGGTTTCAGTTTCAGGGTCGTAAGATGTTAAAATAACTCCTGCATCTGATAATCCATTTACTTTGGAGAATCTTTCGCATTCATTTGTTAAAGGATTATAATAGAAGAGAGAGGATTCAGAACCTACTAATATTTTGTTATCTGTTTTATTTAACGAATTTGTTGAATAATAAGAAAGGTGATCTCTCCATTGTCCTAAGACAGAATTGCTATATTGAGCTTGAATATTTAAGAAACAACTTAAAAATATAAAAAATAAGAAGAACCTGTGCTTTATCATTTTTATTTTATTGTTTGTATTTTCATAAAACGACAGATTCTTCTTATTATTATGTTGCGAATTGTTTTATTAACTTACTGCTTCTTTCAATCTTTCTGCGTTTTCAGCAAGTTGAAGTGCATCTAACACGTCTTGAATGTCACCATCCATAAAGACAGGTAAGTTATACATTGTCCAATTTATTCTATGGTCGGTTACTCTTGATTGAGGATAATTATAAGTTCTGATTTTAGCCGAACGGTCTCCTGTTGAAACCATAGTTTTTCTTTTAGAAGATATTTCTTCTAAGTATTTGTTGTATTCCAATTCAAATAAACGTGAACGCAAAACAACTAAGGCTTTGTCAAAGTTTTTGATTTGTGATTTTTGGTCTTGACAAGAAACCACGATTCCTGTTGGAATGTGAGTTAAACGAATAGCTGAATAGGTCGTATTCACCGATTGACCTCCCGGACCTGAGGAACAGAATGTGTCTTTTCTTATATCGCTCATCTTCAAATCAACATCAAATTCTTCGGCTTCTGGTAAAACTACAACCGATGCAGCAGATGTGTGAACTCTTCCTTGGGTTTCGGTTTGAGGAACTCTTTGTACGCGATGTACTCCTGACTCATATTTCATTTGTCCATAGACTCCTTCTCCCGATACATTCAAAACAACTTCTTTGTAGCCACCTACGGTTCCTTCTGTAAAGTCTACAACTTCTACTTTCCAGCCTTTTTTCTCAAAGAACTTAGTGTACATTCTGTAAAGGTCGCCTGCGAAAATACTTGCTTCGTCTCCACCTGTTCCTGCACGTATTTCAAAGATTGCATTCTTTCCATCTTGTGGGTCAGAAGGGATAAGCATCAAACGAATTTCATCTTCCATTGTATCTCTCTTAGATGTTAATTCGCTCAACTCTTCTTTTGCCATATCTCTGAACTCTTCGTCTTTTTCGTTGTTCAATACAAATTTGGCATTATCTATATTCTCTAATACATTCTTATATTCCTTGTATGCAGCTATGATTGGCTGTAAATCTTTATAGTCTTTGCTCAACTTGACGTAATGTTTCATGTCGTTCATTACCTCAGGATCGTTCATTTGTTTCTCTATTTCAAGAAACTTTTCGTTGATTGCTTCTAATTTCTCTAACATAAAAAATATTTTTAAGGTGCAAAGTTACGAAAGAAATTGTTAATTTTGCAGTCAATTAAACAAATAATTTGACTAACGACTATGAAAAGTAATGGATTTTTAGGATTTATTGTTCTATTTTTGGTGTTTTCATGCTTAATGACTTCTTGCTCAAAAGAAAAAACACAACAAGATATTGAATCAAAAGGATTGCCTTCTTCGGGTGGTAAAACCTTGGAAGCAATATTGGTAATACCTGATGAGGTCTATAAAGGAGAAATAAAAGACTCTGTTGGCAAATATTTTATGAAAGCTTGCCCGTGGCTTGCTCAACCAGAACCACTTTTTGATATTGTTCAAATGAATCCAACTGGCTTTTTCAATTCGGAAATGTTTACAAAACATCGTAATATCATTATAATAGATCTTAAAGCTGGTAATCCGAATAAATTGAAACAAAGATTAGACTATAAATCTTACCCACAAGCTTATTTTGAATTTTCAGTTGATAATAGGGATTCTTTATTTGCTTTACTGCAAAGGCATTCCGATTTAATAAAGAAACAATTCTACGATAACGAACATAGAAGAGTAAATTCAGCTTTTAAGAAACTTGAAAATACTGACATAACTCGTAAATTGAAAAGCAAATTTGGATTTCATTTAACTTTAAGCGAAGAATTTTATCTCGCAGTTAATGAAGAGAACTTTGCTTGGCTAAGAAAAGAACCAAAAGATTGTAGCTTAAATATTATGATTTACGCAATGGATTACAAGAATGAAGACCAATTTAGCCAAGAAAATATAATAGCTCTTAGAGATGAGTTGGCAAAGAAATATATTCCGGGTCCAACACGCGGATCTTATATGGGAACAGAACATCGTTTCGGATTTATTAGCGATACCGTTCAAATAGGAGAAGATAAAATAACAGCAATTGAAACACGTGGATTGTGGAGATTGTTTAATGACTTTATGGGAGGACCATTTGTTAATTATTGTTTCAAAGATAGCCAAGGGCAACGCTTAGTTATGATAGATTGTTTTGTATATTCACCAAAGCAATCAAAGAGAGATCAACTTATGCAATTAGAATCGGTTGCCTATGGAATAAAATACGAAAATAAAACAAAGAATTAGTAAAATAAAGCAAAGAAATAAATTTTTAAATTAAAGGAATAATTTATTGAAACAAAGAAAAAAATAAATAAACAAAAGATATATAAAAAAACTTGCAAATTTATTTGTAAGTTTTTTTTGTTTGTAATCAAAAAGTCAGTAATTTTGCAAAATTATTTTTATAAATTTCAAACATAAAACAAAACATCAAATTATCATGACACCAACACATATTGAACACATTGGGATAGCAGTTTCTAATTTAGAAGAAGCTATCAAGTATTGGGAAGAAGTAATGGGATTAAAATGCTACAACATTGAAGAAGTGGCAGACCAAAAAGTTAAAACTGCTTTCTTTAAAGTAGGAGAAGTTAAAATAGAGTTATTAGAAGCTACAAGTCCTGATAGCACTATTGCTTCATTTATTGAAAAGAAAGGTCCAGGAGTACACCACATCGCTTTCGCAGTAGAAAACACTGATCAAGCGTTAAAAGATGCAGAAGAAAATGGTGTGAAGTTAATTGACAAACAAGCAAGAAAAGGAGCAGAAAACCTAAACATAGGTTTTTTACACCCAAAATCAACAATGGGCGTTTTAACAGAACTTTGCTGTAAATAATTTTTTAAATAATAATATTTTAAGCTTAAAGTAATGGCTTTTGAAGAAAAGATCAAGCAATTGCTTGACAACAGAGAAAAGGCAAAGTTGGGAGGTGGAATAAAAAGAATAGACTCTCAACATGCAAAAGGTAAATTAACCGCAAGAGAAAGAATCGAACTGTTGTTAGATCAAGACAGTTTTGAAGAATTTGACATGTTTGTAACACACAGATGTTCAGAATTCGGAATGGCAGACACTAAATTTCTTTCTGATGGTGTAGTTACAGGACAAGGAACAATTAACGGACGTTTGGTATTTGTCTTTGCACAAGATTTTACTGTGTTCGGAGGAGCTTTATCTGAAATGATGGCAGAAAAAATCTGCAAAGTAATGGATAAAGCTATGACAGTAGGTGCTCCTGTTATTGGATTGAACGACTCAGGTGGAGCTCGTATTCAAGAAGGAGTTAATTCACTTGCAGGATATGCTGAAATATTTGAAAGAAACATTTTAGCATCAGGAGTAGTTCCTCAAATATCTGCTATTTTTGGCCCTTGTGCAGGTGGAGCGGTTTATTCACCAGCCTTAACTGACTTTATTTTGATGTCTGATCAAACATCATATATGTTTGTTACAGGACCAAAAGTTGTAAAAACTGTAACAGGTGAAGATATCACAACAGAAGATTTAGGAGGTGCAGAAATCCACTCAACAAAGTCAGGTGTATCTCACTTCTTAGCACAAACAGAAGAAGAAGGTATTGCAACAATTCGTGAATTACTTTCATATCTTCCAAGCAATAACTTAGAAGAAGCACCAACAACAGTATGTAATGACCCATTTGATAGATTGGAAGACAGATTAAACAGCATCATTCCTGATAATCCAAACCTTCCTTATGATATGATGGAAGTTATTACAGCAATTGTTGACGATGGTAAATTCCTTCAAGTACACGAACGTTATGCACGTAATATTATAGTAGGATTCTGCCGTATGGGTGGAGCATCTGTAGGAGTTATAGCAAACCAGCCAAACGTTTCTGCGGGAGTTTTAGATATTGAAGCTTCAAGAAAAGCAGCTCGTTTTGTTCGTTTCTGCGATTGTTTCAATATTCCTATCCTTACACTTGTTGATGTTCCAGGATTCTTACCAGGAAGAGTACAAGAATATGGTGGAATTATCACTCACGGAGCAAAACTTATGTTCGCTTACGGAGAAGCAACAGTTCCAAAAGTTACAGTAACATTACGTAAATCATACGGTGGAGCTCACGATGTGATGTCTTCAAAACAATTAAGAGGAGACTTTAACTACGCTTGGCCAACTGCACAAATTGCGGTTATGGGAGCAAAAGGAGCTGTTGAAGTGTTGTATGGAAAAGAAATGTCTGCAATAACAGATCCAGAAGCAAAAGCAAAATTTGTTGCAGATAAAGAAAACGAATACAATAACGCATTTGCAAATCCATATAAAGCAGCTTCGTATGGTTATATAGATGATGTGATAGAGCCAAGAAATACTCGTTTCAGAGTAATCCGTGCTTTCCAATCTCTACAAACTAAACGCGTAACTAATCCAATGAAGAAACATTCTAATATTCCATTATAATTATGATGTTATTAAGTATTGATTGGGGATTTGCCGGAGTTGTTTGTGGCGCAGGTATAGGAATGACTTTCCTTATCTTAGTTGGATTGATTTTATTCATAAAATTATTGTCTTGGGCAGTAGGTTTAAAGGATAAAAAACCAGCAGTTGATAGTGCGAAAGCGGAAGTTAAAGCAGTAGAAAAGACATCTACAAATGAACATCCTACATCTCACGAACAAGCAGCAATCGCTTTGGCAATGCATCTTTACTTTGATGCACACGATGAGGAGCCTCACGTGATCACAATAGAGGAAGTAGAAAAAAGATACTCTCCTTGGAGTTCTAAGATTTATAATATGAGAAACTTTACTAAGTAGTAGAAATTATGAATAAGTTTAAAATAACCATAGACGAACAACCGTTCGATGTAACTGTAAATGTTACAGAACATAATAAAGCAACTGTGGAAGTAAATGGTATTTCATACGATGTAGTTTATGAAAAGAAAGATGCTCCTAAGGCAGCACCTGTTGCAAGAAAAGCAGCAATTCCTTCTGCTCCACATATGCAAACTCCAAATCCGAAAGGAAATACGCCTGTTGCTCCAGTGCAAGCTGCAAGCAAACAAGCAATCAAATCTCCTTTGCCAGGAACAATTGTTTCTATTAATGTAAAAGAAGGAGATCAAGTTAAAAAAGGAGATGTCTTGATTGTGATGGAAGCAATGAAGATGGAAAACAACATAATGGCAGGAAAAGACGGACAAGTTAAAGCTATTTATGTTTCTGTTGGACAAACCGTTGCTCAAGATGACGCTTTAGTAGATTTAGCATAATTCATAAAAAAACAAAACGAAAAATGAAAAATTCTAAATCAAATATAATAAAGTGTTTCGCCCTTTTGCTTATGGTATTGCTTGTGCCTACACTTACAATGGCAGGAGAAATATCAATAGGTGATAAGATGTCGGAATTTTTGGGAAGTATGGGATTTGCTCAACTTGAAGGCAATTGGTTATGTCTTGTAATGATATTAGTATCATTTGTATTGTTTTACCTTGCTATTGTAAAAAAGTTTGAGCCTCTTTTATTACTTCCTATAGCTTTTGGAATGCTTTTGACAAATCTTCCAGGAGCAGGATTATATCACCCTGAACTTTTTGCAGAAGGACACGTTCATTGGAAAGATTTTGCAGATGCAAATAACGTTGGCTTACTTGACTACTTGTATCTTGGAGTTAAACTTGGTATTTATCCATGTTTGATTTTCCTTGGTGTGGGTTCAATGACAGATTTCGGACCATTGTTGGCAAATCCAAAGAGTTTCCTTCTTGGAGCAGCAGCACAAGTTGCAATCTTCGCAACTTTCTTTGGCGCATTAGCGTTAGGATTTACATACGAACAAGCAGGTTCTATCGGAATCATAGGTGGAGCTGATGGTCCTACTGCAATTTATCTTACATCTAAGTTAGCACCTGAATTATTGGGACCTATCGCCGTTGCAGCTTATTCTTATATGGCGTTAGTACCGGTTATTCAACCTCCTATTATGAAAGCGTTGACTACAGAAAAAGAACGTCAAATTGTAATGAAGCAATTGCGTAAGGTGTCAAAGGCTGAAAAAATTATTTTCCCAATTCTTGTAACAGCAATCATTGCTTTATTGTTACCAGCAGCAGCACCGCTTGTAGGTTGCTTGATGTTAGGAAACCTTTTGCGTGAATGTGGAGTTACAGAACGTTTAAGCAAAACAGTACAAAATGAATTAATGAATATTTGTACAATATTCTTAGGAATATCTGTGGGAGCTACTGCAACCGCAACATCATTCCTTAACCCACAAACTTTGTTAATTCTTGTTCTTGGAGTAACTGCTTTCGCTTTAGGTAGTGCTTCGGGAGTATTGTTTGCAAAATTAATGAACGTATTCTCTAAAAATAAAATCAATCCTTTGATTGGTTCTGCGGGAGTATCGGCTGTGCCAATGGCAGCACGTGTTTCTCAAAACGTAGGACAAGAAGCAAATCCAAGTAACTTCTTGTTGATGCACGCAATGGGACCAAACGTTGCAGGAGTTATAGGCTCAACAGTTGCAGCAGGGGTATTGTTAGCATTTTTAGGATAATAAAATATCATAAAATAAAAAATAAGGTGTATCGAATGTGATACACCTTATTTTTTTGTAATTTTGCACCCGATTATGAAAGTAAATGAAGAAAAAGCCTTAATCTTAGGCAGAGAGAAAATAAGCACATTGTTGTTGCAATATGCAACTCCTGCAATTATTGCACAGATTGCATCAAGTTTATTCAACGTTGTAGATAGAATATTCATAGGACAAGGGGTTGGAGCCTTAGCAATTTCAGGCTTAGCTTTGACTTTTCCTTTTATGAATTTAGCTGCGGCATTTGGAGCCTTAGTTGGAGTTGGAGCATCGGCCTTAACCTCAATCAAATTAGGCGAAAAAGATTACAAAACCGCACGACTTGTTTTAGGAAATGTAATAATACTCAATCTTATCTTTGGAATTCTTTTTACAATTGCGTGTTTGCCATTTTTAGAACCGATTTTATATGCACTTGGTGGAAGTGAGCAAACCGTAGGCTATGCAAAAGAATATATGTTCATTATTTTAATTGGAAATGTCTTTACTCACCTTTACTTAGGCTTGAATGCAGTATTGCGTTCGGCAGGTTATCCAACAAAAGCGATGTATGTAACGATATTTGCCGTAGGGTTGAATGCTGTCTTAGACGCATTATTTATTTTAGTCTTTAAATGGGGAATAGCAGGAGCAGCTTGGGCAACAGTAATAACACAAATAATTGCAACCTTTGTTTTGATTTTTATATTCTTAAAACAAAATCAAATTGTACACTTTACAAAAGATTGCTTCAAATTAAAGAAAAAAATAGTTTTCGATGCGTGTGCTATTGGTATGTCGCCTTTTATGACAAATCTTGTTGCGTGTTTAGTGGTTATAATAGTGAATATACAACTAAAAAAATATGGAGGAGATTTAGCAATAGGTGCATACGGAATCATAAATAGCATTGCATTTACATTTGTTATGATTATACTCGGTCTAACTCAAGGAATGCAACCGATTATAGGTTATAACTATGGAGCAAAGCTTCAACACAGAGTTTTAGCTACACTAAAAAAAGGAATGATAGCAGGATTTGTAATCACAACCATAGGATTCTTAGTTGCAGAGTTGTGTCCAAGACTAATAGCCTCTGCTTTCACAAACGATGAAGAAATGATAAATCTCTCAATCACCGGATTTAGATTATTTATGTTAGCCTTTCCTATTGTAGGAATGCAAATAGTAGCTTCAAACTTCTTCCAAGCAATTGGAAAAGCTAAAATAGCGATATTTCTCTCTTTAACGCGACAATTATTATTTTTAATTCCTGCACTTTATCTAATGCCGCTTGTCTTAGGTCTTAATGGCGTGTGGCTATCAACAGCAGTAGCCGACTTTTTATCAGCTTTTGTCTCATTGTGGGTATTAGTTGTCTCTATTAAGAAAATGAAAAAAGATACTTATCTCTAAAATAATTTCTATGAAAGAAGAAAAACTTTGGAATTCCAATTACATAAAAGTATGGCTTGCCAACTTTATGATATTTTTCTCTTTTATGTTGGTAACACCCTTGTTGCCTATTTATCTTAGTGAAACATTTGCTGCGGATAAACACGTAATAGGAGTAGTGCTTTCAGGATACACACTGACAGCTCTTTTAATTCGTCCTTTTAGCGGCTTCATTGTAGATTCATATCCAAGAAAACAAGTCCTTTTGATTTGTTTTTTTCTAATGTTTATTTTCTTCGCTGGCTATTTAGTTGCAGGCTCTTTACTTTTGTTTGCAATTGTTAGAACACTTCACGGAGCCCCTTTTGGAGCGACAACAGTTGCAAATAGCACAGTTGCAATAGATGTTTTGCATCCTTCAAGGAGAGCAGAAGGAATAGGATATTACGGATTAAGTAATAATATTGCAACAGCAATTAGCCCTTCGGTTGCAATATATATTTATCAACTAACTCACAATTTTGATTTGATATTTGCTATTTCTATGGTTGTGGCGGGCATAGGATTGATTATAAACGCCACAGTAAAATTAGAGAAAAGAGAATTGATAAAAGACAAAAAGGTAATCTCGTTAGATAGATTTTTCTTATTGAAAGCGTGGAGTCAATCCTTAACAATGGTTTGTTTTGCTTTTTCTTACGGAATACTTTCTACATATATAGCTATTTATGGTAAAGAACAATTAGGAATAACAAGCGGAACGGGATTGTTTTTCTTGTTAATGTCTTTGGGATTGATATGTTCACGCTTAATAGGTAATAAATCATTAAGCAAAGGCAAGATTGTAGAAAATGCTTCAATAGGAATATTGATTTCTCTTGTAGGATATTTTATTTTTGCAGCAGTAAATAATTCCTTTGGCTATTATTCTGCTGCTCTTATCATAGGATTAGGAAACGGACATATGTTTCCTGCTTTTCAAACAATGTATATAAATCTTGCACCACACTCTCAACGTGGCACAGCTAATTCTTCCTTACTTATTTCTTGGGACGTAGGAGTAGGATTAGGCATTTTGATCGGAGGAATTGTAGTAGAATATTTTGGATACAATGCATCGTTTTGGGTTTCTGCCGTAGTAAATCTTTTAGGTGTTGTAGGATTTATTTTCTTTGCTCGTAAGAGATATTTAATTGATAGATTAAGATAGTAACATTAAAGATAAAAACAACTTAAAAAGTAATTAAAAAAAATAAAAGGCTGATTCTTATTATTTGAATCAGCCTTTTTGCTTTTCTTTATTGCTTAATCACTTTTTGCATTGAAGTCTTTTCCTCATTTGTTAGTCGCAAGTAATAAGAAATAATATTATCTATATTTTTTAATAAACGAATCTAATTTAGCCTTATTTGTTCCTTTTGAGAAATTTTCTTGATGTCGTGAATTTATATTAGAATGACACTCAATACACAAACATTGCAAATTACTTTCTTCATTATTTTTTTTATTTCCATCTTTGTGATGAACTTGTATGAACTGCTTATCTATCTTATTGTCCGCATGGAACCCACAAATTTCACAAGTATAATTTTGCTTTTCTCTATATTTTTTCGATATTTCTTTCCATTTCCATAAATAACCTTTCAAATCAGTATTTTTATCTTCAAATTGCTTAGACGTTTGAGGAGGTGTACAATTACTATTCTCTGCTTTTAATAATTCAAGGCAATTTTTACATAATGGAAGTTCCGAAACTTCAACATTTTCACCTATATCCATATCCCAAACAATTACACTTCCTGTATTGGCTACTCGATACAAACTTTCTGAATAGTCATGAAATGTACGACATTTTTTTACATGATACCTCGGCTTACTATTTTTGTAACCAGATATATGATATTCTTTTTTGTATAAAAATACTTTTTGCTTTTTCCCATTTTTAAAAGCTAAATAAAAATCTCCAGAATTATCTATCTCGAACTTAACTTCATCTTTATTAAGACTTACTAAATCCTTTCCACCTATTTTTCTTTGGTTTCCTTGTGGTATTGTATATCCAAGATTTTCTAATGCAGTTTTAAAGTTTTTAAAATCACAGATTACCTCTCCTTTCATTAAAATATATCTTTTTAATTTTTCATAAATTTCTCTATTTCTATATCTCCATTTGTCACAATACGAATCTCTACACGCCTTGACAAATCCTTATTTATATTATTTTTTGTTTTAAACGTGTATTCGCCATTATCATCTAATGATTTTCCATAAGAAAAACCACTTGCAATTAACCAATACTCAATTAAATTCTGCTCCTCCTTTGTGTATTGTTTAAATACGGGTAATTCTCTAAAATACTTTACTACACTTAATGCTCTTTGTTGAGAAAGAATAATATTAGCAATATATGGATCATTATGTAACTTTGGGATAGGAACATCATCAGTATGACCTTCAATTCGTATTTCTTGAATCTTTGTTCGTAAAGAATCTTTTAATAAAATATTAAAGTAGCGAGGCAAAAAATCTTGTAAAATGTTTTTAAATGATGAAGTTAATTCCCATTCTCCCGAATCAAATAATACAGTTGGATTATCAAATTTAATTGTCAAATCCTTACCAATAGACATTTGCCATTTTGTTGTATCATTTTTAAATTCATCTACTAATTTATCGTGAAGGTTTTCCTTAGTTTCCATATAACCTTCAAGAACTTTTTGATTATTCTTAACTTGTACCATGTAAGAAATTGCAACGAATAAAAATATAATCATTAATCCTGTCATAAGGTCTGAAACTGATATCCATACATTAGACTTTGACATACTCTACCCCTTTCCGTTAATCATAGCTTCAATACATCTATCTAATTCTGATAATGTAGTAGCTAATCTTTCATAAAAAAGTTCATCGATTTTACCTAATTCATCATTCAATTTTTCTATACTTCCTTGTATGCTTCCAACTGCATCATTCAAACCTTTTTTAGTGCTTTTCCAAAATTCCTCACTATAATCATTTATCTTGTTAATTTCATCAAGTTTATTTATCAAAAGATATACCCCTTCTACAAAATCTCTTTGTTTTTTCACCCATTCATTTAACACATTTGTAGAATCATCGAATTTTTGCATATTATCTTTTGTTAAAACAACTGTTTCTTCCAACTTAGTAGTAATCTCAATAAATTTCGTATCTTCTATAAAAACCTTATTTAATGCGTCAATAATTTGTCTAAGTTTTCCTCCTTCACTTACTAAAAGTTTAGTATCTCCTCCAACCTTAGTCAATGTAGTAGATGTTGCATCAAAATCATCTGCCATTTGCTTATATTGTTTTGTTAAAGAAACTATCATTTCTTTATTTTCTTTTTGCCAAATATTAAGTTGCTCAATGCTCTTATTTAGTTGATCAAAATTTTCTTTAACAAGTTTATTGATGAGACTACCCATTTGTTTTTGAAATTCTTCCGTTACATTCTTCATTACTTCGACTAAAGCCTCTGTATTACTTTTTTTCAAAAGTTCAGTAAACTCATTGAATTTCATTTCCAACAAATTATCGGTTTTATTCATAGCATTCTCAATGCCTATAAATTCATTATGTATTTCATCTGTTAATTTAGAAACATATTTTTCCGACATTTCATTTATTTGTTTCGGTAAAGCTAATTCTAAGCTTAATATTTCATCTAAATTTGAGTTCATCTTTTGAATTACAGGAACAATATTTGCAAATTCTTTCTCATTGGATTGAATGATATTTACAATATTATCGGTATTAGTTTGCGTTTGTTTGATAATCGGAATAACATCTTTTTCAATATTACTTACCCTTTTTGTGATAGTATCTAAAAAAGCACTTTGTTTTTGATTTTCACTAACAAGTTGTTGAACAACATTTACTATCATTGCTGTTGCAGATTGCGTATCAGAAACTCCTTTGTCAATATCATCAAAGTAACTATTCACTTGTTTTGATAGCAATAGCGAACCTATCATTCCCGCAAGTGAAGTAAAGAATGCTGTACTCATACCTTCTAACAAAGTAGGTATACTATCTTGAATATTTTCGGCATTGAAGCCAACAAGCCCTATTGTAATACCAATAAAAGTTCCTAATACTCCACAAGTAGATACAAAAGAAGGTAATTGTTCAATCCAACGTCTTTTTGTTTCTAACTTATTTTGTTTTTTCTTCTGCCACACATATATAGCAGAAACAACATACACTACAACAACTATTAAGGTGAGGGTGATAGTAAGAGGATCTAAATTAAAATTATTCATCACAAGTATTTTTTTTTTAATTTATTTTTAAATCATTGTCGAATAAAAAGGCATTAAAAAAAGACGTGAGCCTTATCTTACTAACGTCTGAGGTTCTCGACTACCTAATATGCTAAATAAGAAAAGCCCACGATATACTCGTGAGCGTTTTCCACTTATTCTTATTAGCATATTGTTTGAAATTGTCGAGATTTCAGACGTATAATAATAAGCAAAAACGCTTTTTTATGTCGTTAAAATTCTGCTTGCAAAGGTAAGACTATTTCTTTAAAGCACAAAAAAACTTCAAACAAACTTTTAGGAGGTAAAAATCTTTATTTTGAGAAAATTTCATTTTGCGAAAAAAAGTAGTTCCTTGACCAAAATTGAGCGAAATCA
>CALGEC010000053.1 GCA_937881815.1 uncultured Bacteroidales bacterium
CAGATGTGTTTCCTACTTCTGTTGCTGGGCTTGTTGTTACTTCGCCTTCAACTATCACAATTTGTTCTTCAAGTGTTGTGAAGTTTGTGCTTACCCAATCAGATGTTTGGTCTTCGCATATTGTTCTTACTTCTACTGTGTAAGCGGTATTTGGTGTTAAGCCTGTTAATGTTTTTGTAGTTGTTGTAAGGGTTTCTGCTTCGTCTCCGTTTAGTTTGAATTCGTATGTAGATGCTGTGCCATTCCATGTGATTTCAGCTGAGGTTTCTGTGATGTTGCTTGCTGAAAGGTTGGTTGGTGCATCGCATGGCTCTGGTGTTACAATTTCTTCAAGTGTTGCGAATGTTGTTGAAACCCATTCTGATGTTTGTACACCACATACTGCTCTTACTTCAACCATGTAAAGAGTGTTTGGAATCAATCCTGTGTATTGAATATCGTTTCCTATTACACTTTCGGTTACTAAGGCATTGAATCTTACTTCATATACTTCTGCTTCACCTTCCCAAGAAACTTCTGCTGAGGTTTCTGTAATATTGCTTACTGTTAATGCTGTTGGAGCTTCACATGGTTGTGGTAATTCTCCTCCTTCTTCACAATCTTCACAATCATAAATTTGGAAAGCGTCTATTGCTGCACCATTTCCATAGTGTCCTATTACAAGGAAACTTAATTGATATGTTTCAGATGGGTTTGGTAAGGCAATTGAATCTAATGTCCATTCACCGTGAGGAGTATCTATTACAGTTATGTCTGTCCATTCTGCGTCTGCATTTGCTTTGTATTGAAGTCTTATTTCTTCGCAAACTCCTCCATAAGCAGAATTGTAATATGCAAACTTAACACTTGGATTTTCCAATGAAGTTAGGTCAAATATTGGTGTAGTAAGTCTTGCATTACCTGAGGTAAAGTTTACTGCCATTATTTTAAGTCCTTCATAGGCGGCAGCATATCCTAAACTATTTCTAACTTCCCAATTTTCAGTTCCAGAAATCAATTGAGCATTCCAACATGCAACAGGGTTTGTTTCAAATCCTTGATAGTATGGGAACTCATCTATTGTAGCACATTCTGTTATGAATGAAATATTATTGCTTGCTCCTGAAAATTCACCTTCACAATCTGCAACTACGTATGCTGTGTATGTTGTTGCTGGTGATAGGTTTGTTATTGTAGCAGGATTTTCACTAACTACAACTGATGAATATTCTGTTTCGTTTTCTGATTTATAGAATATAGTCCATGATGTTGCTGAGCCATTTTCTTGCCAGCTTAATGTAGCTTCATTTGCTGTGATTGTTGTAGAGGCAAGGTTTGTTGGGCTTGCACAATCTACTCCTACTATTGAAATATTGTCGATTGCTATCGGTGGATTAGTACCTCCGTAACTATCATTTCTCCAATAGAAGACAATTTGTTTTGTAGTGTTGCTAACGTTTGAAAGAGATATTGATGCATTTGTCCATGCTGGTACATCTGTTGTTTTATCCATCAATACTGTTACTCCTTCGCCTTGTGGTTGTCCATTTGATGGAATATTTACACCACCATCACACATAAACAACATAAAGTAGTCGTATTGAGAACCATAACTAATTTCTCCTATCAGTTTGTAATCAAATGATAGTATGTATTCACTACTTTCTCCAAAAGTAACCGGCATAATTGCACTTGCATAAGAGCCATCACTAACTGAATAAGCATTGCTTACTCCTTGGTCATTAGAAATATATAGAGATGTTGTTGTTTCTTCTTCATCTGAAGGGACTCCTGTTGCTGTTCCTACATACCATTCATTTACGTATTCATTTCTAAATTCAAATGATGCAGGATTGCTTTCCAAATCTTCAAATGTTTGATAGTATGGGAAGTCTGTAATAGGTGTTGCTATTGTTGAGAATGAAACTATATTAGTTCTTGATACGTTATCTTCTGTTCCACAATCTGTTTGAACATATACTGAATATGAAGTAATGGCTTCAAGTCCTGTTAGTGTAATGCTTTGTTCTGTTGCTGATACTGAGGTATATTCTTCTTCATCTTCTGATTTATAGTAAACAATCCAAGCGTTGTGTGTTTCATCTGTATCTGTCCATGATATTGTTGCAGATACGTCTGTTACGTTTGAAACAACTACACTATTTTCTACAGGAGATGGACATGCTGGAATAGGTATTACTTTAAAGTCATCAAGATTCCAAGATTCTCCGTAGTTTGCTGGTTCTGGTGTATAGCGTAATGCTATTCTTCCTTCTGTATATGATAATTGATCAAAGTCAAATGGTCCTACCAAGAATGAACCTGAACGTGAGAATCCTACTGGTTCAACAGTTTGTAAAGGAATGAATGAAGTTGAATCCATTTCGTCTGTAATTAGCCCTACTTCCATTACTCCTGCTGTTGCAGCCGAAGATGCTGTTGTATTAGCATAGAATTCAAATCTTAATGTATTTAATGGTCTGTCAAATTCTGGTAATGCCAATAATCCTGGTCCTTTAAATTCAAGGGTTACTGCTCCTGAATGTGCAGCAGGTGCATATCCTTGATGATAGATTCTTGGAAATGTTCCATTGTTTGCTGGTGTTGAAACCAAGACATCGTAACACATAAACATTTGGTTTGCGGCTGATTCACTACCATACGCTGCATCAAAGTTTTCAAACCATACATCGTCTGTAATAGGTGCACAATCTGTTATGAAATGTAATGCGTCTGTTGGTCGTGATGTTTCGTCTCCACAAACAGATGTAATAGTAACTACATATTCTGTTGAGCCTTCAAGGTCTGTTAATTCAATTGTTGCATCATACACATCTTCTGTCATTACTTCTGTTGGTTCTGATGCTTTGTAGTATGTAACGATATAACTTTCTGCAGTACCTTCCCAAGAAATTGTTGCCGAGTTTTGTTCTGTTGATACAAGTGCTACATTTTCTGCTGGAACACAGTTTGTTGCTCTGATATGTATATTATCTACTGCTGCAGGTGGATTATTTTGGGTTGAACCATCATTATACCACAATAAAATGATATTTTTAGTTGTTCCAATAAATTCAGCAGGGAATGTGATTGTTTGATGTTCCCAATTTAGAATGTTTGCTTTTTGAGAACAAAGTGCTGTTCCACTTGCATAGTTTGAAAGTGGTTGTGATGCGTCAAGTGCATATACTCTAAAATAATCGTATGGAGTATAACTATATTCTCCTTTTACTTTCAAGTCAAACTCCATTATGTATTCTGCTTGTTCAGAAAAATCAACTATAATAGATGCTAAAGCAACTGATGTAGAGTTTGTATATGTATTTGATGCTCCATTGTCTCCTGATATGTATAATGAAGAACCACTTTCTTCTCCTTCTGTCATATACGCAACTGCACTTCCTATATGCCAAGAGTTATTTCCTGCTATTTGAGTTAAAAGAATACCTGATAAATTATCCATATCTTCAAAATCTTGAATGTATGGTAATTCTACCGCTGTTGCTGTGGTAGTAAAGACAACTGTATCTGTTTTATCGCTTATATCTCCTGTTCCACAATCTGTAACAACAAATGCTTGATATGTTGTTTGTGGTGTAAGGTTTTCCAAAACTACAATTGTTGCGTCTGCATTTTGTATTATCCAATCGTCTGTTGGTTCTTCGTCAGATGGTAATTCTCTGTAATATACATTCCAAGCACTATGAGAAGGATCTGTATCTAACCATGAAACTTGTGCTGTTTCTGCTGATGGAGCTACCGTTACGCTTGTTCTGTCTGGTGCAGGACAATCTGGTAACATTTCTACTTCAAATCTTCTAATGTAAAAATATGTAGAAGAAGAACCATCTAATTTTACTGCTATATAATATGTTTGTTCGTCATTTACTTCTACATTCTCAAATGATACCATTCTTGATTGCCAACCTGAATTAACATCTGCTGAAAATGTTTGTATTGGAACAAATGTTGTTGTGTCTGATAAATCTGTTACATAACCTACAGTTAAATGGTCTACTCCATAGTATGCAAGACTGCGCATTTCAAGATAAGCTCTTAGATTGTAGATAGGTTCTTGGAATGGTGCAGATATTGCCATCATACTCATGCCTTCTCCAAATTTTGCAACATCTCCTTCCATCATCGGCCCTAGATGATCGCCATAACTACTATAGCTTTCACGCATTATTTGCCAACAATCTAATCCATTTTGAAAATGTTCTATGTAAGGTAGTTCTGTTATCAAATCAAGACATGTTGTTTTAAAGCTTGTTGTCATCCATGTACTTTCGTTGTCTTCTGAACAAACTGCTTTTATTCTTACATTGTAGTTCGTTGTAGGATTAAGACCTGTAAATGTAATAAATGATGAATTAACAGCACCTCTTTCTACATTTTCACTTGTCCAAGCTTCACTTGCTAATTTTAATTCATAAGCGTATTCGTCTGCTGTTCCCTCCCAACTAACATCGGCTGAACTCATTTGTAGGTTTGAAACAACTAAGTCTGATACAGGCATACAGAAATCTTCTGGCATTGCTGTATAAACAAATTTAACATTTGCCCTGTAACCATTATTTTTGGATTGTGGAATATTATAATCCATTGGAGAATAATCAGAGGTTCTAGCCCAACCTTTACCTGAAATAGAATTATCAAAATACATATATGTTTGACAACCTCCACTTGGTGAACAACCTGTTGATTCATAGATAACCAAAAGGTTTCCTATTCCTGTATAAACAAATGGGGTATCAAATATAAACTCATTCCAAGAATTTGATGTTAGTTCGGTAATAGGTTGATCGTAAACTAACATAGCTCCTTCTAATAAATCGGCAAAAACCAATGAATGAGGAAGTGATTCATCTACTACTTCTTTTAAGTAGATTTTTAAGGTTCTATTTGAGCCTGAACCTGCTGTTTCCATTTGAAATAACAAGGAGTTAATTGTTCCTCCTTGATTTAACATTTCATCAGAAGTGTAAAGATAAGCACCTGTATGAAAACCATAGTAGCCTCCTATCGCCATACTATTGTTGTATGTCGTACCATTAGCTATACTGATGGTGTCTTGTGCTTTTACTCCCGATAGCAGTAAAACTGCAATTACAAAAGATAAAAGTAATTTTTTCATAAGAACTATTTTTAATTAATACTGTTTTATTTCTAAGTTACAAAAATAGCTCAAAAATTTCAGAATAAATAATTTTTGAGCTATTTTTTGTATTATTTTATTTTTGAAGAAATAAGATTTGCTATTTCTAGCATTCTTTCTTTTGGTAGTTCTAATTTTGGTCTTGCAAAATTCAAATCCCCCACTTCTTTCAACGGTACAAGGTGTATGTGTGTATGTCTAACATCTAACCCTATAACCGCCATTCCTATTTTTTCACATTCGATTACTTCTTTCATTGCTTTTGCTACTTTTTTTGCAAAAAGATGAAGATGTGTTAGCAATTCATCGTCCAAATCAAATATGTAATCTACTTCTTGCTTAGGAACAACTAATGTATGTCCTTCTGCCAAAGGAGCAATATCTAAAAACGCATAGCATTTTTCATCTTCTGCTATTTTGTAGGAAGGTATTTCTCCATTTATTATTTTTGTAAATATTGATGCCATAAACTAATCTCTTGTTATGTTAGTGATTTCTAATTTCATCTTACCTGCTGGCACTTCTATCTCTGCTATTTCGCCTACTTTCTTTCCTAAAAGTCCTTTTGCTATTGGAGATGTAATAGAGATTTTTCCTGTCTTTAAGTCTGCTTCGCTTTCTGGCACAATTTCATAAGTCATTTTTTTGTTTAAAGCCAAGTTTATGAACTCTACCTTTGACAATAAAAGAACTTTTGATGTATCTAATTTTGATTCATCTAACAATCTCGCATTTGCTATCAAAGCTTGTAGTTTTGAAATTTTAGCTTCTAATAATCCTTGTGCTTCTTTTGCTGCATCGTATTCTGCATTCTCTGATAAATCGCCTTTATCTCTTGCCTCTGCAATGGCTGCTGAAATTGCTTGACGCTCCACAGTTGTTAATTGATGAAGCTCATCTTTTAATTTTTGTAATCCTTCTTTTGAATAATATTTTATTTCTGCCATTTCTTTGTGTTATTATTTTAATTAAAAACAAATCGAAGACTGTTTTTAGCAGTCTTCGATTTGTTATCGATTTATTTATTAGCTCTTACAATGAGAATGAAACTCCTAATGAGTGAATTCCTCCCATTATTTTTGTAAGTCTAAAGCTATAATCTAATGCTAAGTTCATTGCATTCTTTCCTGCTTTTGCTTTTGAAAGAGGTGCCATTACTGAAGCTCCACATGCAAGTCCATTCATAAGAGTAGTTGTACCATTTTCATCATAAATGTCTGTTGTAAGCTTTTCTTCGTAAGTATAACCTGCTCTTAGCATAAAGAATTTCATAAATCCGTATTCAAGTCCTAAAGTATATTGGTCTTTTCCAAACGCCATAGAAGCAAAGTTACCTGCAATTGTGATTCTATGATTGTTTTCTGCAAACAATATATCGTATGACATACCAATATTTAAACTTGAAGGCAATTCATAAGAAGCTGAACGTTGTTCTGTTGTCATAAAGTGTCCAGCATTTTCTGGCATAGTGTTGATTGATAACCCGTCACCAGAAAAACTTGCTGATGGTCCCCAATTCTTTAAGGCAATACCGAATTTTAATTCATAGTTCTCACCTGTAACATATTGAACACCTGCATCAATTGCAAACGCTGTACTTGAAACGTTGTCTATTGACTCTGTAAGTAACTTCAATGTTGCACCTGCATAAATTGATGTTGAAAAAGCCTTACCATAAGAAACCGCTACATTCATGATTGTTGGTCTAAATGTACCATTATTTCCTATTTCTGGTGAGTTTACTGTTGTTCTTTCAATTGAACCAAAATTCATTGAGCTAACAGATAACCCTAAAACTCCAAAATCTCCAAGGCTTTGAGCAAGTCCTGCTGCAATGTTGCTAACTCCTGAATTTTGAAGCCAAGAAGTGTATCCGAATGAAACTTCTGTTCCTGTTGTACGAGCCAATCCTGCAACGTTACTGAAAAGAGCATCAACTCCTGTACCATTTGCTGTATTTACTCCTGACCAACCAGAACTTTTTACCCAAGGGTTTATCAATAAATATGGAGCACCTGCAGTTCCTCTTCTGTCATCATTCCCTGCATTCGCTGTTATACTTGGCACCATCAAGGTGCAAAGTATAACGCATGTCAATATTCTTTTTATATTTTTCATATTCCTATTTTCTTTATAAGTTTTAAGCAATATTGTTAGATTATTGGAATGAGTTTAAGTCAACTGGTCTTAAAGCTCCAAACCATTTGATTAGTTTTTCACCTACGCCATCAGCTTTAATGTGAATTAGATAAACTCCTCCAGCAATTGGTAATCCTTTATGGTTTTTCAAATCCCAATCAACTGATGTTAAAGCTGTACCACCTCCTGATACCAATGAAATAGAAGGTCCTCTCAATTTTCTAACCACTGTTCCATCCAAAGCATAGATAGTTATATAACAATCTGGTGGAAGGTTTGTGATCTTAACAAGGTTTTGAATTTGATCTTGTTCATACAATGAGAACGCATAATATGGATTAGGAACAACTGTAATGTTATCTAATGCTGATTGTGCTGTTTCAGTGTGACCAAGAATTGTTGCTAAACCTGCATCAATTGAGAATTGATACATAGGGTTGTTATCATTTACAGGATTTGCATTTACACCACCTTCATTGTTAGACCATTTTGCTGCATATGGTTTTCTAATTCTAATAGATACTGTTGCATCTGTTGGAATCAACGATTGTGATTTATTTTCTAACGCAACATTAGCATTTCCTGATTCAAAACAAGTAGCAAGTGGCATACCTACCCACATTACTGTTGCGAATAATTCGTGAGCTGCTTTGATTCTGTTTATATTTTGTGCGTTTGAAGAAACACCTGTTGCCTCGCTTAATCCTTTTAATATACCGTATGCCCAAGCACCTTGATCGTAACGTGTAGGTTTCACTATTCTACCTGCAACATTTACCTCAGATGTTCCTAATACGTATATGTAATGCATACCTCCAAAAACATATCCTCCTTGGTCTGTTGTTGCCATTGTAGGATTCCACAACATATCTCTACCATTTTGATGTCCTAATGCAGAGTTTTCTCCAAAGATTATGTTTAATCTTTCACCTGTTTCAAGATTAACAGCATATCCTGGGAACCAACCCATACCTTCTCCTGAACCATCTGGTAATCCGTCTTTTCCAACAGAAGGAGCTTTTCTTAATGAGAAAGCTTTTGCATTTCCTTGTGTCAATACAGGGTCATTACCCATTTCTATAACAGGACATCTTGTCCATTTTGTTTGGTCGTTTGTAAATACAATATCAACAGAAGCTAAATTGTTCATATCGTTAGATATCAAACTAACCAATTTTCCTGGATTCCATTCGTCAATATTTGAAATATCATATTCATTTGGATCTGGATTGAAATAATATGCATCTGTGAATGCTGGGTGAACGTAAGATGTTTGTTGAGATAAATCATAATTGTAAGAAACAGAAGTCAATCTATATGGTGCCCACCAACCATCTACACAACCTTCAAATTCAGATTTTGCATCCATAGGTGTTTTAACGATTGTTGAGTCTGGTGTATTACCATCACCATTTAAGTCAATATCTGTATATTGATACCATCTGTAGAAATAATCTAACCAAGTATTACTTAAATCTTGATCATCTGCTCCTGTAACTCCACCTGCTCTAATCCAATCTAATGCTTGTAGTCCATCATTATCAGCAACTCCACTTAACCATACTTTTGAAGGTTCAGCAAATGTTATTGATGAAGATAATAGTGATCCTGCTATTAAATTACCTCCTTTTGCTTCTCCTGCTGTTATTGTTGCTGCATTAGAATTTGCTACCGCTTTTGGATTAGTTAATTGAATTGATAATCCTAATTCAAATATTATTTCTTCATTGATTTCTCCAATTGGTCTTGATGAACGTATTGTATCAACACCTTCATATATCTCACCTCCATTTGCATTTGTTAATTCCCAGTAAGCTTCGTCCATATTTCCTTCAGTTGGAACTATTCTCAAGTTATAACTTCCTGTACGAACTGCTAATGGGTCAACTATCTTAACATTCAATGGTCCATAGTTTACTGCATAAACTGGTGTTGGGATAAAGTTAATTGGATTGTCATTTTCATCAAGTTTTTCTTCACCTCTTTTTCCTACTAATTGTTCAATAGTAGTTTTATCAAAGTTCAATATCATTCCACCATTTCCTTGTCCTTCTAATCTGATAATTTCAGGTGACATTCCATATGATGATTGCAATAATGTTCCGTTTTGTTCAGAATTTGTCATGTGTGGTATCGCTACAACAGGCTCAATACTTCCTCCGCCACCAAGCTTTCTACTTGCTAAGTAAGGAGTTTTTTGACCATCTAATTTTGTTGGGTCTGTTGAATTGTATTGTTTAAAGTTATTGTATGCGTATGCTATCGCAATATAATAGTATTTTTTATTGTTCACTATTCTCTTATCGTTAGTTGCAGCAAACTTATCTTCTGTAATTTTGAAAGAGTGTCTAATTCCTTTATTCTCACCATCAACCATTACTTGTCCAAATGGTACATCATCTTTCTCTGAATGATTAATTAATTTAGCAATAGGTTGATTGTTTTGTGATGGATCATAGTTTTCAATATCACATTGAGCAATCAAACGAGATTTTGATTGATCATAAAGATCTGCAACAGAAACTGTTTCATCTATTAATTGGAATATTTGATATCCTTCAAATCTATAATATCTGTCATAATTAATAGTTTCAACAACATTTCCTGCTGTATCAGTAACATCGTAAGAACGTGGAATTGTTACATCCTCTACTTCAAAAGCTTCATTTACGTTATTACCAGCTTCGTTTGTTAAATAAAGAATAATTTCTCTATCAAGTTCTTGAACTACTACATTTGGAGCGTCAGGTCCTTCCAATACGTTGAAACAGTTATCAAACAAAGCTTGACATTTATCGTCTATTTGTCTTAACAATTCAACAGATGCTTGCGGTCCTCCACTTGTAGCTTGTGCAAAAGGAATACCTACTGTAATGTAGTTTATTGCTCCTGGTTCCAAAGTGAAAGGTCCTGCTGATTGCATAAAACGTCTATCGGCTGCTGCGTTACCAGCAGTTTGTTCTGTCCAAACATTGGTTTTACCAAAATCTTCATTTCCGTTAGTTCTTGTACCCCAACCCCAAATATCTGAGTTTCCTGGGAACATAAAATCTGCTTGAATACTCTTATCTAATCCTGCTCCTGAATTGTATCCGTTTCCACCATAGTACATCTTACTACCGTCTTTCCAAATACCTCTCAAATAGTTATAGTAGTCTGTTGCTTTATCTGGTTCTCCGTTGTTAGATCCGTCATTGTTATAGTAAACGAATCTACGCATACCAAAACGTTCATCATCCACAATTCCGTTACCAAAGTTTACTCCGTTAATAGCACAAGCATCAATTGAGTCTCTTGATTTTGGATACCAGAAATCTTTGAATTTATAAGCATCTTCTGTTAATAATACGTGGTTTACTGTTCCATCTGCATTTCTGTATGGATCTAAGGCTGAAGCACCCATAGCATCCGCAAGTTTTATATCGTCAACTTTTGGATTATCTCTTCCATCTGGATCCATATATGGTCCTTGGAAGAAGTCAATACCAATTGCAGGAGGATTGTTTGCATAAGAACCTGTTCCTGGTCCATCTGTTGCTTTACCATTGTAGCAATATCCTAATCCCCTTTCAACGTCACAACCTACATAGTCATCATGCGCATAACCTAAGTCTGGGTCAACCCATTGAGAGAAATAAGTATTTGTCAATGTAAATGTAGAACGGTTGATGATTTCATATGAATAGAAAGTCATATTGTTGATTTCATCGTTCATAGCAAAAGCAAATGCTTGAGCTCTGATTTCTAATCCAATTGGATTTTCTGAACCTGATTCTGTGTGTGCATTTCCTTTATCGTTGAATACCCACCAAATAGTTTCGTCTCCTTTTAATACTTGGTCAACTAACAATCCACCATAAGCCTTAACAACACCACCTGTTCCATAATTAGGGTTTGTTGTGTCTGATTCCATTGTTGGAGTTGGAGTGAATGGCAATCCTAATTCTGCCCATTGTTCTTTTTGTTTTGCAGGACATAATTCTCCTGATAAATCATAGTATGGATAGTCTCCATCTTCCCAGCTATAGACACCATCTCCATTTCTATCAAAGAATGGAGCCATGAATTTAGATTGGTTTTTAGAAACATCTCCGTGTGCAGGCCATGTTTTGATTGCTTCTGTCGCTCTTGAAGCATCTACTCCCATGAATGTTCCGCCTTGATATTCAAATCCATCAACGAAATATTCAACCTCTGCTTTTGTTATTTTAAAGTGTTTGTCCCATTGTTCACAAACTGCTTTATCGACTGAAGCGTTTGCATCTACTGTTAATGGTCCTGGCCAAAAGTCATCTCCATCTTGTCCGAATTTCAATGCAGCAACACGTAATTGAAGGTTTGCATCTTGTCCCCCAATCCATAAGGCTGCACAGAACATCGCTGTACTATTTCCATCTTTTGGCACAAAATAACGTGCTGTAGAACCATCATACCACATGTTACCAGAAGTATTTATACGGGCTCTAACATTGTTTATGCTTAATTCAGCAGAACCTTGTCCTCTACGACATCTTTCTAATTCTGCTTTCTTTGCTGGTTTCTTTACAGCATACTTATATGTCTCTGCGTATGCAGTAGCTCCAACAAGCATAAAGCACATCAATAATAATGATATTTTACTGCTAATATGTTTCATATACTATTTATTTTTTATCTGTAATTATTAGAACTGATATGATACCCCTAAATAAATCATTCTTGGTGTAGAGTAATTATAGTATGCATTGTTGTAATACATTGTATAATAATCTCTGTATGATTGTTCATTTAGTTGTCCTTGAATTATTGTTTGTGTTTCAGGGTCAGTTAAGTATCCATTATCTTCAGGGTCTCCTGTTACACCATAAACACCTCTAATGTTCTTTATGTTGAATACGTTTGTTATTCTTGCAAAGAAATTCAACATAGTAGTTTTCTTTCCAACTTTTAAAGTGTAAGATTTATCAATGTTCATATCCACACGGAATGTCCATGGTAAACGTGCACCTCTAAAACTACCTACGATTGTGTTTTGAATATTACTAAAATACTTAGTGTATGGAGCTCCTGATTGAGCTACTCCTGTAATATTGAATCCTAAGTTTTGGAACCATCTAATGTTTTTAACTCTTTCGTTACCATCTTTATCAACAACTACTCTTGTTGTTGTTGGTCCATTATACTTATCTCCTCCTTGGAAACGGAAATCTAAGTTTACTTTGAACTCATGTCTTCTATCGTCTGCTATTGGGAATAACATCTTGATATTAGGATAACCTGCCTTAATTAAAGACACTAATGTTGTTGTAGGTAATCCAGTTGTTCCTTCAGCATATTGTAAAGTATAGTTTGCATTGATTCTAACATTCTTTGAACGTCTTAAATCATAAGAAACTGTGAAACCTTTTGTTGTCATGAAGTCTTGGTTTTCATAAGAGTAGTACATATTTGTAGGGTCTGCTCCAACATATTGTACTATATTGATAAGGTCTCTTGTTTGTTTGTAGTATGCTGTTATACCTAATGCTGATGATTTAGACAAAACTTGTTGGAATCCTAATTCGTAGTTTGTAATTTTTTCAGGTTTCAAATTAGGGTTTGTAAATACTGCTCCATTCATTTTTTCCATGAATAAGTATCCAGCATAATTAGCTTGCCATGCACCTTCTGATGGACGACGAGCAATAACATCATAAGATGCTTTGAATTCTGATTTATCAGATACAGGGAATGAGAATGCTACACGAGGCATAGCAACATATTGTGGTTTGTAATCTTCAAATGCATCTGTCGATATTTGTGTTGGTAATCCTGTTTCAGTTAAAGTTCCTTTTCTATATGGTAAAGGTTGTCCTGAAGCTCCTGCAACATCATCTGGATTTGAAACCAATTCCCCATTTGCAGTGTACCATGCATTTTCATTTGCATTACGATATCCTCTAATTTCTACGTTATCAATAGTAGTTGATGAAGATAACTTATCTACATAAACTACATATCCATCTCCTATACCATTAGGAATATCTGTACGTCCTGCTGCTCTTAATTCACCTGCTGTGTATGAAGAATAAAGTGTATATGGATCTTTTAATCCCATTTGATTTCCATCAAATCTATCTACACGAAGACCTATGTTGAAAATCAAATCTCTAAAGAAGAATTTATCTTGGAAATATCCTGCTGCATAGATTGGTTCCCATGCTCCAATATTTCTATTTCCATCAACTCCTGCAAAAAAGTCTTGTAACGATTGTTTGCCTGTTAATTTATTTCCTCTATGGTCATATCCATAATAACTAACTAATGCATTACCTGTATTATATAATTCGTCAGCAGAGAACATATCTAATGAGAAGGTAGATGGGTCATAACTATCTATATCTATGTATTCTGTTCCATCTACTGCCAAACCTAAAGCTTGACGTATTTGTTTATCAAAGAATGTTTGACTACCTGCGTCATAACGTCTATTATATGTTACATATGGTATTGTAGAAGAATTATCTATAATAGGATTCTCTAAATCTCTATATAATAAGTGTTGGTTTGCTTCTTGTTTCATTATAGTCCACAATCCAGAAGCATTCAATGAATAACCTCTATATATAGATTGGTCATATTGGAAACCTAATTCTAATTGGTGAGAACCAATGTCAGCAGATACTCTTGCTGCAGCATAAATATATTGACTTTCTGATTTAGAGTAAGAAGATGTTACAACACCAACGTTTGTAAACATACTATAAACAGAAAGTGGAGAATCACCATTTACTAATCCATTTATACTTCTTAAATTATTATAGTTCATAGTGTATCCATAATCTCTTAAATCTTGGAATTCATCACTAAAATAAATTTGAGAAGTATATGCAGACATACTTGGGTTGTACTCAGAAGGAGTATAATCTACTTGATAATCTAACCAACCATTGTGTTCGTAAACATATTCCTTACTACCATCTCCATCTATGTCCATTCTTACCAATTCATAAGAATTTCTCTTGTGTGTATTAAAATATCCAACGTGACCATAACGGAATAAATTATCTCCATGATCTTTGCTATAAGATTCGCCATAAGATCTTGAATAAGATCCTACAACATTAAAGATAACATTTTTAATTAAAGCAGAACTACCTTCTTCTGAAGGGAATTTTTGAGTAAAGTCTGCCATAACTTGGAAACTATTACTATATGATTCTGAGTTATTGAAATTATTCAACAACATTGAAGATACATCTCCATTCATACCTTTTCCATAGGTATATTCTGCGTTAATTTGCAAACTACTATTTTTAGAAAAACGGAAATCTAATCCTCCATCAAGATAAATTGATGCACTTCCTAAATTTGGTTTACGACCAACTCTTTCAAAATCATTTAAAGTTAAGAATTCAGCTGAATAGTTCACTGCTCCTGTTGCAGGATTGAAAACTAATGGATTTTGTCTTAATCTTTCCAATACATCATCTTTTACCATATAATATCTTCTATCTTTTGGTCTGATGTATCCATCTGCTGAATAAGAAGCAAAACCGGCTAAACGATAACCGATAACACTATTTTCTACTCCTGTTTCTTTATTTTTCTTTTTATATAAAGGACCTGTAAAGAAGATATCTGCTCTATGATATCCTCTTGTATCCAAAAATTCAGAAGTTTGATATTGAACAAAACCTTGGAATTGATTTTGAGGAGGCAATAATGTAATGTTTGTTGCACCTCCAATAGCTTCACCTATACTTGCAGGTGTACCACCCAAGATAACTTGAACTTCCGCAATTGATTGCTTTGGAATGTTCACAGAACCTTTTTTGGCAACTCCGTTTACATAAGTTTTCATTTGGTCTTGTCCACGTGCACTACCTGCACCACCTTCATTGTCTGTAATACCCCCTACTGAAGCGATGATACCATCAACTGTGTTGGCAGTCATCTTATCGAGGTCTTCTGCAGAAATACGCTTTCCTGATTCAGAAGAACCTTGGTCAATCAATGGAATAGAATATTCAACAACTTCTACAACGTCTAAGACCTCTGCAGTAGGAGTCATTTCTAAACTACCTTCCAATGTAAAACCAGAAGCTTTAACTTGTACACCAGTTTTCAAGACAGTCTTGTAACCCATGAACGAAGCTCTGATGTCATACGCACCAGGAGAAAGCGGTTTAATTTGATAATTACCATTAATGTCCGTTGTAGCTCCTCCCATTTGTTGACCATTTTGTTCAACAATGACATTCACAAACGGCAATGGTTCCTTTGTCTGTGAGTCTGTAATGGTACCCGTAAGAGTTCCTTGCGAATACAACATCAGACTGGTTGTTAACAACAACCCGAGTGTAAAGAATAATTTTCTCAACATGCCCATTTCTTTTATGTGTTTCTTAGATTTATAATTTCACTATTTATATGGTCTTTCTAATATTGCAGAATAAATAACAGCTTCTTTCAAAGAAAACTTTTTATTATGCTCCACTGAAAGTATTTGTTTCTCTTGTTTCTCTATTTGCTCAATCTCACTATCTTCCTTATGAACATTTTTCACAACATCATTTTCATAAGTATAAGACACTTGCTCTTGCAAAGCATCTTCTATATCTTCTATTACTTCTAAGTCGCAAACTTGTTCACTTTCTTGTAAAGGCTCATTTATTACTTTCCTTACCTTAACTACAAAAAAGACGACAAATAATATTAATGTTATAAAAAAAACACTCATAATTTATTTTTTAAGTCGGCAAATTTACAAGAAAAAAATTATCTCACAAATTTTTATTAACAATAATTTATTGAAGAGAACTTTAAATGTCTCTCCAATAAATTATTAAATATTTTTATTTACTTGTTTTAAGTTGTTTCTTTTTTTCGGAACGAGTTATAGTAAAGTAAGCTATTGGACAAGCAACACAAAGTGAAGCAAATGCTCCAACTGCTACACCTATAAACAAGGCGAATGCGAATCCTCTTAATACCTCTCCTCCGAATATAAATACTATCAACAATACCAACAAAGTAGAACCTAATGTATTGAATGTACGACTAAGAGTCTGATTCATTGCATCATTCATTACTTTTCCATAAGGAGATTTTGGATACAATTTCACATTTTCTCTAACACGGTCAAATACAATTACTGTATCGTTGATTGAATATCCAATCACTGTTAATATTGCTGCAATAAATTGTTGATCAACTTCTAAGTTAAATGGTAATATTCCGCTAAACAATGAGAATATTCCTATTGTGATCAAAGCATCAAAAGTTAAAGAAACCAAACCAGCCAATCCATATTGCCATTTTCTAAATCTCAATCCTATATAGATAAAGATTAACACTAATGATATAATAACAGATATTATAGCTGAAGTTTTTATATCATCTGCCATTGTAGGTCCAACTATTTCAGAACTAATAATTCCCAAAGGACTCTTCATAGTAGATTCAAATTGTTCAAGCGTAACTTTTTCTCCATAGAATTTAGCGACACCTTTATGAAGTTTTTCTATAACTTCTGCCTTTACAGCTTCGCTATCATCTTTTACCTTATAGTCAGTAGTTATTTTTACTTGATAAGCAGGACCAAATGTTTTTACTTCTGGAGCTGTACCAAATTCTTCTTGCAATGAACTACGAACTTCTACAGGATTAACATCTTTATCAAATCTAACCACATAAGTTCTTCCTCCTGAAAAATCAATACCATAATCTAAACCTTTAAATGCTAATGATCCAATAGAAAGCAACACCAATGCAGAAGCTATAATCATTTGAGTTTTATGATTACCAACAAAATTAACCTTTGGATCTCTTAAGAAATTCTTAGTTAACTTATTGTAGAAAGTAATATTCTTTGTTGCATTCTTTCTCTTTAACATTGTTTCAAATACCAATCTTGAAATAAAGATACTTGAGAACAATGATGTAAGAATACCTATACATAATGTAATAGCAAAACCTTGAATAGGACCACTACCAAAATATGCCAACACTATACCTGTTAATAATGTTGTTACGTTACCGTCTATAATTGCAGAGTAAGCAACTTTATATCCATCAGATATCGCCGAGCCTAAATTCTTGCCAGCTAACAATTCTTCTTTAATACGTTCATAAATGATCACATTAGCATCGACAGCCATAGCCATTGTTAAAACAATACCTGCTATACCTGGTAATGTTAATACCGCTCCGATAGAGGCCAACGTTCCCATCAAGAAGAAAATATTAACAAACAAAGCACAGCATGCTGCGATACCTGCCATGTTATAGAAGAATATCATATAAATGAATACTAAAATGAAAGCTACTACGAAAGAAATCAAACCAGTTCTAATTGATTCTTCTCCCAAAGAAGGACCAACAACTGATTCTTGAACCATTTTCGCAGGAGCTGTCAATTTACCAGATTTAAGAATATTTGCTAAATCTTTTGCCTCTTCCACAGTAAATTGTCCAGATATTTCAGAACGACCTCCTGTTATTTCAGAATTAACATTTGGAGCAGAGTAAACAACACCGTCCAATACAATAGCTATACTATTTCCTATATTACTACCTGTAATCTTAGCCCATTTACGAGCTGCTTCATCTTTCATTACCATTGAAACAACAGGTCTTCCTTGTTGATCAAAGTCGCTATTTGCATCAGAAATGACATCACCATCCAAAAGAGGAGTTTTTGCTTTGTTTGTTAATTGTAAAACATACAACTCATACTCATTTGTTTTGTCAATAGGTTTTGCACCCCAAGCAAATATAACATCTTGTGGAAGAACTTTTGCAGCTTGAGCAAGCATTCTATCTATTTCTGCTCTGTTATTTGCAGTTGCTGTTCCTACTACACATCTTTGCATCATTGCACCATTATTAAGGTGTGCAAATTTAGACAACAAAGGATTCTTAACCTTATTTTCTTGTGTAGTGTCAATATTTTGCAACCATTCATCAGCAGCAACAAGAGATTGGAATACATCACCTGCATTTCCTGCTAACCAAAATTGCAATTGAGCAGAACCTTCCAATAGTTTACTTACTCTTTGAGGATCTTTAACTCCTGGCAACTCTATTGCTATTCTTTCAGTTGCTTCTAATTTTTGTATAGTTGGTTGAGCTACCCCAAACTTATCTATACGTTTTGATAAAACTTGGAATGTTCTATCATAAGACTCAGTACATTCTTTTCTTATTGCACTGATAACTTCTTCATTTGTGGAATTAGCTGTTATTCCTTTTTCTTTCAGTTTAACTCTGAAAAAAGCAGAAAGGTCCACTTTTGAGGTTTTATTTGCTTCTTTAACTTGGTTTTCAAAGCAATCAATAAATTTCTCCCCTGTGGTCTTGTGTTCTTGTTCTGCTTTTGCGATTAAATCAGAAAGCACCTGATTTCCAGGATCTGACGCTAAATTTTTAAGAACGTCAACAGTGGAAACCTCCATCATAACGTTCATACCACCTTTTAGGTCCAAACCTAAATTTACTTCTCTTGCTTTACATTCTTTGTAAGAGAATTTTCTTATCCACAAAAAGTTGTAAGCTGTTTGTTCAGAAACAGAATCCAAATAAAAGTTTTCTCTTTCTGTGGAAATTGAATCAAAAATTTCTTGCTCACGTAAAGCATCTCCTTTTGCCAAGTTTTTTGCTATAGTTTTAGCGTATTGATTTGTTGCATAGTCTCTTGCATCGCTTTCTACTTGCTTTGTGAAGTAGGTAAACGATAGTTGATACAAACAAATCAACGCAAATACTATCGCAATAACTTTAATAGCACCTTTGTTTTGCATATCACTTTATATTTTAAGTACATATAGTTATTTGAACTTGCAAAGTTAAAATTTTATTTGATAACTCCATAATTCTTTGAAAAAAAATTATTCATTACTTTCTTTTTTTTTGCGTAAACAAGTGAAATTAAGTATTAAAAAGCAAAGAAAATTAGACATCTAAGTATTTTTTTATTAACATATAAAAATTAGAATTTTCGTTATTTTATCAAAGAAAAACTATTTTTTGTAAAAAATTTGATAGCTTTGCAAATAGAAAAACCTTAAAATAAAATAATAATGACAGAAAAACTTCAAACTTTGAGAGATAGTGCATTATTTAGGTGGATTGCACTATTATTATTGGCACTTGCCATGTTTTGTTCATATATCTTTATGGACATTCTTTCACCTATACAAGCCTTAATGCAAAGCGAAAGAGGCTGGGATCCAACTGCTTTCGGAACAATGCAAGGCTCAGAAACATTCCTTAATGTGTTTGTTTTCTTCCTTATTTTTGCAGGTATCATTCTTGACAAAATGGGAGTTAGATTTACTGCCCTTTTATCTGGTGCAGTAATGCTTGTAGGTGCTGTAATTAAGTGGTATGCAGTAACTGATAGCTTTACAGATAGCAGTTTACACACTTGGTTTACAAACAATTTAAACTACATTCCTGGCTTTGATGAATTAGGCGTATCTCCTTTCTATGAAGGCATGCCAGCATCTGCTAAATTAGCTGCAATAGGATTTATGATTTTCGGTTGCGGTGTTGAAATGGCAGGTATCACAGTATCACGTGGTATTGTTAAATGGTTCAAAGGAAGAGAAATGGCTTTGGCTATGGGTTCTGAAATGGCATTAGCAAGATTGGGAGTTGCAACTTGTATGATTTTCTCTCCATTCTTTGCAAAACTTGGAGGAGATGTTGATGTAGCACGTTCAGTTGCATTCGGAGTAGTTTTACTTTGTATTGCATTGATAATGTTTATCGTATATTTCTTTATGGATAAGAAATTAGACTCTCAAACAGGAGAAGCAGAAGAAAAGGACGATCCATTTAAAATCAGCGATATAGGAGCAATTTTAAGAAGTGGAGGATTCTGGTTGGTAGCTTTACTTTGCGTACTTTATTATTCAGCAATTTTCCCTTTCCAAAAATACGCTGTAAATATGCTTGAATGTAATTTATCTCTAACAGAAGGAACAGGATTTTGGGCAAGCGAAAAAGTAACTATTATACAATATTTAATAATGTTAGTAGTTGCAATAGGCTCGTTTGCAAGTAATTTCTCAAAGAACACAACAGCAAAATATGGTTTAATGGGATTAGCAATCGTTGCTTTAATTAGCTATTGTTACATGGGATATATGAGAGGTTCTGCTGAATCTGTATTCGCTGTATTCCCATTATTAGCAGTTGCAATCACTCCTATTTTAGGTAATTATGTGGACCACAAAGGTAAAGCAGCATCTATGTTAATGATTGGTTCATTATTATTGATTGTTTGCCACTTAACATTTGCTTTTGTTTTACCAATGTTTAGAGAAAGTGCAATCGGAGGAACAATTGTTGCATACATAACAATCTTAGTTTTAGGAGCTTCATTCTCATTAGTGCCTGCAGCATTATGGCCAAGCGTTCCAAAATTAGTAGATCAAAAAGTAATCGGTTCAGCTTATTCTTTAATATTCTGGATTCAAAATATCGGTTTATGGTTATTCCCAATGTTAATAGGAAAAGTATTAGCAAACACAAATGTAGGTGTAGAAAATCCATTAGAATACGATTACACATGGCCTTTGGTAATGTTGGCTTGCTTAGGTATAGCTGCGTTAATCCTTGGTTTCGTTTTGAAAGCTTGGGATAAGAAAAAAGGTCTTGGATTGGAAGAACCAAATATCAAAGACTAATTAAGATTTTTAATTTAAATAACTGCAAAATAGGGATTTGAATTAACAAATCCCTATTTTTTTGTCTTATTGCAATTTTAACTTAACTGCTTATATTTTCAAAAAATACGACCAATCCCTTTGTTGATTAAATTTTCTTTAAGCATTTGGGCTTAAAATCGCATTTTTCGTTTGTAAATATTTTGCGTGCAGAAGGTTAAGTGATTTTTAGAATTTTAAAAAAATTACGGAAATTAAAGATTTTTTATCGAATAACAATAAAAAATAACTCTTAGCTTTATAAAATTAAAACTAAGAGTTATTTTTTTTAATTCTAAGAAATAATTTTCTAATTCTAAGAAATATTTTGCTTAGAACTTAAATCCTATTCCTATTTCCAAAGGCAACATATATAATGTACGATCTTCTTTTATTGGACTGAAATTTTGAGGATTTCTACTTTCAATTGTCATATCTATATCAAAGACTGGGAAACGTAAAGTTCCAGAAAGTGAAAAATTACCAAAGAAAAGTCTTAGTCCTACAGGAACATAGAAAGCATGTTGCATAACTTTAGAATCTAAAACCATAGCGTAGCCTTGTGGTGCTTTACTTAAATGCAATTCCGAATAGTCATAACCAAATCCTGCTGAAAGTCCTATTCCGTTTTTATGATTTTTAGTAAAGAAAACTTGTCCTCCAAATCCTAAATCAACAAACATTGTGTGAGAAAGAGTTCTGTTTCTTGTGAAGTCGGAATAATTATTAGAGTATTGTCTAAGACCAAAGGTGTATCCAAAGTTATAATTCATTGTAAAATAGTCTGTTCCTAATGGAAGTATAGCTCTCATTCCTATACCAATGCCATGTTGAGGAGTTGTTGCTCCCAAATCATTTGCAATTAAATCATAATTAAAGTCCATAGTTGAATAAGAATAATAAATTTCCCAGAAATCATCGAATGATTCTTTTTCTTCAACTACTACTTCTTCTACAGCAAGTTCTTCTACTTCTACTTGTGCTTTTGCTTCTGTGAAGGCAAAAAGCGAACACATTGAAAAACAAATCAATGCTAATTTTGCGTTCTTTTTCATACTATATAAATTTTAGTTTATAATTATTTCTATGTCGCAAATTTACAAATATTTTACTATAACAAACAAATAAATCAATAATTTTGTTTTAGGGGGGGGGTAAATCTTTGAGTTTCAATATGTTTTGAAATAAAAAAATAACGGATTTTAAATAATAAAACCCGTTATCCTTTATTTAATTATATCGCTTATTGCTTTGGAATCAGCGATATATTCAATTCTTCAAGCTGTGCAGGAGAAATTTCTGATGGACTTTCAATCATTATATCTCTTGCTTTGTTGTTTTTAGGGAAGGCAATGAAATCTCTAATTGTCTCAACGCCAGCGAACATTGAACACATTCTATCAAATCCGAATGCTATACCTCCGTGAGGTGGAGCTCCGTATTCAAATGCGTTAAGTAAGAATCCGAATTGAGCTTGTGCTTCTTCTTCGCTGAAACCTAAGGCTTTAAACATATCGTTTTGCATATTACGATCGTAAATACGTATTGAACCGCCACCAATTTCTGTTCCATTTACCACAAGGTCGTATGCGTTTGCACGAACCTTTCCCGGAGAAGTGAAAAGTTTTGGATAATCCTCTGATTTCAAAGAAGTAAAAGGGTGATGCTTTGCATAGAAACGTTGAGTCTCTTCGTCCCATTCTAAAAGTGGGAAATCAACAACCCATAACGGCTTATAATTGAAAGGATCTCTTAATCCAAGACGAGAACCTAATTCAAGACGAAGTGCACACAATGCTGTTTGAGTTTTTTCCTTAGCACCAGCCATCACAAGCATTAAATCGCCTGGTTTTGCTGAGAATTTATCTGCTATTTTTTGTAATTGCTCTGGCGTAAAGAACTTATCTACAGATGATTTGAATGTTCCGTCTTCGTTATATTTAATATAAACCAATCCTGTTGCGCCTACTTGTGGACGTTTTACGAAATCGGTTAATTCATCTAATTGTTTACGAGTGTAATTTGCACAACCCTCTGCACAAATTCCTACAACTAATTCCGCAGAATCAAACACCGAGAAGCCGTTTCCTTGTGCTACATCGTTCAATTCCACAAACTTCATTTCAAATCTTGTATCAGGCTTATCGCTTCCGTAATATTTCATTGCGTCTGCGTAGGTCATTCTTGGGAAATCGTCTAATTCTAAGCCTTTTACTTGTTTGAAAAGATATTTCATCAAGCCTTCAAACATTTGTAAAACGTCTTCTTGTTCTACAAAACTCATTTCGCAATCTACTTGCGTAAATTCTGGTTGTCTGTCTGCCCTTAGGTCTTCGTCTCTAAAACATTTTACGATTTGGAAATAGCGATCGTAACCTGCAACCATCAATAATTGTTTGAATGTTTGAGGAGATTGAGGCAAAGCATAAAATTCATTTGGATTTACACGAGAAGGCACAACGAAATCTCTCGCTCCTTCTGGTGTAGAACGAATTAAGAACGGTGTTTCTATTTCCATAAACTTTTTATCATTCATATAATTTCTGATAAGTATGGAAAGTTGATGTCTTAATTCAAGATTTTTTCTTACAACCCCTCTTCTAAGGTCTAAATAACGGTATTTCATTCTTAGTTCTTCACCTCCGTCTGTATTGTCTTCTATTGTGAAAGGTGGAGTTTTAGCTTCGTTCAATACTGTTATTTCTTCTACAAGAATTTCTATTTCTCCTGTTGGAATATTTTTGTTTTTATTGCTTCTTTCTGCTACTACTCCTTTAATTTGCAAAACATATTCTCTTCCAAGTGTTCTTGCTTTTTCGCATAGAGCAGAATTTGTTTCCATATTAAAGACAAGTTGTGTTATTCCGTAACGATCTCTTAGGTCTATAAAGGTCATTCCACCTAAATCGCGAGAACGTTGCAACCAACCTGCAAGTGTTACTTGTGTTCCACAATCTTTGAGAGTTAATTCTCCACAAGTGTGAGTTCTTAACATATTACGTTATTATTTATTTTGATATTGTTTACTTAGATTAAAGTTTTCTGGATATTTTGCTATTTTATCCTTATAAAATTCTTGGATTTCCTTTAAGTCTTCTTCATAATTGCCTGTTGGATAGAAGATTTTTCCACTTCCTCCTTGTTTTTTCTCATAGTCTAACCAAGAAAGATAGATTGGTTTTCCTGATTTCATTGCTATATGATAAAAACCTTTTTTCCAATGTTCTGTATATTTTCTTGTACCTTCAGGAGTTATGATTACAGAAAAGTCATCATTTTCTTTTAATCTTTTGACTGCTTCATCTACAAGGCCTGCTCCTTTTTTTCTATCAACAGGAACTCCTCCCAAAGCTTTCAAAATAGGACCCAAAGGAAAGAAAAACATTTCTTTTTTAATGAAAAAATGGGCATTAACGCCTAATTTCCATAAGCCGCAACGCCCCCAAACGAAGTCCCACATTGATGTATGTGGGGCTTCTATAAATACACAATTTTTCATCTGAGGTTCGGGCTCTCCAATCAACTTCCAACCGCCGAGCCACATAAGAAAATCCGCAAATTTCTTCATTTACTATTTCACAATTGAATAAGTATCTTGTGCAATTACTAATTCTTCGTCAGTAGTTACAGAAAGTATTTTTACTCTACTGCTTTCCTTAGAGATAATTCCGTCTTGTCCAGCCATAGCTTCATTTTGTTTTTCATCTATTTCTGCACCTAAGAATTCTAATCCACGACAAATTTCTTGTCTTTGCCACCATGCGTTTTCTCCTATACCACCTGTGAATAAGATTGCATCAACTCCTCCCATTGCAGCTGCATACGCTCCAATGTATTTTTTAACTCTGTATGCAAACATATCAAATGCGTAAGTTTCTCTTTCTTTTCCTTCTCTTTTTCCTGCCATTATATCACGCATATCAACAACTCCTCCTGTGATTCCATTTAAACCACATTTTTTGTTAATGAAGTTGTTCATTTCTTTAATAGTCATATTTTCTTTTTCTGCAATGTAAAGAAGTACTCCAAGATCTAAATCTCCACATCTTGAACCCATAATCAATCCTTCTACAGGTGTGAATCCCATTGATGTATCTACTGATTTTCCGTCTTTAACTGCACAAATTGAAGCACCTGATCCTAAGTGACAAGAAATGATTTTTGAATTATTTATATCTAATCCTGCCATTTTTGCTGCTTTTGGAGCAACAAATCTGTGAGAAGTACCGTGGAATCCATAGCGACGAACTTTGTCTGTTTGATAATATTCGTATGGAATTGCATATAGATAAGCCTCTGCTGGCATTGATTGGTGGAAAGAAGTGTCAAACACAGCTACCTGAGGAACATTTGGCAATATTGCTTCCATTGCTTCTATTCCTTGAAGGTTTGCAGGATTGTGAAGTGGTGCTAAGGCAAATAAAGCTCTGATTTGTTCTTTTTCTTTTTCGCCTACTAAAACTGATTGTTTGAATATTTCTCCTCCGTGTGCAACTCTGTGTCCACAAGCATTGATTTCTGTCAATGAAGCTATAACTCCTATTTTTTCATCTACCAAAGCCTCTAACACCATCTTAATACCAGCTTTGTGATCTGGTATAGGTTGTTGTACATAATATTTATCTTTTCCAACAGGTTTATGAGTAAATTCTCCCATTTCTAAACCTATTCTTTCCAATAAACCTTTCGCCAATAGTGTGGCATTGTTATCCATATCTATCAATTGATATTTGATAGAACTACTTCCGCAATTTAATACTAATATTTTCATTTCTTCTATTATGTGTTTAATTTTTACTTTTCTACTTTTAATTTTTTATAAACCTCCTGCAAAGAATCGTAATCATCTGTCATTATAAGAAGTTTATCCTTTGCATTTAGTTCTGTTTTCCCTGTTGGAACAAAATACTTCTCTTCTCTTTTAACCATAACAGCTAAAGAATTATCAGGTAGCTTTATATCCATCAAACGATTTCCCACCTCAAAAGTATTTTCATTTAATTCCACTTCAGCCAAAACAGTTTTTATATCATTGGATACATCTATATCAAAATCTTTTAGTTTAGATACGTCTTTTGATTTTTCAGCTAACTTTAACCAACGTGCAACAATCGGTAATGAAGTACCTTGTATCAATAAAGAAACTAAGGTACAGAAAAAGACTATATTGAAAATTAGCTGTGAATTAGGCAATTCTGCTGCCAAAGGCATAATTGCAAAAATAATTGGCACAGCTCCTCTTAGCCCTACCCAAGAAACGTATGTTTTTGCTTTAAGCGTCATCTTTTTAAACGGCAAAAGACATAAAAACACTGATAATGGTCTGGCAATAAATATCATTAACAAACTTATTATCACAGATGGCAATATTATTGGTAGCAATTCACTTGGATTTACAAGCAATCCTAACATCAAAAACATTATCAACTGAAACAACCAAGCTAATCCATCAAAGAATTTAATAGAAGAGCGTTTGTGTACGAACTTTGAATTTCCTATTACCAAACCTGCTATATATACAGCTAAATAGCCATTACCTTGTAAGAAGTAGGTCGCCGAAAAAATAAATATACAGAAAGTTAGAACTAAAATAGGATAAAGAGAATCATTACCTATCTTTATTCTATTGATGACAAAAATAGCAAATTTACCCAAAGCGTATCCTAAACCTGCACCTATTGCAAGTTGCATTATTAACTTACCTACAATAACCAATATACTTGGAGAAGAACCAAGCGAAATAATATCTACAAGTGTTAAAACCAAAAGATATGCCATAGGGTCATTACTTCCGCTTTCAAGCTCTAACATTGGTCTTAGATTCTGTTTTAAATTCAAATTCTTGGAACGCAATATAGAAAACACAGAAGCAGAATCGGTAGAAGACATAATAGAGGCTAATAACAAAGAAGTCATAAAGCCGATTCCTGCACCTGCCATTGTTGCTCCTAATACCCACCAAATTAACAAACCCATAATTATGGCAGTTATCAATACGCCAAAAGTAGATAATAAAACCCCTTGCAAAAGCACAGGTTTTATTTCATTTACTTTTGTATCCATACCCCCAGAAAACAATATAATACACAAAGCAACTGTTCCTATCGCTTGTGCCATATATATATCATCAAATTGCACTCCTAATCCGTCGCTACCAGCCAACATTCCTACGCCTAAGAACAATAGCAAAGAAGGCACTCCAAATTTAGAACTTGCTTTACCTGCAAAAACGCTCAAAAAGAATAAGAATGATAAGACTAATAAGATTATTTCAATTTGAATTTGCATAATACTTTATTTAATGGGTGCAAAAATACGCAAAATTATTTTTTTTTCCTAATTAACGCCAATATAAGATAAAAGTTGTTTTAAAAACATAATTGTTTTTTCTACCATAACCCAATGTCCACAAGAATCGATAGTCGCAATTTTAGAATTAGGGATTTTTTCTTTAAAAATCCACAAATCTTCCTCTTTTGTAAACTCTGAACTATCTCCACGAATAAGAAGTGTTGGAATTTCAATTACACCAATATCTATTTTATCTGCCACCTTGTTCATTTTATTTACTAACATTGGCACATTAGATTTCCAAGACAATACTATTTTATTCTTTTTTTCAGGTATAATTGTAGATTGCATATTTTGCATTATCAAGGCAAGCCAACCCTTGTCACTAATCTGCGTTTTAAGAAAATTAAGCAGCGTTCCACGAGTCTCAAACTTTGAAATATTTAAATTAAACAGCACATTTGCTATCCCATTCTTAGAAAGCAAAAATGGATAATTTATAGGCAAAATATCAACTACCACTAATTTATCATATTCATTTGGAAACAAATCTGCCATTTTCATTATAAGTTTTCCTCCCATTGAATGCCCAATCAAAATAGGTTTTTCAGATACTTTTTTTCGTTCTACAAAATCATGAAGAAAAATTGCTGTTTCTTCATACGAAAAATCCTCTGTATGAAAACTTCTCCCGTGATTTGGCAAATCTGGAATCAAAACATGAAAGCCACAATCTGCTAAAAATTCCCCTATTTTAAGCCAATGTTCTCCCATTCCAAGCCAACCATGAACTATTAAAATAGTTTGATTACGCTTATTGTCAGAAATCATTTCTCTATAAAAAAAATCCATATCAAATATTTTGAGTCCTACAAAGGTAAAACATTTTTTTTTAAACAATAGTATCAAAAAAAAATCAAGCATCATATAAAAAAATTGCTTTTTTATTTCTGCAATTGAATAAAAAACATTAGTTTTGCAAAAAATATAAAAAAAATCAAACTATGGAATATGTATATATTATAATCTTTGCGGTATTCGTAAACAACGTTATTCTTTCTCAATTCCTTGGAATATGTCCATTTTTGGGCGTTTCCACAAAGGTAAGTACAGCATTAGGAATGGGAGCAGCAGTAGTATTTGTTATGGCTCTTTCAACAATAGTTACGTTTCTATTACAAGAATTTATACTTGTGCCTTTGGAAATAGAATTTTTGCAAACCATTGTTTTTATTTTGGTAATTGCTGCATTAGTTCAAATGGTAGAAATAATATTAAAGAAAATCAGTCCATCATTATACCAAGCCTTAGGAGTATTTCTTCCTTTGATTACAACGAATTGTGCAGTATTGGGAATTTCTATTTTAGTTATTCAAAAAGGATATAATTTATTAGAAGGTATTACTTATTCTATAGGCATCTCATTAGGATTCACATTAGCAATGGTTATATTTGCTGGACTTAGAGAACACTTAGAACTTGTTCAAGTACCAAAAGGAGTGAAAGGTATTCCTATTGCTTTAATTACAGCAGGTATTTTAGCAATGGCATTTATGGGATTTGCAGGTTTAGTAAAGATTTAAGACTATGATAGACAAAAAAGCCAACAAACAATTAGCAAAAGGCTTAAAAGAAAAGCCACGCAAACCAGGTTGGTGGGCTAAAAGAAGCAGAAAAGCTTTAATCAAAGATATTCTTTCTGCATTAGAAGAATTTGAAATAAAAGATGCTTGGGCACATAAAGCCTTTGTGTTGGCACAAGAAAAAAGACCAAAAAACATTACTATATATGTAAATTTTGAAGGAGAGAAACCAGATGGTTTTGCTCACAAAGTTGATATGGCAATGGACAAAGCATTCCCTAAGAAGAAAATAAACATAATTGATATAAAGACTTTGCAATCAGCAATAATGGAGTTTGTATTTAAAGACGTAGAAAAGATTTTGTAGTTCTTATATGCAGATTTCAGCAGTCATTATTACCTTTAACGAAGAAGAAAATATAGCCCCTTGTATTGAATCAATAGAAGAGGTTTGTGATGAAATAGTTATTGTTGATTCACTTTCAACAGATAGAACTATTGAGATAGCAGAAAAATATCCAAAAGTAAAGACCTATTCTCAGAAATGGCTTGGATATGTTGAACAAAAAAATTATGCTAATTCTCTAACAACATTCAATACTATACTTTCAATAGACGCAGATGAAGTTTTATCAAAACAACTCAAAGAAAGCATACTTCAAATCAAAGAATTAGATGAAAATCTCTTGAAAGTTTATGAAGTTTCTCGCTTAACAAATTATTGTGGTAGTTGGATAAAACACTGCGGTTGGTATCCTGACAAAAAAATAAGAATATTCAATAAAAAAAGTGTAGAATGGCAAGGAGAACTTGTTCATGAAACGTTATTTTTACCAGAAAACACTCAAATAATCACATTAAAAGGAGATTTACTCCATTATTCATATAAATCAAGCACAGACCACATTGAACGCATCAACAAATACTCTACCTTAACAGCAAAAGAGGCTTTCAATCGTGGTAAAAAATCCTCTTGTTTTGACATTTGGTTTCGTCCAAAATGGAGATTTTTCCGAGATTACATTATAAAAAGAGGATTTTTAGACGGATACGCAGGCTATCAAGTATGTAAAATGTCTGCTTATATTACATTTGCAAAATATATAAAGCTAAGAGAATACGTAAAAAATGGGAAAATTACGAAATAATAATTTGATTTCTATTTCCCATTATACATATTCATTGTTCTATCCATTCCAATAGTAGCGAAAGACTTTATTATATCACAACACATATCTAATTTAGGATCGACAATCGCCATATCATCTCCTTGAATCTTTCCAAGAACGAAATCAACTTGTCTTCCTCTTGCAAAATTACTTCCTATTCCAAAGCGAAGTCTATTAAATTTATTATGTCCTAAACAAGCAATTATATCTTTCAAACCATTATGTCCACCATCTCCACCACCCATTCTAAGACGTATTGTTCCTAAATCCAAAGCCAAATCATCAACAATCACCAAGACATTCTCAACAGGTATTTTCTCTTTATCAATCCAATATTTCACTGCCTTGCCGCTAAGATTCATATAAGTAGTCGGTTTAACCAAAATAATTGTTCGTCCTTTCACCTTTACCTCAGCAACAAAAGCATGACGCTCAATAGAAAATTTATAATCATTGGATTTATTATCTATATTTAGATTTTTCACCATTCTATCAAGAGCCATAAAGCCTATATTATGGCGAGTATCTTCATATTCCGAACCAGGATTTCCTAAACCTATTATTAAATATTTCATATCTAAAAAAATTAAAGGCTGTACAAAAAGAAGCACAGCCTTATTTTTATGGAGAACATTTTAAAAATATTATCTTCCAGCAGAAGCACGAGTAGGTTTAACCCAAACTACAATACTTGATTTTACGTCTAACAATTCAACTTTTTCGATATTGATTTGTTCAACTTTAACTCCTTGTGCAATTTCTAAACCATCGATAGAAACTTCTGCATATTGTGGTATATCATTAGGTAATCCTTTAACTTTTAACTTACGTAATTTAAGCATAAGTTTACCCCCTTGTAATACCCCTGGAGCTGTACCAGATGTTTTAACAGGAATAGAAACTGAGATTGGTTTATCATCAAATATTTGTAAGAAATCTGCGTGTAACACCTCATCAGTTACAGGGTGATATTGGATTTCTTGTAATATAGCCATATATTTGTTTCCTGCTATTTCTAATTCTACATAATTAGTGTCAGGTGTGAACAATAATGGTTTGAATGCTTTTTGAGATACAGTGAATCTGATTTGTTCACCTTCTCCACCATAAATAACACAAGGTACTAATCCTTGTTTACGTAAAGATTTAGCATCTTTTTTCCCTACGTTCTCTCTTAGAGAACCACTCATAGATACTGTTTTCATTTTTTTATTTGTTTATTTGTTTATAAATTATCGGTGTTAGAATCTTTCTACAACACCTTTTTGTTTAACTGCTATTTCATAAAAGTCTGCAATAGATTCGTAGTTTTCAACCCTTCTAATTGCTTCTGCAAAAATTGAAGCGGTTGAAAGAACTTTTATCTTGTCGCTTGGTCTCTTTAACGGAATTGTATCAGTTACTATCAACTCTGTCATACAAGATTTTTCTATTTTTTCTATTGCATCTCCACTTAACACAGGGTGAGTAATCATTGCTCTTACACTTGCAGCACCACATTCGTTTATAAGTTCTGCCGCTTTACATAATGTATTTCCTGTGTCAATTATATCATCAACTAAGATAACATGTTTTCCTTTAACATCACCTATAAGTTGCATTGTGCCTATTTCATTAGGTTTATTTCTTTGTTTGTAGCACATAACAAAACCTGTACCCAATGTTTTTGCATATTGACTTGCACGTTTTGTTCCTCCAACATCAGGAGAAGCAAACAATAAATCTTCTGTTGCAACATCTTGACCTCTTAAATAAGGAATAAAGATTGAAGAAGCCAAAAGGTGATCAACAGGTATGTCAAAAAATCCTTGAATTTGGTCTGCGTGTAAATCTATTGTTATTACTCTGTTTACACCTGCTGTTTGCAACAAATCTGCCATAAGTTTTGCAGCGATTGGCACTCTTGGCTTATCTTTTCTGTCTTGACGAGCAAAGCCAAAGTAAGGAATAACCGCAATTATTCTTTTTGCAGAAGCTCTCTTTGCAGCATCAACAAGCATTAACAACTCCATAATGTTATCACAAGGTGCGAATGTAGATTGAATTATAAAAACATCGCAACCTCTTATGTTTTGCTCAAAAGAAGGTTGAAATTCACCATCTGCATATTGCAAAACGATAGAATCTCCCAATGGTTTTTGATAAACATCTGAGATTTTCTTAGCTAAATACGCTGTTGCTCTACCTGTAAAAAGAGCTGTCGTATCTTTTTGTTCTTTTTCTGACATAACTTTACCTAATATTGAAATTCCTTTTTTCAGGTTGCAAAGTTACACACATTTTCTTAAACTTAAAAAAAAAACGTAAAATATTTGCTACTTAAAAAAAAAGTAGTACTTTTGCAAACGCATTTGAGTTGTAAACGCATCTGTGGCGGAATAGGTAGACGCGCTAGACTCAAAATCTAGTGGGGTAACACCCGTGCCGGTTCGATTCCGGCCAGATGTACTTGATTGAAAGGAGAGAGTTGAAAAATTCTCTCCTTTTTTCTTTGTTTTAATAAAAGAAATCAAAGAAAAAATTTTCTAAAACTTAGAGTTTTATATGTAATTGAAAGCCAATGTCTTGTTTGTGTGAAGATGAGATTTGGTCATTGCCAGATGATATAATTTCTTTATTAGAAAAAAGCGTAATTGCATAGCGAAGAGAAAATCCTATACGCTTTGAGAGATTTGTTTTTAAGAAAAAATATGCTCTATGTCCTTTATCGTAAAACAAGGCTGTGGAATAATTCAAAGGTAGGTTGTATTCGTAAACAGAAAAGTGATTGTCATAGTTTTTTGTATTGAAATAGGCATATCTTAAATTGATTTGCAAGGGCAGGTTTTTGGTTTTATATATCCCTTCTACAAGAAAATAATAGCCATTATTTGTATTTGATTCATAATTATTGGTGTGAGAATAGCCTGCTCTTGAATGCAAGTGTAAATAATTTGTTATCTCGGTTTGAAAATATAATTGAAGTTGTTGAAGTATGTTGAAATGCAATATTTCCTTGTTATCAATTTCCACATCTTCTTCTCTGTTATTGAATTTATAGGTTAGTCGCAAATGAGTTGTTTGATTTGGATTGTAATTTATTTCACTTCTTATTTTCAATCCCATTGCCCCTTCTTGACTTATATAGGTTTTATATGGAAATTTAAACAAATCTGTCGCTATATAATAGTTTAATTTGGAGTTTACTCTATGTGCAAAATTAAGATTAAAGCCTTGTTCGTTTACTACTTTTGATTGAACACCTAAGGCATTGGAATAAAAATTTTGATAATCTTTTTCATAATTTCTTATCGAGGCTGAAAGCGTTGTTTTATAGGCAAGATTTATTTGCATGCCTAATATTGTGGCAGTAGCTTTATTTTGACTCATTGAAACCTCTGTAAATAGTCTGATTCTTTTATAAAGATAAGACGCATTAGCCGATGCTACGCTGTTTTGTTTACCTGAGAAATAATACTTTTGATATTCTTGCGAGGAATGCTTTATCGAATCTGCGTAATCATAATAAAGAAGGGTTGTTCCTAATTGCAAGCCTTTGTATTCATAATTTAAGTGTCCTCCTATCATTCTTGCAAGATTGGAATCCTTTTTCAAAAGTTCCGATTCAGTTCTATGCAAGCCTGTTGTAAGAATACTTCCCGAATAGTCTATTTTATCCATACTTGCAAATAAGAAAAGATTCGTATTCTTCAATCTTATATTTGTTGCAACGCCTCTATTATAGCCATATTCTGTGCTTGAATTATGTGGTTTTATACCAAAATTCTTGTTTTTTAAGGTTGCGTCATTGTTTAGATAAGAAAGAGAAAATCCTTGACCTATTGCCAATCCTTCTCCAAAGTTTAGACGATAATCTCCTATGGTTAGTTGTTGTAAAATGCCTATTTCTCTTATTGTAAATTGCATTGAATAATAATCCATCAAGGAAGGCTCTCCTGCATCTTTGTCGCCTACAAAGGAAAATTCCAATCTATCAAAATAATTAAACTTATATCTTAATTGTGAAGAGAAAGGATAGCCTTGATAACCTTTTTTATCTCTATCTTCTCTTAGATAGCCTTTTGATTTTTCTAATACTTGTTTATATTGTGTACGGATTTCGTGATTTGCTTTTGTGAAAATAGAGTCTAAACGAAGAGATGGTTTCCAATCTATTGGCTTTACGCATATAAATTCTTTTATTTCTTCTATTTGAGATGTTGTAAAGCCATTGATTATAGACAATTCATAAATGCTTTTCAACTCTCCTGTTTCTCTTATATAGTGTTGTAAAGAAAAGATTTGAAAATCATCTAAGCCTAAGAGTTGTAAATCGGCTTGTGTTGCAGAATTTAAATTAAGTGGATTTGACTTTAAAGAATAGAGTTGTTCTATTAATTCTTCTTTTGCCTCAGCGGCAATTTCCATATCTTCTATTTGCCTTATCCTGCTTTGAATAAAATCATTTGTTGTTTGCGAAAACAAAGGATATGAAAAAAGCATAAGACAAAATAAGAAAGATAATATTCTGTATTTCATCTTATGCTTTTTTTGAATTATTATTTCTTAACTACATTTGCTCCAACCGCATGAAGCACATTGCTTACAACCTCCTGTATATATTACAGCGTCTCCACATTGTGGGCATTTTTCTCCTTCAACCACTGTTCCATCTTTCACATAACGTTTCAAGGCTCTTGCTATACCATTTTTCCAAGTATTGATTGTATCTGTATCAAGAGTTAATTTAGAAACCAATTCTATTACGTTTTGAATTGGCATTCCATGACGAAGGATTCCTGATATAAGTTTTGCGTAATTCCAATATTCTTTTTTGAACATTCGCGACAATCCTTCAATTGTTACTTTATAACCATCGTTATCTAAGAATTGGAAATCATATCTTGCAGGCATGCTTCCTTCCTTCACTCTTATTACCCAACCTTTATCAACCGATGGAGGTAAAAGGAAATTTTCTGCTTTTCCTGAGAATATTTCGTATGGTCTGCCTTCATACAAACCTACAACTGCAATCCATTTTTCTTTGTCATTTTGGAATCGAATTATCTCTGCATCTAATTTTTTAGGTCTTTTAGGTGCTTTTGTTTCTGTAAACGATGTAGTTTCTTTTGTAGAATGAGAAACCAATACACCATCTCTTGAACCATCTCTATAAATAGTCATTCCCTTGCAACCAGATTCCCATGCAGTTTGATAGATTTGTGCAACAACTTCTTCTGTTGTTTCTTTTGGTATATTAACTGTTACAGAAATTGAATGATCTACCCATTTTTGTATTGCACCCTGCATCTTCACTTTATTAACCCAATTAATATTGTTTGCAGTTGCATTATTATATGGTGATTTTGCTATAATTTCTTGCAATTTAGCCTCAGGAAGTTTTTCTAAGGATTTCACATCATATCCATTTATTTCTGCCCATACAGCAAATTTATGATGCAATACATTATATTCTTCCCAAGCTTGTCCTTCTTTATCGTAGAACGAAATAGTTGCATTGCTGTCATTTGGATTTACTTTTCTTCTACGTTTATAAGAAACCAAGAATGCAGGTTCTATTCCAGAAGATGTTTGAGTACAAATGCTCACACTACCTGTTGGAGCTATTGTAAGCAATGCAATATTTCTTCTTCCGTGTTCTAACATCATTTTGTATAAATCTGCATCTACGGATTTTAGTCTTTGAATGAATGGATTATTCTTTTCTAATTTTGAATCATAGATTGGGAATGAGCCTCTATCTCTTGCCATTAAAGAAGATGAGCGATAAGCTGAACAAGCTAATGTTTTGTGAACTTCAACCGAGAAATCTATCGCCTCATCGCTACCGTATGTTAATCCCATTGCAGCTAACATATCCCCTTCGGCTGTTATTCCAAATCCTGTACGTCTTCCCTCTAAACATTTCAATTTAATATTCAACCAAAGATTCTTTTCAACTCTCTTTATTTCATCATCCTCAGGGTCAGACTCTATTTTCTCTAATATTTTCTCAATCTTCTCAATTTCTAAGTCGATAAGGTCGTCCATAAGCTTTTGTCCCTTTTGCACATGCTCAGAGAAAAGTTCAAAATCAAACTCTGCCTTATCGGTAAATGGATTCTTAACGTATGAATATAAGTTAATAGCTAACAAACGACAACTATCGTATGCACACAATGGTATTTCTCCACAAGGATTTGTAGAAATAGTTTTAAAACCAAAAGAAGCATAGGAATCTGCTACTGATTCTCTTATTATTGTATCCCAAAATAGAACTCCCGGTTCTGCACTTTGCCAAGCATTCTTTATGATTTTTTTCCATAAAGCTTGTGCATCTATTTCTTTTACAACAGAAGGATTTTTAGAATCTATTGGATATTGTTGTTTGTAAGGCTTTCCACTTACAACACAACGCATAAATTCATCATCTATTCTAACAGAAACATTTGCACCTGTTATTTTTCCTTGTTCCATCTTTGCATCGATGAAATCTTCTGCATCAGGGTGCTTAATAGAAATAGAAAGCATCAATGCTCCTCTACGTCCTCCTTGTGCAACTTCTTTAGTTGTGTTAGAATATCTTTCCATGAATGGAACAATACCTGTTGAAGTAAGAGCTGAGTTTTTAACAGGAGAGAATTTCGGTCTAATATGAGAAAGATCATGTCCTACACCTCCTCTTCTTTTCATAAGTTGAACTTGCTCTTCATCAATTTTTAATATTCCACCGTATGAATCTGAATTTTCAGAATTACCAATTACAAAACAATTCGATAAAGAAACAACTTGGAAGTCATTTCCTATTCCAGACATAGGACTTCCTTGCGGAATGATATATTTAAAGTCTTTTAATAACTCATAGATTTCTTCCTCGCTCAAAGGGTTTGCATACTTATTTTCTATTCTTGCAAACTCTCTTGCTAAACGTCTGTGCATTTGATCAGGATTAAGCTCATAAATCTTTTCTCCATCTCTCAACGCATATTTATTTATCCACACGTCAGCCGCTAAAGCATCTTCTTTAAAGTACTCTATTGATGACTTTACAATCTCTTCTCTCTTTAAAACATCTTTTGACATATTATCTTCTTTATCAAATTGTTTATTATCCTTTTCTTTAGGTCTTTGTTCCATAATTACTTCACTCAAAAGCGATTCCGCATTTAAAGTCTTTTCATTTTCTTCTTCTTTTTGAAACAAAAGCCATTCCATAAAACCAAATTTTTTCGGAAGCAAATTTACAAATAAGATTAATACAAATAAATTTGTTGTTGATTTTAATATTAACAATACAACCTTAATTTTATCAAAATTCTTTATTTTGCAAAGGTTTTAATATGTTGAAAAGTCTCTTTTTTTTTCTTTTGCTTAAAAAAATAAGAGAACTTTTTTTGAAGATGAGAAGATAATGTATAATTTTGCAAACGCAAAGGGTTCTCTTATGCAGAGATTAAAAGGGAATTGGGTGTGAATCCCAAACAGTCCCGCTGCTGTGAGTTCATAAAAGGATACCGAAATATCTTTTGCCACTGTCGCAATTAAAAACGATGGGAAGGCTTATCGGTGTTGAACAAGTCAGAAGACCTGCCTTTTGTTTGAAGTTTTGAGCTTTCGAGGAAAGAGCTTTGGACATTAGATGCAGGATTTATTTCATCGAATTTGTCTTTACTTTTTTTGAAGCTCTATGTTTTGAACATTAACTTAAAACAATAGAGAAATGAAACGTATTATCGTATGTTTAGCTGCTTTATTCGCAGCAGTATCTGCCTACGCCCAATTTGACGGAGCAGTAGGCACCGAAGGCTGTCAAGCAATCAGCCGAGAGGATTCAAGAATCAAATCATGGGCTTTTGGAATTGAAGTACAAAGAGGCTATGAACAAAATTCAACAACAAACTTTGCTTCTTACGGAAAGCCATATATGGCACAAGGTCTTCCAGATGGCAGCACAACAACAGCAATCGCTTTGGGGGAAGGAGGAAATGCTTTAATAACTTTTGAAGCCCCAATAATAGATGGAGAAGGTGCTGATTTTTGTGTGTTTGAAAATGGATTTAATTCAACATACCTTGAAATAGCTTTCGTAGAAGTAAGTAGCGATGGAGAGCATTTCTATCGTTTTCCTGCAACAAGTTACACAACTTCTTCTTCCCTTGCACCAGAACTTATGAATAATCTTGCAGGAAAGTATGAAGTTGGTTGGGGAACGCCTTTCGATTTAGCAGAAATTGAAGATGATGGATTTTTTGACAGAAACAATGTCAGATTTGTTCGTTTGATAGATGTGATTGGTGGAGTTGATACCGATTCTCACGGAAACATTATCTATGATGCACTTTCCGGTGGTTGGGCAACAGGCTTTGACTTAACAGGTGTTGGAGTTATCAATCAAGACGAAAGATATAAGACTGCAAACTTTGAAGGCTTGCTTTCAACATCTGACTCTCACGAATTGGTTAGTGCAGAAAATGGAACAATTGATAGCGATGGAAATTATAGACTTTCATATCTAAGTGGAGGTCTAATATTTGAAGCATTAGGTCTTTATAGCGGAACGTTTGCTTGTGGATTTAGTCCTTCAAACCACACAACTGATGCTCAGCCTTATTATTCTGCTCAATCTTTAATGGGATTGGAAGGTCCGGACAGCACATATATGGTAGGATATTATAGCGATTGGGAAGGAACTCTTGAACATAATGTAATAAAAAGAGAAGATAACACAGCGTTTAGCCCAATTGGAGTTTATGTAAACAACTCTTCTTCTGCTTATTCTTACATGCTTTCTGCCAATTTCCCACAAAATAATTATTACTTAAACATTATTGCAACAGGATATGACGAAAACGGAACAATAACTAATGCAGTTTCTTATCCTTTGGCAGATGTAAACGGAATAGTTGCCGAATGGAAATACATGGATTTAACTTCTTTGGGAGAATGTCATAAAGTTATTTTCTCTCTTTCTTCAAATGACGATTCAGGTTACGGAATAAATGTACCTGCTTACTTTTGTATTGATGCCTTTACCTATTATGGAGAAGCAAATAACTCTGCTTTAAGAGATGAATCAACAAAAGAAATTTCCGTAAGAGTGTATCCAAATCCTGCAAACGAAAAAGCAAATATCAACATCAAAGGATTAAACAGCGAAGCTCAAATCATAGTAAGCGATATGCAAGGACGCATAGTTTGGAGTGATGAAACATTTGAAAACAACTATGAATTAAATACATCGAACATGCAAGCAGGAGTTTACTTCATTAAAATCACAAGCGAAAACATAGTAAAAACACAAAAACTAATAGTAAAATAAGACAGATATGAAAAGAATATTATTGATAATCAGCATAATTTTATGTTCAAACTTAGTGTTAGCACAAAACACATTCGTAATTGGAGACATAACTTACAAACCAACAACAGGAAACAATGTAAAAGTTAGAAGTTGCAACCAATCAGCGACAAATGTTGTAATTCCGGAAACGGTAACTAACAACTCTATCACCTATAACGTAACTTGCATAGGAGAAGACGCCTTTTATTGGTGCACAAACCTTGTTTCAGTAGAATTACCAAATACAATTACTTCCATAGAAAGCTATGCGTTTTATTATGCTACGGCTTTAACATCATTAGTCATACCAAACGCAGTTACATCTATGGGGTGGGAAGTTTTTTATAACTGCTCTTCTCTTGAATCCGTTACAATCGGAAGCGGAATTACAGAACTAAGCGACGGAACTTTCTATGATTGCAACGCCTTACAAAACATTACTTGCTTAGCTACACAACCTCCTACATTAGAGAATAGTTATGTTTTTCCAGATATTAGCAATACTACATTAAATGTTGCTTGCGGAAGTTTAGATGCTTACTCCGACACTACAAATCTTTGGGGACAACTATTTGCAGGCAGAATTTCAGAAATTATTTACACTGTTAATGCCACTGCAAACGAAGAATCGTGGGGAAGTGTTGAAGTTATTAGCGATTGTGAAAGTGCAATGCTTACTGCAACTGCAAATTCATGCTACGAATTCGTTAGTTGGAATGACGGAAACACCGATAACCCAAGATTTGTTTCTCTTTCAAGCGACACAACCTTTACTGCAACTTTTGAAGAAATAGTTTTTGATACTACAATAGAGGCAACAATAAACGCAGGAGAAACTTATGCTGAGTTTGGTTTCAATGAAAGTGAAGCAGGAACATACGTTCAAAATCTTCAAACTGAGTTTGGTTGTGATAGCACTATTACTCTTGTGCTTTCGGTTAACAGTTCTTTACTTGATGTAGAAGAAACAGAACTTTCATTCTACCCTAACCCAACAAAAGATGAAATAAGATTTAGCCAAATAATAGACTTGATAGAGATAATTGAAATAAGCGGAAAGCCGTTAATGAAAGCCGAGAACACAAACGAAATAAATATCTCTACATTATCCTCAGGCATTTACAACATAAGACTACACTCAAACGGCAAAACAATAACTCAAAAACTCATAAAGCAATAAACTTTACAACTCTTACAGCTATGAAATAAAGTTTGATGAAATCAAAGAGGCGGTTTTGTGGAAATAATATAAACATCGTATTTATCAAATACTTAAATACATATTAAAAGTATTATTTTCACATAATCCGCCTTATTTTTGAGTAAATTTTCACATTTTCCCGATTTTACAAAGCAATGTTTCTACTATTTATTTCACTACAATTTTTTTAGAAAGCACTGCTTTTTCTGTATAAATCTTTACAAAATACACTCCTTCATTTAATACGCTAATATTTATTGAAGAGGTTGTTTCTAAATTGTTATATTTTTGAATTTCTTGTCCTAAAAGATTGCAAATAGTCATTTGTTTGATTGGAATAGAAGTGTTTATATATAGCCTTTCTTTTGCAGGATTGGGATAGAGCAAAATATTATTTTGAGTTTCGTTCTCTTCAAGTCCTGTGTATAAAGGTGTATAGCAATCATATATAGATTCATTAAAAGAAAAGTCGGAATACAAACATTCTTCGTTGTGTTCATAACAACGTAAACGTACATTAGGCATAGGATCAATTGCCATAATGTAACTTCTCCAATCCATTAACAATCCTTCTATGTTTCCAATCCCCTCAATCCAAGTAACCCAAGCGTAATTGTAAAATTGCAAAGTGATTTTTCTTCTCTCCACTCCATTGTAATCAATAGTATCAACATCTGTTACATTAAAATAAAGGTCATATTCGCCATTACTTTCTGCAAGTATAGAATCTCCTTCTGTTAAAGAAAAATCATATAGTAAAAACTCCTGTTGATTATGATATGATGCTACAAAAACTTGTTTGTTTTCATTCTCTCTTATCCCACAAACAAAGGTTGCTGTTTCTATATCAAACTCTCGCTCTGTAAAAGAGTAAAGTTTCTTATACGACTTGCCATCTATGATTGTATCTTCTTCTGTTAAAGCCAATCTTTCATAACGATATTGTTCATTATATTGACCATATTTTTGATCTGTCGTCCATATTTGCAAGCCTTCTTTGACAATAGGGATATATTCGTAAGATTGTGTTTGTGCTTTCAAAGAAAGTGAGATTATCAATGCAAATTGCATTACAATCAAAACAAGTGTTTTTTTCATGATATTTAATATTTATTTTAGAGTGCAAAGATAAGTATTTTTTACCCCCCCCAAAAAAAACTCTTTTTTTAATAAAAAGAAATAAGAAAAGGGAAACCCTTTGAGGATTTCCCTATTTGTTTTTATGAGTCTTTGGTTGGATTATTTATTCCAATCCATTGTTGCCATTCTCTTGTAAGATTCGTAACGCCATTTAGCATTTTCTTCTGAGGCTGCAAATAATTGTGCTGCTTCTTCTGGGAATGCTTTCTTCAATGAGTTGTAACGTACTTCTCCGTCAATGAATGCTTGGAATTTACTCCAATCTGGTTCTTTTGAATCTAATGTAAATGGATTCTTTCCTTCTGCTGCAAGCTCAGGATTATATCTCCACAAGTGCCAGTATCCGCATTCTACTGCGCGTTTTCCTTCTTCTTGTGTTTTTCCCATACCTACCTTGATACCATGGTTGATACAAGGTGCGTATGCTATGATTAGAGATGGTCCATTGTAAGCTTCTGCTTCTTTTAATACTTTTAAGTATTGTGCAGGGTCTGCTCCGATTGATACTTGTGCAACGTAAACGTATCCGTATGTTGTTGCTATCATACCAAGGTCTTTCTTACGGATTCTCTTTCCTGATGCTGCGAATTTAGCTATTGCTCCAACAGGTGTTGCTTTTGATGCTTGTCCTCCTGTGTTTGAATATACTTCTGTATCTACTACTAATATGTTTACATCTTCTCCTGATGCGATAACATGGTCAAGTCCACCGTATCCGATGTCGTATCCCCAACCGTCGCCACCGAATATCCATTGTGATTTCTTAACGATGAATTGTTTGTTGGCTTCTAAGTCTTTGCATATATCGCAACCGCATTGTCCTAATGTTGGAACAAGTGAGTTGTAAACTTTTTGTGTGATTTCTGCGTTTTCTCTATTGTCTATCCAAAGTTGGAATAATGCTTTTTGGTCTGCTGTGCAACAATCGCATGCTAAGCCTTTTCTCATTAGGTCTTCAACTCTGTCTCTCATCTTACGAGTTGCAGTAGCCATACCTAAACCAAATTCTGCATTGTCTTCAAATAATGAGTTTGCCCAAGCTGGTCCTCTGCCTTCTGCGTTTGTTGTATATGGCATAGATGGGCAAGAACCTCCGTAGATTGAAGAACAACCTGTTGCGTTTGCTACCATCATTCTTTCTCCGAATAATTGTGTGATAAGTTTTATGTATGGTGTTTCTCCACATCCCGCACATGCTCCTGAGAACTCGAATAATGGTTGAGCAAATTGAGAATTCTTTATGCTCTTTCCTACTTCTACTAGGTTAGATTTGTAAGTTACGTTCTTTGTTACAACGTCCCAAACTTTTGCTTCTTCTATTTGTGTGTGTAATGGTTCCATTGTAAGAGCTTTTGTCTTAGCTGGACATACATCAACACAGTTTCCACAACCTGTACAATCAAGTGGAGAGATTTGTACACGGAATTGCATTCCTTCAAATTCTTTTCCTATTGCTTTTATAGTTGCAGGATTTCCTGTTTTTGCAAGTTCGTCTGCTGTAAATACGAATGGACGAATTGCTGCGTGAGGACATACTAATGAACACTTGTTACATTGGATACAGTTTTCTGCATGCCATGCTGGAACGTGTGCTGCGATTCCTCTCTTTTCGTATTGTGATGTACCGCAAGGGAATGTTCCGTTTTCTCTTCCTACAAATGCACTTACAGGTAATGTATCTCCTTCTTGTGCGTTGATTACATCTACTACGTTCTTTATAAATTCTGGTCTTTCTGCTACTTCACCACAGTTGCAACCGCATGTGCAAGCGTCAGCCCATTCTTTCTTAACTTCTATCTTAACTACCTCTCCTCCTTTATCAACAGCTGCATAGTTCATCTTAACGATGTTTTCGCCTTTCTTGCCGTATGATTTGTCGATTGCTTTCTTCATTGCTGTTACTGCAACTTCGTAAGGAATTACTTCTGCAATCTTGAAGAATGCTGATTGAAGAATTGTGTTAGTTCTGTTTCCTAATCCTATTTCTTCTGCAATCTTTGTTGCGTTGATTATATAGAAGTTGATATTCTTTTCTGCTAATTCTTTTTTAACCTTAGCACTTAATCTTTCTACTGTTTCTTCTGCTGAGAACATTGAGTTTAAAAGGAATGTTCCGTTTGGTTTGATTCCTTTTAATACTTCATACATATTCATATAGTTGAATACGTGGCAAGCAACGAAGTCTGGTGTTGTTACTAAGTAAGGTGAACGAATTACATTGTCTCCGAAACGTAGGTGAGAGCAAGTAAATCCTCCTGATTTCTTACTATCGTATGAGAAATATGCTTGACAATATTTGTTTGTGTTGTCTCCGATGATTTTGATAGAGTTTTTATTTGCTCCTACTGTACCATCTGCTCCTAATCCGTAGAATTTAGCTTCAAATGTTCCTTCTGTTGCCATTGAAACTTCTGGTAACATTGGTAAAGAACGATTTGTAACGTCATCAACTATACCAACTGTGAATTGGTTCATTGGGTTAGCTGATTTAAGGTTTTCTACTACTGAAAGGATTTGTGCTGGTGTTGTATCTTTTGAAGACAATCCATATCTACCTCCGATAACCATTGGTTTTTCTGTGCAAGTGCAAGATGCTATTGCTTCTACTACGTCTAAGTATAATGGATCTCCGTTAGCACCTGCTTCTTTTGTACGGTCTAACACACAAATTCTTTTTGCAGTTTTTGGAAGGGCTGCAAAGAAGTATTTCTTAGAGAATGGACGGTATAGATGTACTGTTACCAATCCTAATTTTTCACCTTTCTTAGCAAGATAGTCTATAACTTCTTTTATAGTATCTGAAACGCTACCCATTGCTACTATTACGTTTTCTGCATCTGCTGGTCCATAGTAGTTGAATGGTTTGTATTCTCTTCCTGTTAATTGAGAGATTTTTTCCATATAATCTGCTACTATTTCAGGTAATGCTTCGTAGTATGGATTACATGCTTCTCTTGCTTGGAAGAATACGTCTGGGTTTTGAGCTGTACCTCTTGTAACAGGGTGTTCTGGATTCAAGGCATTTTCTCTGTAATTTCTCAATGCTTCTTGATCAACCAAAGCAGCCATATCTTCTGTTTCCAATGCTTCTATTTTTTGGATTTCGTGAGATGTACGGAATCCGTCAAAATAGTGCATAAATGGAACTCTTCCTTTGATTGCTGAAAGGTGAGCAACTCCTGCTAAATCCATAGCTTCTTGTACAGAAGCAGAAGAAAGCATTGCAAAACCTGTTTGACGGCAAGCGTAAACGTCAGAGTGGTCTCCGAAAATTGAAAGAGCGTGAGCAGCAATTGTTCTTGCTGTTACGTGTAATACACCAGGAAGTAATTCTCCCGCTATTTTATACATATTTGGTATCATCAACAACAATCCTTGTGATGCTGTGAATGTTGTAGATAAAGCTCCTGCTTGTAATGAACCGTGTAATGCACCAGCAGCTCCTGCTTCTGATTGCATTTCTACCAATTTTACTGTTTCTCCAAAAATGTTTTTGCGACCATTAGCAGACCATTCATCAACGTATTCTGCCATTGGTGATGACGGTGTAATAGGATAGATTGCTGCTACTTCGCTAAACATATATGCAACGTGAGCACAAGCCTGATTACCGTCGCAAGTCAAAAATTTCTTTTCTTTTGCCATTGCTGTATTATTTAAATTTAAAACAATTATTTCTCTACAAACTGCAAAGGTACAGTAAAATTTTGAATATTCATAGAAACATTATTTTTTTTCTTTAAATTAGTAAATTATTTCTTTGCTTTAACATTTTTTATCCCTAAAAAAAAGTCTACAATATAGACTAAACAGTCTACGATATAGACTAAACAGTCCACGATATAGACACAATAATAATAAATATAATAAAATTATAACTAAAAGAAAAAATAAAAAAAAGAAATGTTTTTAAAATCTTTCTGTTATTTTCTCCCAATCAACAAGCGGCCAAAAATCTTTTAAATAATCCGCTCTACGATTTTGTTTGTCAAGATAGTAAGCATGCTCCCATACATCACAAACTAAAAGTGGCGTTTTATTTTGACAAATTGGATTTTCAGCATTTGGCAAGGCTAATATTTCTAATTTGTTGTTTTCATTTTTAACAAGCCATACCCAACCACTTCCAAAGAGATTTAATGCTTGTGTTGTAAATTCTTGTTTGAAATTTTCTATGTTGCCATATTGTTGATTGATACTTTCCAAAAAAGCCGAAGAAGGTTGTGTGTTTCGCTTTTCTGAAAAACAATCCCAATAAAATGTATGATTCCATACTTGTGCAGCATTATTAAAAATTGAGCCTTTTGCGTGCTTGATAATGTATTCTAAAGGTTTTGATTCAAATTCACCATTAGCAATCAATGTATTTAATTTATCTACATAGGCTTGATGATGTTTTAAATAGTGAAATTCCATTGTTCTTTGAGAAATATAAGGCTCCAAGGCATTTAAGGAATAATTCAACTTTGGTAATTCAATTTTTTTCATAGTCTAAGTTTTTTTTACGATTCTATTCAAGAAACAAATTTACAAAAACTTTGTTCAATAAGAGTGTTTAAAAAAAATTAAATTAGAAATCGTTTTGTCAATTGGAAATAAAGTTATAATTTTGAAAACTGAAATATAATTATTTTATTCATTAAAAACATATAAGCAATGGCAATAAAAGGAGCAATTGTAATTGATGTTGAGCGTTGTAAAGGTTGCGGAGTATGCGTTTCTGTATGTCCAAAACAAGTTATCGCTCTATCAAAAAATGTAAATGTAAAAGGTTATAATTATGCCGAAATGGTAAACGGTGACTGCATCGGTTGTGCATCTTGTGGCATGGTATGTCCTGATGGTGTTATAACAGTTTACAAAGCAAAGTTATAAATAAAAAACTTTATAAGAAATGGCAAAAGAGTTAAAATTAATGAAAGGTAACGAAGCAATTGCGGAAGCCGCAATTCGCTCCGGTTGTGACGGCTATTTCGGATATCCTATCACTCCACAATCTGAGGTTATGGAACATTTGATGGCTGAAATGCCATGGGAAAAAACCGGTATGGTCGTTTTACAGGCAGAAAGTGAAGTTGCCTCAATCAATATGGTATATGGTGGTGCTGCAACAGGTAAAAAAGTTATGACCTCTTCTTCTTCTCCAGGAATGTCTTTGATGCAAGAAGGTGTAACTTACCTTGCTGGTGCAGAATTACCTTGTTTACTTGTTAATGTAATGAGAGGTGGTCCTGGTTTAGGTACTATCCAACCTTCACAAGCAGATTATTTCCAAACTGTAAAAGGTGGTGGTCACGGAGACTATCAATTATATACTCTTGCACCTGCAAGTGTTCAAGAAATGTATGATTTCGTTTTCAAAGCTTGGGATATAGCATTCAAATATAGAAACCCTGTTATGATTCTTTCTGATGGTGCTATCGGACAAGTAATGGAAAAAGTTTATGTAGGTGATTATGTTCCTCGTTGGACTGACGAAGAAATAGCAAAAAATGCTCCTTGGGCTGCATTTGGTAAACCTGCGTCAAGAGACCACAATATAGTTACTTCTTTGGAACTTGATTCTTCTAAACAAGAAAAACACAATCATCGTTTCCAAGCAAAATATCGTGAAATGGAAAAGAACGATACTTTGTATGAAGAAATAATGTGCGAAGATGCTGATTATGTATTTGTGGCTTATGGCTCTTGTGCTCGTATCGCTCACAAAGCTGTTCAACTTGCAAGAGAAAAAGGTATTAAAGTTGGTTTATTAAGACCTATTACTTTATTCCCATTCCCAACTCAACCAATCAAAGCATTGGCTCAAAGAGTTAAAGGAATCCTTACTGTTGAAATGTCAGCAGGTCAAATGGTATATGACGTAAAACTTGCTTCTGAATTTAAATGTCCAGTAGAATACTTCGGACGTTATGGTGGTATAATACCTACACCACAAGAAGTTGTAGAAGCATTGGAAAACAAATTAATTAAGGGCTAAGATTATGTTTAACGAAGAAATAGTAAAACCAGAAAATCTTGTTTACAAAAAAACAGATGTTCTTACCGATGCAATTATGCACTATTGTCCTGGTTGTCCTCACGGAACAATTCACAGAATAATAGCTGAGGTGATAGAAGAAATGGGCATTCAAGATAAAGCAATAGGTATTGCTCCTGTTGGATGTTCTGTATTAGCATATAATTATTTTAATGTGGATTTTGTTGAAGCTGCTCACGGTAGAGCTCCAGCTCTTGCTTCTGCAATTCAAAGATTACACCCAAATCACCACACTTTCACTTATCAAGGTGATGGAGACTTGGCAGCGATAGGTACTGCTGAAACAATTCACGCTTGTAACCGTGGAGAAAATATCATTATATTCTTTGTAAATAATGCAATATATGGTATGACAGGTGGTCAAATGGCTCCTACTACATTGGTTGGTATGCCTTCTGCTACTACTCCTTATGGTCGTAGAGTAGATTTAAATGGTTGGCCTTTACAAATCACTGAATTAGTAGCTCAACTTCCTGGTACATATTATGTAACACGTCAAAGTGCTTCTACTGCTGCTGATGTTAGAAAAGCAAAAGCTGCTGTTAGAAAAGCTTTCGAAAACCAAGCTGCAAAAAAAGGAACTCAATTCATAGAATTTGTTTCAACTTGTAACTCTGGTTGGAAAATGACTCCTGTTCAAGCTAATGAATGGATGCGTCAAAACATGTTCCCTAAATATGTTTTGGGTGACATAAAATTAGAAGGACAAATCGTAAGAGAATACAATCCTGAGGATAGTAAAATTATCAGAGAATTGAAATCAGTAAAATAACCCATAAAAAAACATACAACAATGACAGAAGAAATAATTATAGCAGGTTTCGGAGGACAAGGAGTTTTATCTATGGGTAAAATACTTGCTTACTCTGGTGCAATGCAAGGAAAAGAAGTAAGTTGGATGCCATCATACGGCCCTGAAATGCGTGGAGGTACAGCAAACGTATCTGTTATCATCTCTGATGAAAGAATATCTTCACCTATCATTAGCCAATTTGATACAGCAATAATACTTAACCAACAATCATTAGACAAGTTTGAAAGTTCAGTAAAACCTGGTGGATTGTTGATTTACGATCCAAATGGAATAATCAACCCTCCTACAAGAAAAGACATCAATGTTTACAAAATTCCTGCAACAGAAAAAAGTGTTGAAATGGGAATGGCAAAAGTATTCAACATGATGGTACTTGGAGGATTCTTGAAAATAAAACCTGTGGTTACAGAACAATACATTGAAGAAGGATTAAAACACTCTCTTCCTGAAAGACACCACAAGTTAATCCCTACAAACCTTGACGCAGTAGCAAAAGGTAAAGAAATGATTGAAGCAGTAAATACTCTTTAATTTTTACTCATAGTATTTAAGAGAAAAATGAGATCGAGAAATCGGTCTCATTTTTTCTTTATTCTAATTCAACGATTCAAAGAATTATTTTCTTTTTTCTTAGATTCGCAAAGTCTTAATTTTCAAATATAAAGAAATTCTTAAATCTAACATAAAAAAAATTTCTATATAAAGAATTGGTGATTAAACAAAAAATTGTAACTTTGTAGATTGAAAAACTATTATTTACAAATATAAAAATATTATGAATTCAATTATTTATGCAATCTTAGCATTAAGTATCATAGGAGCGGTTGCTGCTTTGATTTTGTACTTTGTTGCCCAAAAATTCAAAGTTTTTGAAGATCCTCGTATTGATACGGTTTGTGAAAAACTACCCGGAGCTAATTGTGGCGGTTGTGGATTTGCTGGATGTAGAGCATTAGCAGAAGCAATTGTTAAAGAAGAAAGTTTAGAAAATAAATTCTGTCCTGTTGGTGGAGCAAAAACTATGGAAGAGATAGCCGTAGTTATGAATCTCGCCGTTGAGGAAACTGAACCAAAGATTGCTGTTGTTAGATGTAACGGAGGAAAATGCAACACACAAGCAAAAGTTAATTTTGAAGGCTTTGACAACTGTCTTTACGCTCACATGACCTTTGCAAGTGAAGGGGGCTGTGCAAATGGCTGCTTAGGATTAGGAAATTGTGTAAAAGCATGTAGTTTTGACGCAATACACATCAACCCCGACACTAAATTACCAGAGGTTGATGAAGAAAAATGTGTAGCATGTGGAGCTTGCGTAAAAACATGTCCTCGTTCAGTAATTGAATTAAGAAATAAAGGCAAAAATTCACGTAGAGTATTCGTAAGTTGCATTAACCAAGAAAAAGGAGCCGCAGCAAAGAAAAACTGTGAATCAGCTTGTATTGGTTGTGGCAAATGTGCAAAAGCCTGCCCATTTGAAGCAATTAGCATAAACAACAATGTAGCTTACATAGACTTTAATAAATGTAAACTATGTAGGAAATGCGTTGCAGAATGTCCAACAGGAGCAATACATGCCGTTAATTTTCCAATAAAAAAAGAAGAAAAACCTCAAATTAGCGAATAATAAGAATTATGAATACATTTCGATTAGGTGGAGTTCACCCACAAGAAAATAAATTAGCATCAGAAAACGCTGTTGAATTATTCCCTTTACCAGAAAAAGCAGTAGTTTTTGTTAGTCAACATTTGGGGGCACCTTCCGTTCCTGTGGTACAAAAAGGCGATAGAGTAAAAACAGGACAATTATTAGCCAAAGCAGAAGCGTTTATCTGTGCAAATACACACTCTCCTTACACAGGAGTAATCACAAAGATTGATGTAGCAACAGATTTCAACGGATACAAAAAACCAGCATTCTTTATAGATGTAGAAGCAGATGAATGGTGTGAAGAAATTGACACCTCTGAGCAAATAGTCAGAGAAATAAAACTCTCTTCAAAAGAAATCATAGAAAGAATAAAAGACAGAGGTATTGTAGGGTTGGGAGGAGCAGCATTTCCTACTCATGTAAAATATATGATACCAGAGGACAAAAAAGCAGAATACTTAATAATAAACGCTGCTGAATGTGAACCATATCTAACCTCTGACAATAGAGTTATATTAGAACACGCAGAAGAAGTTCTTATAGGAATTGAAATAATGAAGAAAGCTTTGAATATAAACAAAGCAAAAATTGGAATAGAAGCAAATAAACCAAAAGCAATAGAGGCTTTAAAGAAACTTCTTAATCAATATCCAGGAACAGAGGTTGTAGCTTTAAAAACAAAATATCCACAAGGAGCAGAAAAACAACTTATATATGCTTTAACAAAAAGAGAGGTTCCAAGTGGAAAACTACCAATAGAAGTAGCCTGTGTAGTAAATAACGTTGGTACAGCCTTTGCAATCTATCAAGCAGTTCAAAAGAATCGTCCTTTAATAGACAACATACTAACCTTTACAGGTAAAAAAGTAGAAAATAACAAAAACCTATTAGTACGAGTTGGCACATCAATTCAATCAATCATTGATTTTTGCGGAGGATTGCCAGAAGACACAAGAAAAGTGATAAATGGAGGTCCAATGATGGGTAAAGCGATGATGGATTTGACAGCACCAACAACAAAAACCACATCAAGCATTTTAGTTATGTCAGAAGCAGAATCAAATAGAAAGAAAATGACAAACTGTTTACGTTGTGGCAAATGTGTTTCTGCTTGCCCAATGGGATTAGAGCCTATTCAAATCGCCCTACTTGCAAAACAAGAAAGATGGGAAGAAGCAGAAAAAGAAGCTGCAATGGATTGCATAGAATGTGGTAGTTGTTTATTCACTTGTCCTGCAGGACAACCATTGCTTGACATAATAAGAGTTGCAAAAAGCAAGATTGGAGCAATTAGAAGAGCAAGAAGTAAGAAATAATTTTAAGATGACTAAACGTTTCTTTGTAGTTTTAGCAATAAGTGTTCTTTGCAACTTGGTTTATTCTCAACAAATAAACCCACTTATCTATCATAACTTAGAGTTTGGTTATTCAATACAATATCCAAACTCATGGGAGTTAGAAGAAGACCAAGACAATCAAAGTGTAACTATTTTTGAACAAGAAGAAGATGCAGACATATTAAAACATCTACAAATAAGCGTTGCACGATGGGAAGATGGAGATTTAGCAGAATTCATAAAATCGGTAAACATTGAAGACTTAGAGAATCTTTATTCAGATTTTAAAATAATCCATCGCAACCAAGAAGAAGCAACTTGCATATATGAACTTTCATACACACTAAACGAAATAAAAACAAATAGCATATTTTACTTCATTAAAGAAGAAGATAATATTTACATCATTATGGCAATGACAGATTCCACAAACTATGAAAATGACAGAGAAACATTTATGAATATTATAGAGAGTATAGAATTTCAATAAACAAAATAACAAAAAAATAAAACAATGGCATTACTTAAAGTTTCAGGATCTCCACACGTACAAAGCAAAGATACCACACAAAGTATTATGTGGAGCGTAGTTATCGCACTAATTCCGGCTTTGTTAGTTGGAGTATATTTCTTTGGATTGAGAGTTTTAGCAGTAACAGCAGTATCAGTTGCAGCTTGTATATTATTTGAATGGTTGATTCAAAAATTCTTATTAAAAGGAGAAGAAACCATTTCAGATGGTTCAGCTGTAATAACAGGTATGCTTTTAGCCTTTAACTTACCATCTAATATTCCTTTTTACATTGTTATAATTGGCGCATTAGTTTCAATAGGCATTGGAAAAATGACATTTGGAGGATTGGGGAAAAATCCTTTCAATCCTGCATTAGTAGGTAGAGTTTTCTTGTTCCTTTCATTCCCAACACACGTTGCAATGTCTCAATGGCCACTTGCTAAATCAGTTGATGCTTTAACAGGGCCAACACCTTTGTCATTGATAAAAAACGGAGAAAGCATTGATTTAATAAATATGTTCATAGGAACAACAGGCGGAAGCTTTGGAGAAGTTTCTGCAATAGCAATAATCTTAGGAGGATTATTTATGCTTTTAAGAAAAGTTATTACTTGGCATATTCCTGTTGCTTTCATTGGCTCAGCATGGTTATTTGCAGGAATACTTTATTTAGCAGGCATAACCGTAGATCCTACAACTCACATTCTTGCAGGAGGACTTATGCTTGGTGCAATCTTTATGGCAACCGATATGGCAACAAGTCCTATAACAAAAACAGGACAAATAATATTTGGTGTAGGATGTGGTCTTTTAACAATCATTTTCCGTTGTTTTGGACCTATGCCAGAAGGAGTTTCTTTTGCAATATTGATTATGAATGCTGTTACTCCTTTAATAAATAAGATGTGTAAACCAAAAAAATTTGGTTATTAAACAATTAAAACGATAGAATTATGGCAAAATTAAATTCTTCATTAAAAAATATGGTAATGTCATTGGCCATTATCTCTTTTGGTGCATCTGCTATTCTTGGAGGCGTTTATGTTTTGACTAAAAAACCAATAGAAGATGCAGCAGAATTAAAGAAAACCAATGCCATTAAAGAAGTATTACCAGAAAACAATAATATGAAAATAGGAGAAGCAGTAGAAATAACACTTGATTCTTATTCTGAAAAATTTGTTGTTTATCCTGCTTTTGAAAATGATAAATTAATTGCTGTGGCAGTAGAAACTTTTGACAACAATGGATATGGTGGACAAATAAAATCTATGGTTGGATTTGATGCAGAAGGAAATATTGTAAACTATGCGATATTGGCAATGAGCGAAACGCCAGGTTTAGGAGAAAAAGTAACCTCTTGGTTTAAAACAGAAAGAAACAAACAAGACATTAGAGGTAAAAAACCATCAGAAGAAAGTTTCAAAGTAAGCAAAGACGGAGGAGAAATAGATGCAATTACAGCATCAACCATTACTTCAAGAGCATTTCTTTCTTCTGTAAAAACAGCTTACAACGTATTTATTGAATATCAAAAACAACAAAACAAATAAAGCTATGAATAAGTTTAAAATTGTAATAAACGGCATAATAAAAGAAAACCCTGTTTTTTGTTTATTATTAGGAATGTGTCCTACACTTGGAACAACTACCTCTGCAATAAACGGTATGGGAATGGGATTATGTACAACATTCGTTTTAATATTGAGTAATATTGCGATTTCATTATTAAAGAATCTTGTTCCAGACAAAGTAAGAATCCCTGCTTTCATTGTAATTATTGCTTCATTCGTTACAGTATTGCAACTATGTATGCAAGCCTACCTTCCTGCACTTTACGAAAGTTTAGGATTGTTTATTCCATTGATTGTTGTAAACTGTCTTATTCTTGGAAGAGCAGAAGCCTTTGCAAGTAAGAATAATGTAGTAAACTCTATGTTTGACGGCATAGGAATGGGACTTGGATTTACACTTGGATTAACAATCTTAGGTATAGTAAGAGAAGTTTTAGGCTCAGGCTCTATATTTGGAATGAAATTTATTGGAGAAGCAGACGGCATTCTAATCTTCGTTCTTGCACCAGGAGCTTTCATAGCATTAGGCTATTTGATTGCAATAGTCAATAAGTTAAAATCAAAACAATAATACAGAAATAATAAATTATTATAAAGAATCAGTCGTTGAATATTGTTTCCTCGACTGATTTTTTTCGTATCTTTGCAAAATATGAAAAAGCTTATTATTTTTATTTGTATTTTTTGCAGTTGTTTTACCTGCTTTTGCCAAGAATATAACAAAGTAAAAGATATTCTTAGCCAAAGAGGAGAAGCAAAAATATTAGTAAAAGCAAGCGAAAACAAATTAGAAGAGTTATCTTTGTTTACAAGTATTGACCGCAAAATAGAAAACAAATATTTGGTCTATGTAAACGAAAAACAATTCAATAAATTTTTAACCTTAGGATTAAATTATAGGCTTTATCAAGACGAAAAACAAGAAAAACAAATAAATGTAGCAACTACAATCGAACAAATGCAATCTTGGGATCGCTATCCTTCTTATCAAGTCTATGTTGATTTAATGCAAAACCTTGCACAAGACTTTCCAAACATTTGTAAATTAGACACAATAGGCTATTCAGTAGAAAATCGTTTAATCTTATCACTTAAAATCTACGATAACGCCACAGAAAACTCTCCAAAGTTTTTTTATAGTTCCACAATCCACGGCGATGAACTCACAGGAGCAGTTGTATTGCTTCGTTTAGCAGACCATCTCTTAAAAAACCACCAAACAAATAACCAAATACAAGACTTAATCTCCAATATGCAAATATACATCTGTCCAATAGCAAATCCAGACGGAGTTTACGCAGGAGGAAACAATAATGTATCATACGCAACACGCTATAATGCAAATTATGTTGATTTAAACAGAAACTTTCCTAATCCAAAATATGGACAACACCCAGATGGAGAAGAACATCAAAAAGAAACATTAGCTTTTATGCAATATGCATTAGAAGAAGACTTTGACTTATCAATCAATCTCCACGGAGGAGCGGAAGTTTGCAATTATCCATGGGACACTTGGACTGAAAACGAAAAGCGACACCCCGATACAGAATGGTTTATCACTCTTTGCCAAGAATTTGTTTCACAAGTTAGAGACGCAGGAGGAAACAATTACTTTTCAGACGTAACATATAGCGGAATAACTAACGGAGGCGATTGGTATAGAATTTATGGCTCACGTCAGGATTGGCAAAATTGGTACACAAAAACAAGAGAACTCACCTTAGAGATAAGCACCTCAAAAACACCTTCCTCAAACCTTCTACCAAATTATTGGAACAAATTAAAAGAAGGTTTAATTGAATTTATGCACAACTCATTAACCGGAGTAGAAGGAGTAATTAAAGACATAAACTCCCAAGAAATAATAGAAAACGCAACAATAGAAGTAACGAATATAGATTACGACTCTTTATTTACCTATTCCAATCATCACGGATACTATTTCCGTAGTTTACTTTGCGGAAATTATCAAATAAAAATATCAGCACAAGGATATAACGACACATTAGTAAACATAAATATAGAAAACAACACAACCAAAACACAAGACATCTACCTATCACCAAGCTCTACCTCACTATCCTCGCACGAAAAATCAGAGCAAGAACCATTGATTTTTCCAAACCCTTGTAGCGACAAACTATTTCTAAGAGTTAATGGATTTAATGAGTACAATATTTCCAATTTTCAAAGAAATAATCTATTAAAACAAAGAATAAATAATTCAAACGAAATAGACGTATCCGAACTATCGGCAGGAGTGTATTTTCTTACGCTCTATGGTCAAGACAAAACACGAACATTGATTTTTATAAAACAATAAAAATATAATAAGAGATGAAAAAGACAAAAAAGATTTTAATATTAGCAACCCTTTTCAATCTATGCTTTTGCTCAATAACGAGCGCACAAGAAAGAAGAGAAGTAATAACAGGAAAAGACACAGCAATAAGCACCCCTTTCTTCACCGCATCGGCAGGTTGGACTTTTCCTTTCGGAGAAATGGGTAATAGATACAACTCTTTCATAAACATAAATACTAATTTAGGTTGGAAATCAGAAACAAACTGGATTTACTATTGTGAATTTGGCTTTCAATTTGGCTCAGACAACGTAAAAATAAAAAACGACATACTCTCAGAGATGCTAACCCACACTTCCGACCCTTATGTTATTGGAATGGACGGAACAAATGCAGGAGTTGTAGCATATAACAGAAATTTAAGCATATCTTTTTTTGGAGGCAAGGTAATACCTCTTTGGTTTTCCAATCCAAACTCAGGATTGATGCTAACCTTAGGAGCAGGCTTTCTTCAACATCAAATAATCTATCAACCAACCCTTACAGAAGCCCCTCAAATACAAGAAGATTACGCCTTGGGTTACGATAGACAAATGCGAGGAGTAATGGTTTCCGGATTCTTAGGCTACATTTACATGAGTAAAAAGAACTTTGCAAACTTTTATGTAGGCTTACAAGTAGATAATGCTTGGACAAAAATGACTCGACAATATCAATTTGATTTGCGAAGAGGCGATAACAATCTTTATTACGATGGAATGTTTACATTAAAAATAGGTTGGATGTTCCCATTCTATGGAAGAGATGCCGATAAGATTTACTACTAAAATTTAAACCATGAGATTTTTATACAACATCTTTATTCATCTTTACATAGGCATACTTCACCTCATTTGTCCTTTTAACAAAAAAATCAAGACAATGTTAAAAGGAGAAAAAGAGTGTTTTGACAAACTAAAAAGCATAAATCAAAACGATAAGATTGCATGGTTTCACTGTGCCTCATTAGGAGAATTTGAGCAAGGACGCCCTGTGCTTGAAGAAGTAAAAAAACAATTTCCTCAACACAAAATACTGCTTTCATTTTACTCACCTTCCGGATACGAAGCAAAGAAAGATTATTCCTTAGCAGACTATATAGTTTACCTTCCTAACGATACAAGAAAGAATGCAAAGAAATTTGTTAGTATGGTTAATCCTGATTTAGTTTTTTTCATAAAATATGAATTTTGGTACAACTATATCTCTGCACTAAAAGGCAAAAGATTATTTCAAGTCTCACTAATACTTAGAGAAAATCAATATTTCTTTACATGGTATGGCAAATGGTTTGCAAAACAACTTAAAAACTTTGAGCATTTCTTTGTTCAAAATCAGCAAACCGCTACCCTACTGAACAAAATCGGTTATAAAAACGTAACAATTAGTGGAGACACACGATTTGACAGAGTAATGACAATTGCAAATAACGCAAAATCTTTCCCTGATATAGAGAGATTTTGTCAAGGAGATAAAAAAATTATTTTAGCAGGCAGTTCATGGTTAGCAGATGAAAGAATAATTGAAAAAGCTATAAAAAACCTTGATATAAAGTTAATCATTGCACCTCACATTGTAGAACAATCTCACATAAACGAAATACAAGAACTATTCCCTCAGGCAATTATCTATTCCGAATTAGCAAAAAGCGAAAAGGAAAGCAATATTTTAATCATCAACTGTATAGGAATATTATCTAATCTTTATCAATATTGCAATATTGCTTACATTGGAGGAGGTTTTGGAGTAGGAATACACAACACATTAGAGGCTGCAACATTTGGAAAGCCTATTTGCTTTGGTCCAAACTATCATAAATTCCAAGAAGCAAAGGATTTAATAGACCTAAATGCTGCTTATAGCATAAACAACGAAGAAGAACTCAAAGCAGTCCTTTCTTCGCTATTGGGTGATAAGGAAAAATACGAAGAATCTGCAAAGGCTTCAAAGAATTACGTACAAGAAAAAGTAGGAGCCTGTAAAAAAATTATTGAACACTTAAAAAACTAAAATGAAAACAAAGAATTACATCTATCTATTGTTAATAATAGTCTTTTTTTCTTCTTGTGCACCTTCCAAGTTCATAAAAGAAGACGGTTATCTTTTATCTAACACAAAGATTGAATGCGATTCTAAACTCATAGAAAAGTCCGACTTAAAAAACTTAATAAAACAAGACCCTAATGGTAGATTTCTTGGAATTAAATGGGGGATGTATTTCTACTCACTCTCTGAGGTAGGAGATATTGACTCTGTAAATTTTCTTTCAAAAAGAGTTTTCAGAACCTTAGGTTCAAAACCTGTTGAAATAAATCACAGACTCACAAAAAACTCTGTTGAGGACATGAAAATATACCTTAACTCTAAAGGTGTTTTCGATGCAACGGTTAAAGACAGTCTTACATTAGTTAGAAGATGGTATGCACCTTGGACAACATACAAAAAAAGACGTAATGTAGTTTATAAAGTTGAAATTCCATCTCGTTACAAAATCAATAATTTCTCTTTGTTTGCAAAAAATAATTCTTTGAAAGAAGAAATTATTTCTTTGAAATATTTGAATAAAGTAAAGAAAGGAGATTACTATGATGAAGATATTTTAAAGGAAATAAGAACAGAGGTTGCTGCTGATTTAAGAAGTAAGGGTTATTTTGCGTTTAATGAAAGTTATATAGAGTTTGCAATTGATACAAACTTAAATTCTAATGCTCTTAATATAGAAATGATTATCAATCCACCATATAAAATGGAGAATGATACCATTGTGGAATCTGTTCATAAACCTTATAAAATCAACAAAGTGTTTGTTTATCCCGACTACTACCCTTCTACCTCATCTCTTTACACTCCTCCTATTGACACTTCAATTGTATTTCACCAACAACAAAAAAAATCAAAAGGTTCTATTCTTTACTTTATTAGAAGTCCACACCAATCAATTAAAGACAAACCTATTGCACGAAGTATTTTATTACAAAAAGGCAATCTTTTCTCTCCTACATTAGCAAAAAACACTTTCGCTGCTCTATCGCAACTTCAAAACTTTAAATATATCGACATTTCCTTTCTTCCTATAGAAAGTCAAAAGCAAGAGGACACTTTATCCTTGGATTGTTTAATTAAACTTTCTATGGCAAAACCTGTAAACCTTACAGGTTCATTTGAGTTTAATTTTTCTAACGCTAACAATAGTTTAAACATACAAAACACCTCTACTCTTGGGTCTGAATTAAATTTTGGATTCTCTCACAACAATCTTTTTAAGGGTGCAGAAATTTTTTCTACAAATATCAAATTAGCGGCAGAGGTTCGTAGCGATATTTTCTCAAACAAGGGAGACAATCGTTGGAGTTTTTTCAATGCCTTTGAGTTTGGTTTTGATTTTGGAATAGAATTACCACGTTTCTTAGCACCTTTTAGCACTAATTTCTACTCTATGAATTTCCGTCCTCACACATCGTTGAGAATGGCGTTCAATACTCAAAAGAGAACTTACTTTGACAGAAATATTTCCACATTAAATTATGAATATTCTTGGCGTACAAGCAATCATAATATGTTTTCTTTTATTCCATTGGAAGTAAACTATGTTGATTTAGAGATAACTGATGATAGTTATAACAATTTGATTCAAAGTTTAGACAAAAGAATACAATATCAAATGACTGACCACATGGTTATGGACACAAGATTTAGTTTTTCTTACAATGGACAAGACCTTGACAAAAGAAGAGACTTCAATTACATTAGAACAAATATAGAAGCAGCAGGAAACTTTTTGTATTTACTAAGCAATATTTTCAAACAATCAAAGAATGAAAACGGACAATATGAGGTTTTCAATATTCCTTATTCACAATACCTTAGAGCAGACTTTGATTTCATAAGATATTTCTATTTAAACGAAAAAAATAGCTTGGTTGCAAGATTCTTTTCTGGCTATGGGTACTATTATGGCAATGCAAACAGTCTTCCTTACGAAAAGAGCTTCTTTGCAGGTGGAGCAAATAACAACAGAGCTTGGCAATTAAGAGAATTAGGACCAGGAAGCAGTTCACCACAATCAGCACTAAGATTCGACAGAGCAGGAGATATTGCAATAGGTGGAAATATTGAATATCGTTTTCCTATAAGTGGAATTTTTGAAGGTGCAACATTTATTGATATTGGAAACATTTGGACAATAAATGAGCAAAAAGGATTTGAAAACGGACAATTTGAATTTAAGGATTTCTATAAAGAATTTGCTATTGGAGGAGGTTTAGGACTTAGATTAAACATTCAATTCCTAATTATACGTTTAGATTTAGCTATGAAATTACATGACCCTTCTAAACCAGAAAATGAACGATGGGTAATAAAAAATACACAATTTAAAGACTTACAATTACAATTTGGTATTGGATATCCATTTTAATTATTATTTTTGTAAATTAAAAAAACATTGATATGAAGAAAAATAATTACATGTTTAGCCTTTCAATCATAGGCTTATTGTATTTTGTATTTGGATTTGTAACTTGGTTAAATAGTTTACTTATTCCATTCTTAAAAACCGCATGCGAACTTCCCGACTCACAAGCATATTGGGTAACTTTTGCATTTTATATTTCTTATTTTGTAATGTCAATCCCTTCTTCGTGGATATTAAAAAAGACAGGATTTGCAAGAGGTATGAGTTTAGGACTACTTGTTATGGCAATAGGCTCCATACTCTTTATTCCGGCAGCACAAAGTAGAGATTACATGATGTTCTTAGTAGGTTTATTCATTCAAGGAACAGGACTTGCTTTGTTGCAAACTGCAGTTAATCCATACGTTACAATACTTGGACCAATAGAATCCGCAGCAAAAAGAATGTCTATTATGGGATTGTTCAACAAAATTGCTGGAATGATAGGTATTTTGCTAATCAGTAGCGTTTTATTCTCAGGCATGGACGAAATAACCTCAAACATTGCAAGCCTTACAGGAGCAGAAAAAGATGCTCAATTAGACCTTTTAGCAATGAGAATCAAGATGCCTTACATTGTTATCACAGTTTTGTTATCTCTATTGGCGTTAATGGTTATGTTAGCAAAACTTCCAAAAGTTGAAAACGAAGATGAAACTCAAAAAGACAAAACCCAAAAATCTATATTCAGAATTCCATACCTTTGGTTAGGCGTTTTCACTTTATTCTTATACGTTGGAGTTGAAGTAATCGCAATAGACACCTTAGCATTGTATGGCACATCACAAGGAATTTCCGAAACAATGGCACCAAAGTTAGGAACATTTAGCTTAATTGCCCTTACAGTAGGTTACATCTTAGGAATATTCCTTGTACCAAAAAGAATCAATCAATCACAAGCCCTTGCACTATCGGCAATCTTAGGATTTGTATTTGCAACCTTTGCAATAATCACACAAGGCATAACCTCTATTGTATTTATCGTACTATTGAGTTTTGCACATGCAATGATGTGGCCTGCAATTTGGCCATTATCAATTGACAAACTTGGTTCTCACACCGCTCTTGCCTCTGCTTTATTGATTATGGCTATTGCTGGTGGAGCAGTTTTACCATTATTATATGGAAGTTTTGTAGATTTATTAGACGGAAACAGACAATTACCTTACATAATGACACTTCCTTGCTATGCAATGATATTCTATTTCTCTATTTGGGGACACAAAGTAGGTAAAAACAAAGAATAATTCTTAAAAATGAAAGAAAAAAACTCAAAAATATATTGTATCTTTTGTGGAAGAAGTGAAGGACAAGTTCCTTTAATGATTAAATCAGAATTAGGTCTTCAAGGCGTTTGCATAGACTGTGCAAACGCTTTGAACGATATAGCAAAAGAACAAAAAAACAAGCAATCAAAAAAAGAAGTTGATAGTTATAATATAAAAACTCCTTCTGAAATAAAATCATATCTTGACCAATATGTAATAGGACAAGACGAAGCAAAACGCGTTCTATCAGTTGCAGTTTACAATCACTACAAAAGATTGAAATATTTTCATTCCAACGAAGCAAAAGACGATGTTGAAATAGAAAAATCAAACATCATAATGGTAGGTCAAACAGGAACAGGAAAAACTCTTTTAGCTCGTACAATCGCACGCCTATTAGATGTTCCTTTCTGCATAGCTGACGCAACCGTTCTTACAGAAGCAGGATACGTAGGAGAAGATGTAGAAACCGTTCTTACACGTTTACTGCAAGCAGCTGATTATAACGTAGAAAAAGCGTGCAGAGGAATTGTTTTTATTGATGAAATAGACAAAATTGCAAGAAAAAGCGATAATCCTTCCATAACAAGAGACGTAAGTGGAGAAGGAGTACAACAAGCATTATTGAAACTATTGGAAGGAACAATTGTAAACGTGCCGCCACAAGGAGGAAGAAAACACCCTGATCAAAAATACATTCAAGTAGATACAAGAAATATTTTATTTATTGCCTCAGGTGCGTTTAATTCTTTGGAAAGAAAAATAGCACTTCGCTTAAATTCTAATACCATTGGTTATTCTGCATCGGAAAATCGCAAGAAAATAGAAGAAAAAGACTTAATAAAATACGTTCAACCACAAGATTTGAAAAGTTTTGGTTTAATTCCCGAATTGATTGGACGTTTCCCTGTCCTAACTCACTTAGACGCCTTAGACAAAGCAGCACTAAAAAGAATTCTTACAGAACCTAAAAACTCTCTAATGAAACAATACATAAAGCTTTTAGAAATTGACGGAGTTAAACTAAGCTTTGAAGAAAGCGCCTTAGACTATTTTGTAGAGATTGCAGAAAAACACAGTCTTGGAGCAAGAGGATTGAGAGGAATTGTAGAGAGTGTGATGACAGAATTGATGTTTGAACTTCCGGGAAGTAAGACAAAAGAATTTGTTATCACAAAAAAATATGCTCAATCACAAATTGAAAAACATAAAGATAAATTTTAGAAATGAAAAAGACCATAATAATTCTATTTCTTTTAGTTAGCTATTTTGCAAAATCGCAAGTTAGCGATGGACAAGTTGTATTTGGAACAATTTATCAAGGAGATACTATTCCGATGGCATATCTCAACACAGTAAAAGTAACAGGATACGTTTGCCCTCTTACAGCTGCTGAAAAGAAGAAATACAAAAAACTAATAAATAACGTCAAAAAAGTATATCCATACGCAAAAGAAGCAGGTAGGTTATTGGATAGTTATACTCTTGTTTTGAAATCTGCAAAAAATGATTCGCAAAGAAAAAAGATAATGAAACAAGCAGAAACTGATATTGAAAATAAATTTGGCCCAAAACTTAAAAAATTAAATAAAGCACAAGGAAAAATCCTAATACGATTGATTGACAGAGAAACAGGTAGCGATTCTTACGCCTTAGTCAAAGATTTGAGAGGAAGTTTTCGTGCAGCCTTTTATCAAACGATTGGGAAAATTTTCGGATACAATCTTCGCTCAAAATTTGACCCTGTAAATAACTCAGAAGATAGAATGATAGAAAGAATTATCTTTGCAATAGAAACAAAAAAGATATAAATAATATGTATGGATTATGTTTGCTTTCTGTCATTCCTTTAAGAAGTGAGGCAAAAGAAAGTTCAGAACAAATATCTCAGTTAATTTTTGGTGACACCTTCACAATTCTAAGAGAAGAAGGAGAATGGGCGTTTATAAAACTCTCTTTTGATAACTACGAGGGTTGGATTAGCAAAAAGCAATACATAGAAATCTCCTCAGAAGAATATTTCGTACTCACTAAATCAAAACCCTTATACACTACTCTCCCACTAACAAAAATAAAAATTGAAGACATAAAAACCTTAAAGACACATATAATAAACGCACCAATAGGAAGCAGACTATTATCTAAATCTTATAGAGTTAATTTCTTTAAAATAGAAATTTTACAAGATAATTTAACACCACCTATTAAACTTACAAAACAAAGTTTAGAAGAAATCACAAGACTTTTCGATAGAGTGCCTTATCTTTGGGGAGGAAAAAGTATTTTTGGCATAGATTGCTCAGGATTTTCTCAAACGATATTCAAGTTTTTTGGCGTAAACCTTTTAAGAGACGCTTCTTTGCAAATCACACAAGGCAAAAAAATAGCAAATCTCTCACAAGCAAAGGCAGGAGATTTAGCATTCTTTTCTTCCCAAAGCGGAAAAATCACTCATGTCGGCATTTTGCTATCTAATTCTAAAATAGTACACGCATCAGGATTTGTAAGAACCGATAGAATTGATGAAAAAGGCATAATAAGAGAAGAAGACAAAACCTATTCTCACACACTTTGCCAAATAAATCGCTACTTTTAGAATTTTTTTCTTTGAAATATTTTGAAAAAGCAAAGAATTATTTTTTGAGGTTTATTGTACTAAAAAAATATCTCTTAGGTTTGGTAAATCCTTCCTAAGAGATATTTTGTTTTTT
>CALGEC010000054.1 GCA_937881815.1 uncultured Bacteroidales bacterium
TTACCAAAACGAAGTAAAAAATTTGGACGATATTTCAAAAAATCATACCTTTGCAGACTGAAAAATTATAAACGAAAAATTATGCCTATGCTAAAAGAAAAAGAAAAATAATTTAGACTGAGTTAATTTTAATACGACATAAAAGCGTTTTTGCTTATATTGGATTGTTTGAAATCTGCAAAATTTCACAAAAATCTACCAATAAGATAAGCGGAAAACGCTCACGAGTAATATCGTGGGCTTTTCTTATTTGGTAGATAGGTATTGCAGAACCTCAAACAATCATAAGAAAAAAGTCCCACGTTTTTTTATGCCTTGAAGTCAAGAAGGAAAATAAGTAATCGCCATTTGGGACTTAGGCAAAGAAATTAAAAAGTTTAAAAAGATGAAAGTAAAAAAATTATTATGTTTATTGGCTATCTTAATGCCAATGTTATTTACAAGTTGTTCTGTACAACAAACACCAGAACGAATAGCTGCAGATAAAAAAATGGCTATTGAATCTGTAAATCGTAAACTTCGAAATTGTCAAAAATTTGAAATTGTACGTACACCACAGTTTCAATTTCAAAAATTAAAAGGATTAAATATTAACATCGAGCCAACAGAAGCAGAGTATAGTCAAAGTGAAAATATTCTTTCGCTATCAAATTCTACTTGCTTTATTATGCCAACAGTAAACTATATTAAAGCAATGGGATTTAATAATATTGAAGAAAATGAGCATACTTTAAACATCTATTTAAAAACAATAAATGCAAATATAGTAAGTAATTATAATAATTTTGGAGTCTTTTTTTATGCTATTAATAGTATAGATGTTACGTTGCAAATAGAAATGACTAACAGATATGGTGAAGTAATATTTGAACAAGTCGTAGACAGTAAACAAGTCGTAGACAGTAAATATCATGGTATTAAAAGTCCGAGTTTAAATGAAGTATACACACAAGCTTTAGAACAAATAAATTGGCATAAAATTGCTTCGTTCTTGAAAGAAGATAGTAGACCAAAACAACTTGCAAAGGAAGAACCAAGAAAACAAGTTGAGGGATATGGAAATACTGCTTTGGAAAGTACAATTGTTCGTTGGGATGTGCAATCTCGTCCTGCGGGAGCGGATGTTTTTTGGAGGGTTGTGTCAAAAACTCCAAGCGTTAAAAGTACAAACAACAAGTATTTGCAAACAACTCCTTACGAAGCGACAAAATCTTTGGACATTCGTGGACTTAGTTACGAGAACTCGGGAGATGTACGTGTAATATTGCGTTGCGAAAAAGATGGATACTATCCGCAAGAAAAGGAATTTAATGTTAGAATGATTATTGACCAAGAAGAAATCTCTGCTTTTTTCAAATTAGTTAAAGTAGAATAAAAATTTTAACCAAAGAAAAACGCTCGTGAGTCTTTGTTTTATTTTGACAAACGAGCGTTTTATTTTTTTATTTCTTTAAGATTTAAATTCATCTAATAGTCTTCGGTCTTTTTTGCTTGGTCGGCCTATTCCTCTGTCGCGTTTTTCAAAGGCGTATTCTCTTGCTATGCGTATTCTTTCAATCTCTTGAATGTCGGTTTGGTCTTCTAAAAAGTTTTCTACAAGTTTTGCTCCAACTCTATTGTTGAGAAGTTGTTTTACTTTTACTTTTCGGTGTAGTTGATCTATGTTTACTACATATACATCGCCTTCTTTTACGATTTTTGAGGGTTTTACTACACTTCCTTCGCAGGTTACTTTCCCTAATCGACAAGCATCGGTCGCTAAGGCTCTTGTTTTGTAAAGCCTTACTGCCCATAACCATTTGTCAATTCTTACTTCCATAAGTTTTTTACTTTTGTCGGAAGAATATTGTGATAGGTACGCCCTTGAAATCGTACATTTCTCTTAAACGATTTTCAACAAAACGTTTGTAAGGGTCTTTTATGTATTGTGGAAGGTTGCAATAGAAGACAAATTGTGGGTATGCTGTCTTTAATTGCATGATATATTTAATCTTTACATACTTTCCTTTGTATGCTGGTGGTGGATTTTGTTCTTTTACAATAGGTAATAGTCTTTCGTTCAACTCTGAGGTTGGGATTTGTCTACTTCGTGATTCGTAAACTTTTCTTGCGGTTTCTAATACTTTGAATATTCTTTGTTTGTTGATAACCGAAGTAAAGACAATAGGCACATCGTCAAATGGTGCTATCTTTGCTCTTATCTTTTCTTCAAATTCAAGTGTTGTTTTGTTGTCTTTTTCTATTAAGTCCCATTTATTTACCACAATTACAACGCCTTTGTTGTTTCTATTGATAAGTGAGAATAGGTTTATGTCTTGACTTTCTAAGCCTTGTGAGGCATCTATCATTAAAACGCAAACATCGGAGTTTTCAATCGAACGAATTGAACGCATAACTGAGTAAAATTCTACATCGTCCATTTCTTTGTTCTTTTTTCTTACGCCTGCTGTGTCAATAATCACAAAGTCAAATCCGAAAAGGTTATATCTTGTGTCAAGAGAATCTCTTGTTGTTCCTGCCGAGTTATGAACTATGTTTCTTTCTTGTCCGATTAGGGTGTTGATTAAGGAACTTTTTCCAACGTTTGGACGTCCTACAACGCAAAGTTTAGGTATTCCTGCATTTTCATCAACAAAGGTTTCTTCTTCTGCAAAGTCTTTTACTAACTCGTCTAACATTTCTCCTGTTCCAGAGCCGTTTATTGCAGATATTGTATAGACTTCGCCAAGTCCAAATGAGTAAAATTCATAGTGATCGTTTGCTCTTGCTGCGTTATCTACTTTATTGGCAACAAGTAATACTTTTTTGTCGCAACGTCTTAATAGTTCTGCTACTTCTTCATCGTCAGGTGTGATGCCTTCTTTTACATCTACCATAAAGATTATGGCGTCTGCTTCTTCTATTGCTAAGATTACTTGTTTTCTTATTTCGCCTTCAAACACGTCTTCACTTCCAATTACGTATCCTCCTGTGTCAATTACAGAAAATTCTTTTCCATTCCAATTGGATTTTCCGTAATGACGGTCTCTTGTTACGCCTGCTTCGGAGTGAATGATTGCATCTCTTGTTTCTGTTAAACGATTAAATAAAGTTGATTTGCCTACATTAGGACGACCTACGATTGCTACTATATTACCCATTGTATTTTCTTATTTTGTGCAAAGATACAACAAAGAAACGAAAGAAAGAATAAAAAAGAAAAATAGCACAAAAAAATGAACTTCTTTCGTGCTATTAAAAACTAAAAGTGTATGAAAACTATCTTCTTCCTGTATAGCGTTTGTTTCTTTGGTCTGTTGCAATTTTATAACTTATTCCTAAGGAAAGATCGTAATTCATTGCCCAACCTCCGTAGTGTAGTTGATAATCTGCTGGAAAGGCATCATTTGTTAAAAGAAGTTTTGTCTCTAAGTTTATGCAAAATTTATCGTTAAAAGAAATTGTGTTGATTAAACCTCCGTTTACCGCAAAACCAGAGAATTGATCTCTTTCGTCTTCTGGTCTTAGTGTTATGATACCTAAACCAAAGACAACTGTTGCGTCGTAACCGACATTAACTGAACCTCTCTTTTTTCTTTTTGGTTTAGTTTTCCAAAAGTTTGTAAGTTCTACTAATAAATCTGCGTGAGTGTATATTAGGGAATTTGGTAAAATTGTGTCACAACTAGAAATTGGCTCATGCGTTATAGTATCAAACATCGTAGGTAAGACACTAGTTGTATTTCCTCCTTGAACTGCAATTCTTGCCCCTAAGATTGGAGAAAAATGATAACCAACTGAGAATTGCAACATAGGAGTTATTTCATCACCTAATCTATAAAGAGGTCTTTCTTGCCATAAGTGTAACGTTTGGAATCCACCTCCTAATGATAATTCTATATTATTGTTAAATACATCTACTGTTCTGTAATTTCTTCTTTGTGCAGAAATTGTACAAAACATACTAACTAATACGATGAATATAAGAATCTTTTTCATAACACAAATCTTTTAGAATTGCAAAGATATAACTATTTGCTTTATTTTTGAAATAAATAGTGTTTTTTTTGTACTTTTGCCACAAATAAAAAACAAAATTATATGGAAAAAAAGAATTCAAACATTGCATTATGGATAGGCTGTGGATTGTCTATCGTTTGTTCGATAATACTTTTTGTTATGGTATTATCTGATGGAAATAAAGAGGGAAAAGAAACAAAAGATGTTGCGAAAACAGAGAAAAAAAACAAGACTCTTTCTTCTTCTGGTTTAAAAGTTGCCTATATCAATACGGATACTATAATGGCGAAGTATCAAATGGCACTTGACATGGAAGCGGAATTGCAAGATTATCAAAAAAAGTTGCAAAACGAATTAGAATCAAAGGCAAGAAAATTCCAAAGTGATTATGAAAACTACTTAAAGAATGGAGCATCTTTAACTTTAACTCAACAAAAACAAACTGAACAAGATCTAACAAAAAGACAGCAAGAATTGTCTCAACTTGAACCACAAATGATGGCTGATTTGCAAAAAAAACAAGTTTCAGAAAATGAAAAATTATTAAATGCTATTTATGCTTTCATAAAAGATTATAATAAGAAACATGAAAACTTTGATATTATTTTGAGTAAGTCTTATATTGGCTCGCCTGTTCTTTATATTGATGAAGGAATGGATATAACAGATGAAATTGTTAAGGGATTAAATAAAGAATACGAAGAATATAAAAAGGAAAAATAAAGACTTAGTAAAGCGAAATAAAAAAAGCGGAAGATAATTCTTCCGCTTTTTCTTTGTAGCGGGGGCAGGACTTGAACCTACGACCTTCGGGTTATGAGCCCGACGAGCTACCTCTGCTCCACCCCGCATCTTGTTGTTTCAGATTGCAAAGATAATACTATTTCTGCAATCTACCAAATTTTTTGCTTTTATTCTTCAAAAATTATTTCTCCTCTTGCGCGAGAGAAGGTAAATGTTCCGAAATCTATTAGCCCATTTCTGTTGACAATCATATCGTATTTCATTCCCTTTCTTACGATTACTTCGTATTTATCTGCAAAGTATTTTCCAATATAAGCAGATTTAAATGTAAGTACTGAATTGTCTAAAATGTTTCCATCTTCGTCAAATGCCTTGTCTCTATCTTTGAAGTCATCTTTTGTAATTCTTCCTTCCAACAAGAATTTCATCGCTAAATCCCAATCCAATACTGCTGCATCTCTATATTTTTCATCATAAATACAAGGAACTGCCTTACCATTTAATATGATATAGATTTGCGCTTTGCTACCATTTATCATTGAAACTTTGATATGATTATCTGTATAAACGATAGGAATTTCAGTATCTGGTGGAGGCACCGTTCCTGATACCATATCAACAATTGGAGCATTTAATTCAGCATCTTTTAAACTATCTAGAACTGCTTTTGGAACATAGTCAGTTCTCAAAATACGAAACTCTGTTCTACGATTTAGTTGATGAGCAGCTTCTCTTTCATTTTTAGTTCTTAATCTGTTGATATAATCATCGGTAAGTGTTATACCCTTTGCGAAAGAATATTCTTTGCCACCAAATTCTGATACACAATTTGTTTTTAATGTGCGAGGTACTCTATCTCCGTAGCCTTTTGGAATCAATCTATCTCTATCTATTCCTCGCGCTACTAGAAATTCTACTACCGATTCTGCTCTTCTTTGGCTTAGAGTGTCATTTGTTACTCTAAGGAAAGGACGAGAGTCTGTATGAGAACCAAGTTCTATAACATATGTAGGGTTATTAACCAATATTACTAACAAATCTGAAAGAGAGTCTTGATATTGGTCTTTTAATTCCCATTTTGCTAAATCGTAACGTATTTCTGGCAATACGATAGGTTCTTTTGGTATAGGTTTTAATTTAAAATCGTGAACTAATTCTGTTGTTGTAGTTAATCCAACAGTAGATTCTTTGCCTTCGTTATTGAAGTATCCTATTTGAGATACTTGTATTTTATAATTAACGTTGTATTTTAGTTGTTCTGTTGTAAAGTCATATTCTCCTTTTCTATTAGTTCTTGTTTCAAAAGAAGAATTGTCATCACCAATCAAACGAACTCTAGCTCCATCTATTGCTTGCATAGATTTATCATCGCGTACTTTTCCTTTTAATGAGAATAACAATGGTGCTCTATAAAAAGAATAAAGGTCGTCTCCGCCTGTACCTCCTTCTCTGTTAGATGAGAAAAAGCCTGATTCTTCTGCTGCGATATTTTCTTCTGGAACTTTATTGTAGATAATACCAATTTCGTCAGATGGGCTATTGATTGGATACATTAAGTTTTCGGGTTCGCTCCATTCTCCATTAGTAAATTCGGTGTAGAATAAGTCCATACCTCCTAATCCTGGTAATCCGTCTGAGGAATAATAAAGTCTTGTATCTGAACGTAGAGTAGGGAATTGCTCATTACCTTCTGTGTTGATTAGTTTACCAAGATTTATTATGCTTCCAAAAGATTCTTCTATACTACTTCTTGTTGCTTTCCATAAGTCATAGCCTCCTTCTCCACCAGGACGGTTAGAAGAAAAATAAAGAGTTAATTCATCAGCAGAAATTGCTGGGTGGAAATAGTTAAATGCTGTATCACCAAGGTCAATCATTATAAATGGAGATTGGTCTTCTTCTCCTTCTTCCATTTGAGAACGTTTTTTACCTTTTTTGTCTTTTTCTACAGGTTTAGTCATATAGATAGCACAATTCAATTGCTCTCTATGTTGAATAAGACAACGTGAAAAATAAACGTTTTGAGTATTAGAACCTTTAGCAAACACAAGCTCTCCTTCATTTGCCTCAGTGTTTATTTGTTCTATTGAAATTAAGTTTGGTTCACTAAGTTCTTTGTTTTTTAATTTTGCACTTGTGTATATATCTGAGAAATATTCTCCAGTCCAAACATCGACATCTTCGCTCATTTCTGTTGGTCGTGAAGATGTGAAAATAACTTCATTTTCATCTTCTGAGGCTGAGAAACGAGGTCCCCACTCATTCCATTCTGTATTGACGTTTTTTAATTCTACAACCTCGTGTCGTGTAGGGTTGTTTATCCATTTTTTTGCCAACTCGATAGATTGTAATCTTCTTTTAGCTAAAGCATCATCGGGAACAAGTTTTAAATATTCCTTATAGTTGTATTCGGCAGCGTCCCATTCGCTATTAAATTTCTGAATGTCTGCCATGTAAAGAAATATCTTCGGCTGAACATCATAATACTTTGCTTTGACCAATCGTTGGTAAGTTTTTACTGCCATTTTTTGGTCGTCCATATAGCGATAACACTCTGCTTGTTGGAACATTATCCTATTTTTTTCTTCTCTATTTCCTTTTATTTTTGTGTAAGCCTCTTTATACAAATCTACTGCTGTAACATACTGCTTATTCTCAAAAGCCTCATCGGCTATTTCTGTTAAACTTCTCTTTTGAGCAAACACATTAACACTTGCAACTACCAAAAAGAAAAAAATTACTTGTTTTAATTTCATATATTTAATAAATTTTTAGACAAAAATTAAAGAAAATTACTCTAACAGACTACAAAAATACAACTTTTCTGTTAATTCACTAAGAAAAAGAACATTTTTTCTTAGTGAATTGCTTCATTATTGAATAGAAGAAATGTTTTCTTGTTGTTTTATGACGTAAATATCTTCGTTTGCAGCCTTCATCAAATATTTTTCTCTGCCATATTTTTCTTTTGCTTTAATATTTTTTTCTAAGTCTGCATTTCTGATACTATCTTGCTTAATTTCCTCTAAGATAAAGTTTTTTTGTTGTTCAACTTCTTTGCATTGTTCTTTTATCTTGGAGAGATATATCAAGTTATTATTCGGAGAAAATAATAATAGAATAGCAAAAAAAAGTATAGTTATTACATACTTATTTACCAATATTTTAAACAACTTGTTCTCTTTAAGAGTTGATATTTCCATTATATAATTTTTTTATCGTAAAGGTCTATTAACGTTTCGCCATTAGTAAGCCAATAAGTATTTAACCCAATTTGTTTTGCTCCTTCAAGATGTTGAGGAGAATCATCTATGAATAAAGTTTCTTCTGCTTTTATTCCTGCATCATCAAGCACAAATTGAAAAGATTCTGGGTGAGGTTTTCTTCTGTGAATTTCGTTTGAGAAATATGCTTTATTGAAAACGCAAGAGAATAAATCAAATCCTAATTGCTTTTCAAAATCTTTCTTTAAATATTCTATATGTAATTCGTTTGTATTTGAGAATAAATAGAGTTTATATTTCAATTTTAAAATCCCAAGTAATTGAATAATTTCTTTTGGTAAATCTAAAATCATAGCAAACCAAGCCTTATCAATTTGTTCATCAGTCAAAGGATATTGAACTAATTCTCTAATTCCATTTCTAAATTCTTCAATAGTACAATTTCCTTCTTCAAAAGTATCAATTATAGGAACTTGCTTGGCTTGTGTGTAAATCTTATCAAAATTCTCTATTCCGTAACTCTTAAATGTTTCTACTATTTTGTGATAACTTACATTGAGTATCACTCCTCCCATATCTAATAATAAGTTCTTTATCATCTTAATTGTCTTCTTTGTTTGAGTAATGATTCCAACCTTGTGCTTTTAATTCTATTGTGGTATTTTGTGGTGTAACTAATTGACAGCCTAATGATTTATCGGTTATATGTCCTATGACGTGAATATTGTCGTTTTTTTGTATTTTTTCGTAATCTTTTTGATTGATTGTAAACAATAATTCATAGTCTTCCCCTCCGTTTAATGCTCCTGTGTCTGCTAAAATCTTAAATTCTTCAAATGTGCGAGAAACTCTATAATCAATAGGAAGTTTTTCTAAATATATTTCACAGCCAACATTCGATTGTTTGCAGATGTGTAAAGCCTCAGAGGCAAGTCCGTCTGAAATATCTATCATTGAGGTAGGCAGAATATCTTCTTGTTCAAAAAAGTCTATGATTTTTTTCTTTGCTTCTGGTTTTAATTGACGTCCAACCTCATATTCGTAGTCTTTTAATTGTGGTTGAGAGTTTGGATTGACCATAAAAGCAGCTTTTTCTCTTTGCAAAACCAATAAGCCTGCATAAGCTGCTCCTAAATCACCTGTTACACATAACAAATCATAAGGTTTTGCTCCGTTTCTTTTAACTACTTTTTCTTTTTCTGCCTCTCCTATAACGGTTATTGAAAGAAACATTCCTGAGCTTGAACTTGTAGTGTCTCCTCCAACTACATCTACTCCATATTTCTCGCAGGCAAGATAAATTCCTGCATACAATTCTTCCAATGCTTCTACGCTATATCGATTGCTAACAGCTAATGAGATAGTTATTTGTTTCGGACGAGCGTTCATTGCGTAGATGTCGGAAAAATTGACTACGCAAGCTTTATATCCTAAATGCTTTAAAGGAGTGTAAACCATATCGAAATGCACTCCTTCTGTCATTATGTCTGTGGAAACCAAAACAACTTTATCTTTATATTCTAAACAAGCAGCATCGTCTCCAACAGATAGTATTGTACTACTATTCTTTATTTGTCTTTTGTGTTCAGGGGTTAGTCTTTCTATTAGTCCAAATTCTCCTAAACTTTCTAATTCTGTTCTTTCACTCATTTAACAAACTATATTTGCTTTCAAATTGCAAATATATGAATAATTTTACATTTTAAGTACAATACTTAGCCAAAGCTTGTTGCTTGATATGTTTGGGTAATGTGCTTTTTGAGTAAAACCTGTAACGGATGTAATTCCTTTGTGTGCAACAAGATTATAGTCAAGACTTATTCCTACTGCTCTATTGCCAATGTGAGCCTCGTTTTCTTTGTATATCCACCAAGTAAGACCAATTGGTACAACTGTATTTAAAGAAGTAAGGGCTAATTTAGGTTTATATTCCTCGTTTTTGTCTTTTATAGTATGCAAAAAACTATTGTATTGCCCTCCAAGACCAATAGAAAATTCAAAATCAAAGTTTCTTACTCTGTAAAATACGTAAGAAATCTTTAATTTACTGCCATAACTTCTGAGTTCTGAGTATTGGTCTTGATGAATACTGACCGAAGGTGCTGAGGATGCGAAACTTTCTGTTAAAATAGAGAGTCTGTCTTTGAGATAATAACCAAATCCAAGAGTAAAGCCTGTTTGCATTATTGGATTGAAGTCTTTGTATTCGGGATAATAAGATTTAATGGAGGAGTTCAAATCATCAAAATTACTAAAAAAACCCATCGTAAATCCTGCTGTGGAAACAAATCCAGAAGTCTTTACTTTATTTTGCGCAAACAAAGAAATATTTGTCGCAAACAAAGAAATAATTAAAAGAAACGCTGTTTTTTTCATAATACCATTGTGTTTTAATTTTTTTTATAAAACATTTATTTTTCACAATGGTTCAAAGAAAGGAAGAATTATTTTTCTTTGTCTATTTCTTTCCAAGCATTGTTATACTTATCCAAGTTTTTTGATTTATTGAAATCAAACATATTATAGTCTTTCATTTGCTCAAAAGATTTGTAGTCTTGGATTTGTTCTTGTTCTTCTTGCTTTTGCTTTTTGTGATGATGATAATAAGCAATCAATAGATATAGAACGAGCAAGAATAAAAGAATAACTACTACAAAGGAAAGCAAATTGTCTAATATATAATTATCATAAGTGTTAGGAGTTACTTTTATGCCCTTGTCAAAGATAAGTCTAAGAGGTAAAACAACTACAAAACAAATAAGAATTAAAACGATATTGAGTCTTTCGATTGTTTGCTTTTTTTGAATGTTTGCTTGGTCGATGAAAGAGAATTTTTTAGCAACTCCCATTCTAAAAAGAGATGCTAATAGTAGGGGAGTGATTATGCTATTTATAATTTCTATTACAGCATCTTTTCTTGTTATTGGAAAGAAAATAATTAAAATCAAAAAACCTCCAATGATTGAGGGGTATATTACCTTTGTTCTGACTTCTTTCTTGATGTTTTCTCTACAAGGGTCAATGATTCCAACAATGATTTCTCTAAGAAAATACATGCCAAGTCCAAGAATGACTATCATGATTATGATAAAGATGATTTTCATTATGTTTGAGGGAAATGTAAGTCCAATGAAATCTGTTACTAAGTTGAATCCCCAAAGGTAAAGAATATGTCCACAAATAAAACCATTGCAAAATCTTATGAAACTGCAAATAATTACCCAAAAGAGAAAGCGTTGAATCCAAACCTTTTTTGATTTCCATCTTAATAGGAGTACAATGGAGATAAACATTAAAAGAAATAGTAGAATAATTCCGCTCCCAAAGATATTAACTATGTTATCTACGCTTTTCCATACCTCGTCTGAGGCAGCAGAAGTAAGAGTGTTGAAATCTAAATAAGAGCTATAAATAATAATAGGTACATTTAGAGAAAAGGCAGGTAGAATAGTAGAAATTTGTACAACTGCAAAGACAAAAAGATAGGCAAGTACAAAATAAAAAGAATTGTTAATTATTTTCTCCATTTATACCAAAACATTCTATCTTTTATTTGCTTATCAAGAATTACAATAATCTCTTCCGCCATTTTGATGAAGATATTCAATTCATTATCTTCTAACCAACGTTTTCCGTCTTCTTCTTTTCTACAAGCAGCAGAGAAATTTATTAGGAACTCATCGTTTGAACGTAAGACCCATTGCACTGCTTTTTTTTCTCCATCGATTGCGTTTGATAAAACTCCAAGAGTTCCAAAACCATTATCGAAAAGCCAATGCAAAGCCTCTTCATCGCCTCTCACTGCATTGCTCCATGCCGCAAGTTCAGGAAATCCATTATTTACTAAGAACATAAAAAATTTCTTATCTCCTTTTAGCGATTCAAGCAACACAATGAGAATCTTTATATCATAATGTAAGAGGCTTTGCATAATTATTATCTTAATTTAGCTTCTAATTTTTGTTCAAATGTCTTTAAAAGTTTAGACATAATAGCTTCGATTTGTTTATCGGTCAAAGTTTTTTCATTGTCTTGAAGAATAAAACTCAAAGCATATTGTTTATGTCCCTCAGGTAGTTTGTCTCCTGTGTAAACGTCAAATAAAGAAACTTTTTTCAATAATTTCTTTTCGGTTTGATAGGCTAAGGCCTCCATTTGAGCGAAAGAAATTTCTTCTTTTACGACCAAAGCCAAGTCTCTTCTTACTTCAGGGAATTTACTTATTTCTTCATATCTCACACTCTTAGAAGGAATATAACGATAAAGTAAAGTCCAATCTACATCTGCATAGAAAATACTTTGTTTTATATCCCATTTTTTGCAAAGAGCAGGACGTAGCATACCAACTGTTGCAATAGTTTTTTTGCTGTCTTTTGCTACGTAAGCCAAAGCATAAAGATATGATTCGTTTTCTATTTGTTGAAGTTCAAAACGTGTCATATTAACTCTAAGTTCAGAGAAAATATTCAACAATATATTCTTTAAGTAATAGAAATCCTCATCAACTCTTTTTGCTTGCCAACTTTCAATGCTCTTACCTGTTGTAAGCATTGCAAGATGTTTGTGTTCGGTATAGCGTTTTGTGATTTCAGGATTTTCAAAGCTATCATTATTTTTTTGATAGCAATTACCAAATTCAAATAATCTTAAATCGGAGGTTTTTCTGTTGATATTATAAGAAATAGTTTCTAATTGACCATAAAGAAGAGTTTGTCTCATTTGTCCAAGGTCTTTGCTTAAAGCGTTTAAGACTAAGACAGAATTTTCTTGCGGGAAGTCTTTGTTGTTTTCATAGTAAGAAACCTTTGTCAAAGAATTGTTCATTGTTTCGTTAAAGCCTTTTGCAGCCAACATATCCGAAATAAAAGCTTGTATTTTCTCTGGATTAGGTTTTGCAGGTGTGGAAATACAATTTTTCATACTTGAAGAAATTTCCACATTGTTGTAACCATAGATTCTAAGTATTTCTTCAATCAAGTCGCACTCTCTTGTAACATCAACTTTGTTAGTAGGCACAATTGCAGTCAAACCATCTTCTCGGCAAATAGTAGAGATGTTTAGTTTGTTTAAAATTTCTTTTACTGTTTCTCTATCTAATTTTTTACCAATTAAAGAATCCATTCTCTCAAATGATAATTCTATTTCCTTAGGCTTTATTTCCTGAGGATAAACGTCAACTATTTGAGAGCAAATCTTTCCTCCTGCAACTTCTTTGATTAAAAGAGCGGCACGTTTCAAAGCATAAAGAGTGATATTAGGGTCAGCACCTCTTTCATATCTAAAAGAAGCATCTGTTTTCAAACCATGATATTTTGCAGCCTTACGAATTACAACAGGATCAAAATAAGCACTTTCAATAAGTACATCTACAGTTTTTTCATTTACTCCACTATCCAAGCCACCGTAAATTCCTCCCATGCACATTGCTTCTTGACTGTTGCAAACCATTGCTTCTTTGCCATTAAGTTTTCTTTCCACTCCGTCAAGAGTAACAAAAATATTATCTTTTTCAAGAGATTTAACGTTGATTTGATTTCCTTCTACTTTTGAAAAGTCAAAAGCGTGAAGCGGTTGCCCAACTTCCATCAAAATAAAGTTAGTTATATCGACAATATTATTGACAGGACGCAAACCAATAGCTCTTAAACTATCTGCTAACCATTTTGGGGATTCTTTTACTTCAATTCCTTTTACTACAACGGCACTATATCTCTTGCAAAGATTAGTATCGATATTTATTTCAATGTTTTCAGAAGTTTCTTCTACTTTAAAATCTTCTACACTTGGAATATTTAGAGTTTTTTCTTCATTTAATTGACTTTTTAGTAAAGCAACCAAATCTCTTGCAACACCAATGTGAGAAGTTGCATCGCTACGATTAGCTGTTAAGCCGATTTCAAAAACGTAGTCTTCCTCAATATTGAAATATTCTTTTGCAGGAGTACCTACTTTCGCATTTGAATCCAAAACCAATATACCATCGTGATTGTCACTCAAACAAAGTTCCTTTTCAGAACAGATCATTCCCTCGCTAGGCTCTCCTCTAAGTTTGCTTTTCTTTATTTCAAAGCATTCACCATTCTCTTCATAAATTTTAGCTCCAACAGTAGCAACAATTACCTTTTGTCCTTCTGCTACATTTGGTGCTCCACACACAATATTCAAAGGTTCTTCTCTACCAACATCAACCTTTGTTATATGCAAGTGATCTGAGTTAGGGTGCATTACGCAAGATAGTACCTCGCCAACAAAGAAATTTTTTAATCCTCCTTTAATGCTTTCAACCAATTCAATATCTTCTACTTCTAAACCACCAAAAGTTAAAAGATTTGCAACTTCTTCTGCCGATACATTAGTATCAACATATTTTTTTAGCCAATTATATGATATTTTCATTTTGCAATAATTTTTTATTTGATTAAGGTCATTTCATCAACAAGATGAGATGCACCGGCAAACTTATCAATTATAAATAAACAATAACGAATATCCAAAGATATGTTTCTACATTGCGAAGGATCATACATAACATCGCTCATTGTTCCTTCCCAATTTCTGTCAAAGTTAATACCTATAAGATTTCCATCTTTATCTAAAACAGGACTACCGGAGTTTCCTCCTGTTGTGTGATTGCTTGCGATAAAGGCAACAGGCAATTCACCTTTTTTGTTGGCATAAATGCCATAATCCTTATTATTATATAGTTGTTTTAATTTTGGTTCAACAACATAATCGTAGATTTCAGGATTTTCTTTCTCCATAATACCTTCGATTGTAGAGAATGCTTCATATCTAACAGCATCTTTTGGAGAGTAAGTCTTTATGTTTCCGTATGCAACTCTTAAAGTAAGATTGGCATCAGGGTAAAACTCCTTATTAGAATCCTTTTTCATTATTCCATCTACATAAATTCTATAAAGGCTATCAACTTTATTATCATAAAAAGCTAATTCAAATCTGTCTTTCTCCATATATTGCATCCAAATAGGAGTAAATAGTTTGAACGCAGGGTCCGTTTCTAATTTTTTTATATTCTTCTTTGAAAAATTTTTAAATACTTTATCAGCCTTTTCAGGAGAAGTCAATAAAGAATTTTCATAAACATAATCAAAATAAGCCTCTGCATTATCATTATAGTCCTTCTTTACAATATCTCTTAACCATGCATAATTTTCTTTTGCATAATCATTATAGAAAATAGACATTGTTCTAACAAAAATTTCCTTATCTACTCTACGATGATTTGCATAATCATTAGCATAATACTTTAACAACTCAGTGTAGAACTTTAAAACATTATTTCCAAGACTTGCCTCATCGCTACCTGCAATAGCAACTCCAAGTTTTCTTACTTGAATCATCAAATCCGACGCAAACACTGCTTCATTCAAATAGGTGTAAGACATATTTGCTTTCTCCATTTCAGCATAAGTAGCCTTTAATTCCGAAAGGACATTTTTATATTTTGCATTGTCTTTTGCCCAAGCGTTAAACTCTTTTTCAAAAGCTTGTTTCTTCTCTATTGCGTTTAATCTTTTCAATCCCCTTACTTCTCCTTGCCATTTTTTCCAACCGTTAGCAACCGAAGCAACCTTTGAAGCATAGCGTAATCTTTGAGCAGGAGTTTCATTCATCGCTCTATTGTACACATCAAGTCTTGCAGTCCTTAACTTAATTCTTGTAGGGTCTTCAATGTTTTGAATATAATTTACTGCATCTGATGTAAGGAATTGTTTAGTTGTTCCAGGATAACCAAACACAAAAGTAAAATCTCCTTCTTCTACTCCTTTAATATTTATTTTTAAATGTTTCTTTGGGGTATAAGGCACATTATCTTTTGAATATTCTGCTGGCTTTCCGTCTTTGTCTGCATAAACTCTAAACACAGAAAAATCGCCTGTATGTCTTGGCCACATCCAATTGTCAGTATCTCCACCAAATTTACCAATATTTGAAGGAGGTGCACCAACTAAACGAACATCTTTAAACACTTCGTTCACATACATAAAATATTGATTGCCGTAATAGAAAGGTTTTATAACGGCAGTGTAGTGATTATCTTTTGTAGCTTGTTCTTTTACTTTCGCAATGTTTTTTTCAATCACTTCTTGTCGCTTATCCTCAGACATATTATCACTAACACCTTCTAAAACTCTTGAAGTGACATCTTCCATATAAACCAAACGTGTAATAGTTAGTCCTTTGCAAGGAAGTTCTTCTTCTCTATTCATAGCCCAAAAGCCATTTGTAAGATAATCTCTTTCAACCGTAGAGTGAGAGACAATAAAACTATAACCACAATGATGATTTGTTAGCAACAAACCTTCGTTTGAGACAAATTCTCCTGTGCAACCTGTTCCAAACAACATAACAGCATCCTTTAAAGAAGCGTTGTTTACATTATAAATGTCTTCTGCACTAATACGCATTCCATTTTTTTGCATATCAGCCTCTTTGTTTTTCAATAAAAGAGGTAACCACATTCCCTCATCAGCAAATAGATTTGGCATAATCATCAAAACTGCCAATCCAAGTAAAAATAACTTTTTCTTCATACTAAAAAATCTAAAATCTTAACTTGCAAATATACAAAAAATAGAAAGATTACGCATATTTTTATTTAAAAAAACGGGAATAATATATTTGTTTGCACTAATATCTTCTATTATCTCATTGAAATTATCTATAGAACAAATATACTTCTTACGTGCATACATCAAACGAAGCAAGCACAACACGCTACATAATAAACATTAGCAATCTTGCAAGTGGAGTTTACTACATCAGAGTAGTAACTGACAAAACCGTAAGTACACAAAAATTGATAGTTAAATAACATTTAACAAATCAATAACTCAAAAGAGCGACTCAAACAAAGAGTCGCTCTTTTTTTTCTTTGTTTTAAAAAATTATTTCTTTCATTGCTCGGCAATTCTAATAGTATTTTTACAATATGTATATTTAGTGTAAATAAGTTATTGAAATATTAGTCTCTATTTTTAAGAAAACTATTTGTATCTTTGCAGGCTGATTTTTTGTGAAAAATATAAACTAAAAAATAATAATAAATGAAAAAACTATTAACCTTTGCATTAGCAATAATATTTGCTATGCAGTTGTCAGCACAGACAACAACAGTGGTAGTAGGAGACACTAATTCAATAGACATTTCGGGATATATTCCGATGTATTGTTACTATCAAAATTCCTATAGCCAATCCGTCTATCCAGCATCAGAATTAAGTGCAGGATTGATAACAAGTATCAGTTATTATAAGTCAGGGGGTAGCGAATATAACAATGGTACCCTTAAGATTTATATGAAAGAGGTAGATGACATTACTCTTTCTGGATTTTTAACAGGAGAAGATTTTGAGGAAGTCTATTCTGGTCCGTTAAATATTCACGGAGGTTGTGTAACTTATCAACTTTCAACACCTTTTGTTTATACAGGTGCGGGCAATTTATGTGTTGCGGTTATAAGAGACGGTACTCAATATTCCGATGGACATAATTTCGTGGTAACAGCAGGCTCTTCTATGAGAGCACAAAGCGATAGCGATGAATATTTTATCAATACTACCCCTTCTTATTGGAACGTTTCTACAATGCAACAAATCCCTGTTGCAAAATTTGAAATGGAAAATCTTGAAGATTATTGTTTTCCACCATCAGATGTAGCTGCAAGTCAAATTACAAATTCAGGAGCTCTTATTTCTTGGGCAACAAATCAGGAAACATTACCTACTTTTGGCATTGCTTATAGAGCCGAGGGCCAAACAGAGTGGATTGTTGTAGATGAAGGCGTAAATGCACTTTCGTACGAATTAACAGGTTTAGATTCTTACACTAACTATGAGGTAAAAGTTTATACTATTTGTTCTGAATCAAATAGTACTGAAAAATTTCTAAGTTTTATCACTCTACCAGCAGATAATGACTACATTGAATTACCATATTTTCAAAATTTTGATGATATGGAAATGGTTTCAGAGTGGCATTATGTTCAAGTAGCCAATAATAAATGGCATATAGGCTCTGCTGTAAACAATACAATTGAAGATGGAGTACTTACAGAAGGTAATGCTCTTTATATTTCAAATGATAACGGATTAACAAATGCTTATGATAGTTCTCCAGAACAAATCTCTAATGCTTTTGTGTTATTAAATGTAGAGCAAGGAGATTATTATGGAATGACTTTTGATCTTAAATCGCAAGGAGAAAGTGCTACTTATGCCTGGGATTATTTAGTAGTTTCTGCTATTCCTTTTGCACAAGAATTATCAACAAATATCGTCCCTTCTTATAGTTATAGAATCGCTGAGATTTATTCCACAAATAATGAATGGAAAACTTTTAGTTATCCATTCCCTGTCTTAGAGCCGGGCGCTTATAAGGTGGTCTTTACTTGGAGAAACGATAGTGGAACTGCAACAAATCCTCCTGCTGCAATTGATAATATTGAAATAACATCTTCGTCTTGTGCAAGAGTAAATAGTTTTGTAGCAGAAATGGAAGATGCCGGTAGCAGTGTTACGATGAGTATTGCAGTTAATGATACGTTAAACACAAATGCAGAATACATAGTAGAATATAGATATTCGGGAGATGAAACTTGGTATTCAGTACAAGGAGAAAGTCCTATTCAAGTAACAGATTTACCATATACTTCAAGAGTTGAGTATAGGGTAATAGCAAGTTGTGATGGAGAAACTGCAATTGCATCAGATATATACGAAATATATACACTTTGTAATACAGTAACAGAGTTTCCTTTCGTAGAAAACTTTGATGAAAGTTCTTTCTTGCCAACTATTGATACATTGAAAGCAGACAAACAATTCTTCAATTGTTGGTACAATGTAAACGGAGGATATAATTATGCTTATTGGAGTACTATTTCAACATTAAATGGAGTAGATAGTACAAAAGCATTATATTACTATGGTACAAGTGCCAATGAGTCTTTCTCTGATTGGTTAATCACACCAGCTTTTGAATTGACGGGAAATGAAATGTTGAATTTCCAATATAAATTCATGTATGCAGAAAAGGCTCCTATTATAGATATATTAGCTTTTGATGCAAGTGAAAATGACTATTCTTCAAAAGCAGATACAGCAAACTTCACATTAGTTGCTACAATTAACGCAAATGGTCTTGCAACTAACCAATACAATATGGCAGAAATTCTATTGAGTGAGTATTCTGGCCCAACTCGTTTAGCACTTGCAGTAAGACAAGGTTCAAATTCATTCTATCTTGATGATTTCTCAATAAGCGAAATACCAGATTGTTTAAATGTTTATAGCCTAACAGTGCGTCCGGGTCACGAATCTGCATACGTAAATTATAGCACAGGAAACATTGCTGAAGGAGGAGTCAATTTGGCATATGCAGAAATAGAAGAAGGAGAAGTATTTGATCCAATAAGTGCAAACATAATAAATATTGCTCAAGGCACAGAAATGCCTTATACAATAGAAGGATTGACAACAGGAGCAACTTACGCTTTTGCGGCACAACAAGCGTGTGACGGAGCGTGGACAGAAACTGTTTTTGTTACAATTCCTATATCTTATTCAGCTCCTTTGTTTGTTGATTTTGACGATGAAGCAATTATTCCTGAAATGACACTTTCTTCAAACAATCAAACAAATATTTGGTTTATAGGCACAGCAGATAACAATACATTTGATGACGATGATGAACTTACAGAAGGAGGTGCATTATACATTACAGCTGATAACGGTGTAACAACAGGATATAATATCAATACAACAACAAATGCAACTGCTAAAATCTTACTTTCTCTTAATCCAGCAGAAGAAAAACATATAGAATTTGATTGGAAATCTAATGGACAAACAGGTTCATATTACAATTATGACTATCTTTCTGTACACGTAGTGCCTTATGGACAAGAAGCAAATACAGCTAATGCTGTTGCAAATATATTAGGAAACTCTTCTTCTTGGAGTACAAAAGATATATTACTATCTTCTGACTACTATGGACTTTACGAATTAGTATTCAAATGGCAAAACGATAGTTATAGTGGTAATCAACCAGGTGCAGTAATAGATAACCTAAAAATTACTTCAACCTCTTGTATTTCTCAATCAATAGATTGGAATATCGCTTCTTCTGAAGACGAAGATGGAAACGCAGTATGTGTAGTTAATTTAACAGATACTATAAATGAGGGAGCAACTTATACAATCTCTTATAAAACATCAGAACAAAGTGCTTACACAGAAATAACAAACTTGTCGGTAGATGATTTCCCTTATACAATAGAAGAGGGGATTGACTTTGAAACAACGTATAACTTTGCAATCTCAATGTTGTGTTCAGGTGAAGAATATGCAGTAGGATTAGGAAACAAAACAATAACTACTCCTTGTGCCTCATTGCAATTGCCTTTGTTTGAAGATTTCTCAACAGATCCGTATGCCGCAAATTGTTGGGCAAGATATCAAGGTAAAATGCCAGCAAATGGAATAATGCCAACATCTTCTTTACAAACAACATATTCAACATACGCATGGGGTTACGCACCTAATTTCTCTTGTGGAGAAACTACATCAAATATGCTTCGTTCAGAATTATATGGAAGTAGTACTTATCAATATTGGGCAATATCTCCTTTCGTGAATTTAGGAAACGATGGCATGCCTAAACAAATAGCATTTGACCTTGGATTAAGATCTTATGGTTCTAATTCAAATCCAGGTTCTGCACCTGATGATAAAATTATGATATTAGTATCTCTTGACAATGGAATTTCTTGGAATATGGCAAATGGCTTAGTATTTGCTGACGGAGATGCAGATACAGTACATAATATGACAGGTCTAACCACTCAAATGCAACGTTATGTTTATAAACTTGTTGATGAAAACGATAATCCTTTGACAGGAATGGTACGTTTTGCTTTCTATACAGAAAGTACAGTAAATAACGCAGATAACTTTGCATGTTTTGACAACTTAGCAATTGAACAATGGGTAGAATGTCAAGCACCATATAATGTAGTAGTTGCTAATGAAAACATTACTGCAAGCACCGCAATAGTAAACTTCCAAACTTGGGGAGAGGCTACAAGTTGGGAATATGCAATAGCAGAGGGTGAAAATGCAGATCTTGATTCACAAGTTTCATACCCAGTAACATCAGCAAATACTGTTGAACTAACAGAATTAACTCCTGGAACAAACTATACAATAGGAATAAGAAGTTTATGTTCAACACCTTCCCTTTGGGCAACAGCCACATTCACTACATTAGATGAACCACAAGCAATTCCTTATCAAACAACATTTGAAGAAGGCCTTTGGTTTATAAGTGCAGGATCACCAACAGCAAATGCGTGGGTAATAGGCCAAGCAGAAGGTTACGATGCACCGGCAGCATATATTTCAAACGATGAAGGAACTTATGCTGCAAGTCAAACTTCTCAACAAACTATTTCTCACCTATGGAAAGATTTTAATTTCGGTCAAACACAAGATAATTTTGAACTTTCTTTTGATTGGAAATCAACAGGAAATACAACCCCTGCCGGTGATGTTATAGGAGGTATAATGGTATATATTACCAATATAACTCCATTGCCAGAAACAGGAATGTTAGATCCAATTCATAGAGTAGTAACTCTAACAGGAGCAGACCAATGGCAAAACGAGAGAATAAATCTTGGAAACATTACAGGTGAAAAACGTTTAATTTTTTCTGCAATAGGATACACCTCAGAAGGCGAATTAACAACTCCAGCGGCTATAGACAACATTTCATTATCAGCTTCACTTTGCGATCAAGTAATGGGAGTAGTTGCATCTAATCCAACAACATCTACAATTGATGTTGCTTGGACTTCAACAGGAGCAGATAGTTATATAGTAACTTATATCCCTGAGGGAATAGAAGACGCAGAAGCAATGACTCTAACAACAACAGATACAATTGCAACTCTTACAGAACTTATTCCTCAAACTAAATATAATATTTCAGTAATAGGAGTATGTGCAGGCAATGAATCAATTCCTTCAAACTCAGTATCAATGACAACACTTCAAGAAGCAGTTGAATTGCCTTACACTTGTGATTTTGAAGACGAAGGAACAAACGGCTGGTTGCTAAGAAACGGAGATCTTATTAATAAATGGTATATAGGAATTCCAGAAGGAGAAGAAGATGCTAAATTATATATCTCTCCTAATGGGGTGTTAGCAAATTACAATACAAGTAGTACTACAACAGTTGTTGCAGAAAAATTATTCCAATTAGGCTCAACAGATTCAATTCGTATTAGTTTCGATTTCAGATGCGTTGGAGAAAGTTCATTTGACTATTTGAAAGTGTTCTGGGCTCCTGCTGAAACTGAATTTGAACCATCTCCATACGCTGAATTTGGAAATAAAACTTACACTACAAATACTATAATGAGTAATTCAACAACATCTTCTAACAGCTTTGTGAATAATATATCTTCTACTCAAAATCTAAGTGTTACTATAGCTAATAACCAAAACGAATTAAGAAAACTTGTATTTGTTTGGAGAAATGATGGTAGTGGCGGTACTCAACCAGGAGCTATAATAGACAATATAGTTGTTGAAGGAGTTGGCTCAGAAGTTACTTGTGTAAGACCGGTTGCAAATTCAGTTGTTGCATCAGACATAACAGAAACAACCGCAACTATTTCTTGGATAGATCAAGATGCATCACATACAGAATGGAATGTTTATTACAAGTCAGCAGGTGAAACAGAATACACATCAGTATTAGCAACATCTACTTCAATTGAATTAACAAACCTTGATCAAGGAACACCATACACAGTTTATGTAACAACAGTTTGTGGAGAAGAAGAATCAGGTGCAACTGACAATATTTCATTTACAACTCTTTGTGGAGCAGTAACAACATTCCCATGGTTTGAAAACTTTGAAATAGGCTTTGGATGTTGGACATTAGCACAAATTTATGGTGTATATGAGTGGGAAATTACCGATTATGTGTATTTACAAGATCCTGACACTTATGAAGATCTTTACATGGAAGCAATAGATGGACAAAATTTTGCAACACACACTTATGTACAAGGCGAGTCTGCAATGTTGATTACACCGCTTCTTGATCTAACTTCATTAGAAAATCCATATATGAAGTTTAACTACATAATAGGTTATTTCGAGGGAGCATCAGAAGACTTAATAATTAAATATAGAACAAGTCCTGAATCTGCATGGGTAGATTTAACTACAATCTCTTCACCATTTTCTCAATGGACATTAGATTCTATCGCACTACCTAATCCAAGTGCAACCTATCAAGTAAGTTTCTCTTCTATCGGAGAGGACGGATATGGTATTGCTCTTGATGCAATAACAGTTTACAACGCAGAAGGCGAACAAGGCGGAACAGATCCAGATCCTGAACCAGAACCATGCGATGCACCAACCGCTTTAACAGCAAACAATAT
>CALGEC010000055.1 GCA_937881815.1 uncultured Bacteroidales bacterium
GGGAGAGGAATAGGGATTGATTTTATAATATAAAGAAAAACGCTCGTGAGTCTTAATTTTCTTTTGACAAGCGAGCGTTTTGTTTGTTATAACAATAAAATTGTTATCTTTGCAGTTAGTAATTTAAAGCCTATTGTTATGAATAGTGTTACGCAAGAGAGAATTATACCTTCTATTCAAAAGTATTTTTCAACTCAGCCAATAAATAAAGCGTGGTTGTTTGGCTCTTATTCTCGTGGAGAGGAGAATGAGCAAAGTGATATTGATATTCTTGTTTCTTTTGATAAGGATGCGAAGATTTCTCTTTTCAAATATGCTGACATAATCTGTCAATTAGAAACATTACTCAATCAAAAAGTTGATTTAGTTGAAGAAGGTGCATTATTACCTTTTGCACAAGAATCGGCAAATAAAGATAAAATTTTAATATATGAGAGAAGCTGTTAAAGATAGAGGACGAATAGAACACATGTTGTTCGCTATAAACAATGTAGAAGAGTTTACAGCAAACATAAGCGAAGAAGAGTTTGTAGAAAGTAAGATTTTCTTTTGATAAGCGAGCGTTTTTTTGTTTTTTTTCGTTTTGTTTTGTGTAGAGATTACTTTTCTTTATCTTTGCAAAATGGAATTAAAGGAAAAGAAAAAGGAGCTTAGAAAGTTGATTCGTGAGAGAAAAAAGCAACTTTCTTTGAGCGAAAAACAAAAAGAGGGTAAAGAGATTTTTTCTTTGATAGAAAATTCTTCTGCATACAAGCAAGCAAATATCGTTTTGCTTTATTGGTCAATGGACGATGAGGTTCCGACTCACGATTTCATTCTTTCAAACTATGAAAACAAGACAATTCTTTTGCCTTGTGTGGTTGGGGACGATTTAGTGCTTAGAAAATTCTCTGGAATGCAGTCAATGAAAGAAGGAGAACAATTCGGAATTCTTGAACCTACGGGAGAAATCTTTTCAGACTATGAAAAAATAGATTTAATGATTATTCCGGGAGTGGCTTTCGATAGAGAAAGAAAACGCATCGGTAGAGGTAGAGGATTTTATGACCGTTTGCTTGCGGTTAATCAAAACAAGAAAATGGGAATTTGTTTCTCTTGTCAATTAGTTGAAAGTGTTCCTACCGAGGATTTTGATGTAAAGATGGATTTTGTGGTAACTCCAAATGAAATTATTGGCAATGAGTAAAAAGAAACTTGTTTTAATTTCCTGCCTTTCGGGATTGCTTCTTAGCTTTGCTTGGTTGGATTTGCTTTTTGCTCCTTTGATGCTTGTGGCTTTTGTTCCTATGCTTTGGGTTGAGGACTATATCTCAAAAAACAATGAGGACAAACGCTTTTCTTCTTATGCTGGTTTTGCATACTCTTATCTTCCTTTTTTGATTTGGAATGCTACTACAATTTTTTGGGTTTCTTTTTCAACGCCTGCTGCTTTGGTTTTGCCTTTCTTTCAAGCCTCTTTAATGGCTCTTGCTTTTCAACTTTTTCATTGGGCAAAGCGTGTGTTTGGTGTTGAGAAGAAAATCAATTATGTGTTTTTCGTTATTTTCTTTCTTGCCTTTGAATTCTTAGAACTTAATTGGGATTTCAATTTTCCTTGGTTAAACTTAGGCAATAGTTTTGCAAAATTTCCTGCTTTGGTGCAATGGTACGAATATACAGGTGTTGCGGGAGGAAGTCTTTGGATTTTGCTTTCAAATGTCTTTGTTTTATTTTTTTTAAACGGCGTTTTAGAAAAATATTTCAATAAAAAAATAAATTATTTCTTAGGAATAATTCTCGCTTTGCCGATAATCATTTCCTTAACGATTTATTTCACTTATGAGGAAGAGAAAACAAAGGGTTCAGACGTTGTTGTGGTGCAACCAAATCTTGATCCATACGAAGAACAATATAGTTTCTCGCCTCAAATGGTTTGTCAGATAATAGAAGACCTTACTTTGCAAAAGGCAGACAAGAATACGGATTACGTTCTCTGTCCTGAGAGTTGTATTCAAGAATATGCGTGGGAAGAATATTTAGAAGAAACTCCAAGTATTGAGTATTTAAGAGGACTTTCTAATCGTTTCCCTAAGTTAGAGTTTATCGCAGGTATGTCTTCTCGTAAAAGGGTTGAGGAAAGTCAAAGAACAATTGCAACAAGAGAGCATAAGAGATATGGTTTTTTATATGAAAATTATAATACTGCAATAAAAATAGATAGAGATACGCTTTCTCCTCATAGTCAAATAAGACATAAATCCGTGCTTACGCCTGCTGTGGAGAAAATGCCTTTGCAAAAATATCTTGGATTTATGGAAAACTTTGTTCTTGACTTAGGTGGAACGGTTGGAAGTTTGGGAACGGATAAGGAGTTTAAGGTTTTTTCTTCTGAAAACAAGCCTAAGACTGCTACTGCTATTTGTTATGAAAGTGTTGATGGAGGTTATGTTGCGGAATTGGTCAATGCAGGAGCGGAACTTTTGTTTGTGATTACTAATGACGGCTGGTGGAAAAATACTCCGGGACATCGTCAGCATGCTGCTTTTGCTTCTTTGCGTGCAATTGAGAATAGGCGTTATATTGCAAGGAGTGCAAACACAGGAATCTCCTCTTTTGTTTCTGCAAAGGGAGAAATTTTGCAAAAAACTAAGTATTGGCAAGAAGATGTAATAAAGGAAACTCTATATCCTCAAACAAAAAAGACTTTTTACACAAGGTATGGGGATTATATTTATAGAACGGCATCTTTTCTTGCTGTTTTGAGTATTTTATTAGGATTAGTAAATAATGTTTTAAAAAGAAAAAGAAATGTTTAAAAAAGTACCACACACTTATGTAATCATTTTCTCGCTTATAGTGATAGCTGCAATTGCTACTTGGTTTGTTCCTGCGGGAGAGTTTCAGCGTCAAGAAGTGCAAACCGAGAGTGGCAAGATTGTTAATCAGATTGTGCCGGGCTCATACGAGAGAGTAGAACAAAGTCCACAGACTTGGGAAATTATGTCTTCGTTTTTCAAGGGCTTTCAAAAGGCTCCTGGGATTATTGCTTTCCTTTTGATATTGGGCGGTGCGTTTTGGATTTTGAATGAAACAAAAGCAATTGATATGGGAGTGCAAACCTTCCTTAAAAAGTCCTCTTCTTTGGAACGTTATGCACTTTTTAGGAAAATAGGAGTGAATAATCTTATCATTGTTGTGATAATGATAATGTTCTCTTTGTTCGGTGCAATTTTTGGAATGAGTGAAGAGACTATTGCCTTTGTTGCGATATTTGTTCCCTTGGCAATTTCTATGGGATATGACTCAATTACGGGAGTTTGTCTTTGCTTTCTTGCAGCAGGACTTGGTTTTGCAGGTTGTATTTTAAATCCTTTTACGCTTGGAATTGCACAAGATATTGCGGGAATTAAGATGTTTTCGGGTATTGAATACAGATTGGTTGTTTGGTTCATAATTACTTTTGTTGGAATTGCCTTTGTGCTTTATTATGCAAACAAAGTGAAAAAAAATCCAAAGAAATCTATAATGTATGAAGAAGATGAATATTGGAGAAAGAATCAAGCTTCGGTAAATGACTTAGTTGCAATTAAGGCTTCTAAGACTTGTTGGATTGCATACTTTGCAACGCTTTTGATTCAAGTTGTTTTCTGTATTCAAACTCAAAGCATACCTCTTATAATTACTACTATTCTTTTTGCGGTTATTGCTTATTTAGGAATAAGAAAGTCAATGCAGATGTTTTCTCTTTCAATCCTTATTTTTACTATTGTTTATTTGGTAATAGGTGTAATGGTTTTTGAATGGGGATTTGAACAAATTGCTGCCTTGTTCTTTACTATGGCGATAATTACAGGAATGGCTCTTGGTAAAGGGGCAAGTGATATTGCAAAACTTTTTATTGCCGGTGCAAAAGATATGCTTTCGGCAGCTTTGGTTGTAGGTTTAGCAAGTGGAATCATCATAATATTGGAAGATGGTAAGATAATTGACACCTTCCTTTCAGGATTGGCAAATGCTATTTCAGGTAGTGGTCAAATTGGAGCGTTGAGTATTATGTATGCTTTCCAATCTGTGTTGAACGCAATCATTACTTCCGGTACTGCAAAGGCTGCAATGCTTATGCCGATGTTTGCCGAAATTGCAAATATGACAGGAATGTCTTTGCAAGCGGCAGTAACTGCTTTTCATATTGGAGATGGATTTACAAATCTTATTACTCCAACCTCAGGAGTGTTGATTGCAGTTTTAGGATTGGCTAAGATTCCTTACGCAAAATGGGTGAAATTTTCTTGGAAATTTATCTTGGCAATGGTCGTTCTTGGTTGGTTGCTTTTGATTCCAACTGTTGTAATGGATTTACCTAATTTTTAAAATAAAAAACAAAGATTATGAAAAAGATTTATTTATTATTCTCTTTACTAATTCTTGCTTTGTTTAGCAGTTGTGAGGCATTTGATGATACAAGTTATCAAATATATTATGATAGTTATTCGGCTGCTAACCAAATCAAAAGAATAGAATTAAGAGAGTTTAATCAAGAAGAAGGTAATTACGATAACGCAAGAACAATTCAACTAAATATTGGCGATAAATCTGATATTTATCAGGTGAGTTCAGATATTGAATTTGTCGAAGTAATGATAGTTAGTCAATATACTGTAGAACAAGAAAAATATCATATAAATATTTGTTATTTAAATAAAGGAGAAGAGAATATAATAAGGTTATCTTCTCTAAAATAGTGAATATTGACTTTTTTTTCGTAATATTGCAAATTCTCAAAAACTAAAAATTAAGAACAAAATGGCATTGTTAGAAATAAAGGATTTACACGCAAGAATTAAAGATAAGGAAATTTTAAAAGGAGTAAATCTTACTATAAATAAAGGTGAAGTTCACGCAATTATGGGACCTAATGGAAATGGAAAAAGTACGTTAGCTTCTGTTATTGCAGGTAAAGATACATTTGAAGTAACAAAAGGAGAAGTCCTTTTCAATAATAAAAATCTTTTAGATTTGCCAATAGAGGCAAGAGCAGCAGAAGGAATTTTTCTTGGTTTTCAATATCCTGTGGAAATTCCAGGTGTTAGCATAACAAACTTTATGCGTACTGCAATCAATGAACAAAGAAAATATAGAGGATTAGACCCTATGTCAGCAAAAGATTTTCTTGCATTGATGGAAGAAAAGAAAAAAGTTGTTGAACTAACAAGTAAACTTGCAAATCGTTCGGTAAATGAAGGTTTTTCAGGTGGAGAAAAAAAGAAAAACGAGATTTTCCAAATGGCAATGTTGAATCCAACGCTTGCTATCTTAGATGAAACAGATTCCGGTTTGGATATAGATGCTTTAAGAATAGTTGCAAATGGAGTAAATGCTCTTCGCTCGCCAGATAATGCGACAGTTGTAATCACACACTATCAAAGATTGTTGGATTATATTGTTCCTGATTATGTTCATGTGCTTTATGAGGGCAGAATTGTTAAAACAGGAGACAAAACCCTTGCTTTAACATTGGAAGAAAAGGGTTATGATTGGATTAGAAAGGAATTAGAGCAAGGAAAGTAATGGAAGAAAGTCTAAAAAATATAAATTTTAGTTGTAATATCCCGCAATTTAACACTATACGACTAATACAATTGAATGGAAAATTGTATGAAGATGTTGTTTTGGCTGAAAAATATAAGGATATTATAGAAATAGAAAGAACAGAGGAAGGAATTACTATAAATGTTAAAGAAAATGCAATAATAGATACTCCTTTGCAGATTATAAACGTTGTAGGAAATTCTCAATCTTCAAATACAACTTCATTTAGTACTGTGAAGTTAGGTCAAAATAGTAAATTGCGTCTTATTCATTGCGATGATTCTATTTCAGAACAAAGTTGTGATTTAACAAATAGCCTACAAATAGAAATAGGTAATGGAGCGAGTTTGGATTATTATAAAATGGAAAACATAAATGACTTTTCTTCTGTAAGCACTCAGGTATGCTTTGAAATGGGAAAAGAATCTAAACTTACTACTTTTGGACTTAGTCTTAATGGAAAACTTATTCGCAACAAAATAATAGTTAATTTCAATGAAGAACATTCGGTTGCCGATCTTAATGGTTTGTATTTGATGGATAAACAACAAGAAGCAGAAACTGAAATCAATGTTTATCACCACAAACCTAATTGTTCTTCTAATCAATTGTTCAAAGGAATACTTGATGATGTGGCAAAATCGAGTTTTGTAGGACATGTTTTTGTGGATTATGGAGCAAATGGTACAGTGGCTTTGCAAAACAACAAGAATATGCTACTTACCGACAAGGCAAAGGTGAATACACGTCCGTTTTTAGAAATATATAATGATGATGTAAAGTGTTCGCACGGAGCAACTGTTGGACAATTAAATCCGGAAGCTCTTTTCTATCTTAGAACTCGTTGTATAAGCGAAAGAAGTGCAAGAATGTTGCTTATGTATGCCTTTTGCGAAGATGTACTCTCAAAAAGCGATATAGAAGAACTTAAAGAAAATTTAGGAGATTTGATAAAACGTAGATTGCAAGGAGAATTAACTGCTTGTGGTAATTGTGTTTTTCAGTGTTCTACACCAAAGTTAAAATTTTAACTAAGTATGCGAATAGCCATTTTTGGTAAAAATTGCAAAAAGGAAGACTTGTGTTATATAGAAGACTTATTATCTCAAATAAGTCTTCGTTCTGATAAATTGATTATAGCAAAAGAATTTTTTACTTATTTACAAGACAAAATCACTTTTCCAGAAAATTCTTCAATAGTGGCTTTGGAGGAAGATAAAATATCTACTCAACAAATAGATGTTTTATTTTCTTTGGGAGGAGATGGTACTTTGTTAGACACACTCTCTGTTGTAAAAAATTCTTGCATTCCTGTTTTGGGAATAAATCTTGGACATTTGGGCTTTCTTACAAGTGTTGGAAGGAGTGATGTAAAGAATCTTTTGGCAGAAATAGAAAAAGGACATTACAAATTTGAAAAACATAGTGTTTTACAAGCATCTTGTGAGGCCTTGAATGGAAATCGTTTTGCTATAAATGAGGTTTGTGTGCGATCTCTTTCACCTGGAGAATTATTGGAAATAGATGCTTATATAGGTGATGAATATCTTACAACATATACCTCAGATGGATTGATTGCAACTACACCTACGGGTTCTACTGCTTATTCTATGAGTTGTGGAGGACCTATAATTTCTCCTAATTCAAAGTGTTTGTGTATTACTCCAATATCTCCTCATAATCTTACTTTAAGACCGCTTATTATTCCAGATGATTCGCAGATAAAATTCGTAATAAACACATCAAGAAAAGGTATTTCATTGCATTTTGATTCGCAAATCTATCCTTTGGAAACTCCAATTTCAATAGAAATATCAAAAGCTGATATGGAATTGAGGTTGATAAGAATGCAAAATCAAACATTCTTTTCGGCAATTAGAAATAAACTGATGTGGGGAACAAATCTAAGACAAAGAAAAAGTAATGATGAATAAAAAAAATGTTGCAGTAATAGGCTCTACGGGTAGTATTGGCAGACAAACCTTAGATATTATTGCTCAACACCCTGATAAATTTTCGGCAGAAGTGCTAACCGCAAACACACAAGCGGATTTGCTTATAGAACAAGCTTTGAAATTCAATCCTAATGTTGTGGTTATTGCTGACAAAACTCAATATGCAAAAGTTAAAGAAGCATTATCGCAAACTGATATAAAGGTTTTTGCAGGTAAAGAAAGCATTGACGATGTTGTTCAAATGGATTGTGTTGATGTTGTTCTTATGGCACTTGTTGGTTTTGCAGGATTATCTCCAACTATCAAAGCAATAGAAACAGGAAAACTAATAGCATTGGCAAATAAAGAAACACTTGTTGTGGGAGGAGAGTATGTTATGCGCTTAGCAAAGCAAAATAACACAGCAATTCTTCCTGTTGATTCGGAGCATTCGGCTATTTTTCAATGTTTGATAGGAGAAATAAATAACGAAATAAATAAAATATATCTTACTGCTTCGGGAGGTCCGTTTAGAAACCTAAATGCAGAAGAGTTGTCAAAGGTTGGTGTTGCTCAGGCTTTGAATCACCCAAATTGGGCAATGGGAAAGAAAGTTACAATCGACTCTGCTACTCTTATGAATAAGGGTTTTGAAATGATTGAGGCGAGATGGTTGTTTGATATAAAGCCAAGCAAGATTGAAGCGGTTATTCACCCTCAAAGTATCATACATTCAATGGTTGAGTTTGAAGACGGAAGTATAAAAGCTCAATTAGGAATTGCTGATATGAGACTTCCAATTCAATATGCTTTGAGTTTTCCTGATAGATTGCCAAATTCCTCAGAGAAATTAGATATTTATAAATATTCTACTTTAACTTTTGAAAAGCCAAACAGAGAATTATTTCCTTGTTTAGATATGGCATATTATGCAATTGAAAAAGGCGGAAATGCTCCTGCAATTATGAATGCAGCAAATGAGATTGCCGTAGAGGCTTTTTTGAAAGAAAAAATCAAATTTATAGAGATAGGAAACATAATAGAAAAGGCATTTAATACGTTTGCTTTTGTGGAAAAGCCTTCTTTGGAAGATTATTTCAAAACAGATGAATTAGTAAAAGAAAAATTAAAAGAAGAAATATTAAATAATTAAAAAAATATGAAGATATTAGCGTTAATTCTGAGTTTGTCGTTATTGGTGTTTATCCATGAACTTGGGCATTATTTATTTGCAAGATTATTCAAAACAAGAGTAGAACAATTCTATTTATTTTTCAATCCTGGATTTTCAATTCTAAGAGCAAAAAAATGTAATGGCAAATGGCGTTTAAGTTGGTTTAGTAAAAAATCTCCTGAGGAGTTTGCTCAATATCCTGATAAAACAGAATGGGGAATTGGTTGGTTGCCTTTTGGTGGCTATTGTTCGATTGCAGGAATGATAGATGAGAGTAATACCTCTGCAGACTCTCTTTCAGCAGAGCCACAAGAGTGGGAATATCGTTCAAAGAAAGCTTGGCAACGACTTCTTATTGTTTTAGGAGGTGTTTTGATGAATTTTGTTGGTGCAATTGTAATTTTCTCTGCTATGCTCTTTGTGTGGGGGAAAGAAACTCTGCCTATGCAAAACGCAACACTTGGATACGATTATACAGAAGTGGCACTGAAAAATGGATTTCAAAATGGTGATATAGTTCAAAGTATAGATGGTAAACAAGTTGTTGATTTGTCAGAAGTAGTTGAACAAGTCCTTTTAGAATCACCAAAAGATATAACAGTAAAAAGAGGTGATTCTTTGGTAACATTTAATCTTTCAAAAGATTTTGCAAAACAAATGTTGGTGGCAAATCCAAAAGAGTTTGCAACTATTAGAGTCCCTTTTGTGATAGATAACTTTGCAATAGGTTCTCTTGCGCAAGAGGCAGGAATGCAAATAGGGGATAGCATAGTTGCATTGAATGGAGTGCTAACACCTACATTTAGCGATTTTGTTAAGCAAATTGCTAATGAAAAAGGCAAGAAAATTACGATAACTTATTTTAGAAATAATAAAAAAGAAGATGTTTCCTTTACTCTTGGTAGTGATGGAAAGATTGGAGCAGTAGCAAAAAATCCTACGTTAATCTATAAAACAGAAAAAACTGAGTATAATCTTTTTGAATCAATACCTGCCGGAATACAAGTAGGAACAGAAACTTTGGTTAATTACGTTAAACAATTTAAATTAGTCTTTACAAAAGAAGGCGCCTCACAATTAGGTGGATTTGGTGCGATTGGCTCAATGTTTCCTGCAGAGTGGAATTGGGCAATCTTTTGGAATATGACAGCATTCCTTTCTATAATTTTAGCATTTATGAATATATTGCCTATTCCTGCTTTAGACGGAGGACATGTTATGTTTACACTTTGGGAAATGATAACAGGAAAGAAACCAGGCGACAAATTTATGGAGCGAGCTCAAATGATAGGAATGATTTTGTTGTTCGGATTGCTGATTTTTGCTAACGGAAACGACTTATATAGGTGGATTTCTTCAAAATTTTAGTCCCTAATAATCAGATACTTTAATAAAAAGTGATAAAAAAAGTAAAGAAAAAATTTGGTAGTAATAAAAAAGGTTGTATCTTTGCAATCGCTTTAAGGGAATAAAGAAAGCCTCCTTAGCTCAGCTGGTTAGAGCACATGACTGTTAATCATGGGGTCCTAGGTTCAAGTCCTAGAGGGGGCGCTCAAATAAAAAAGAGAGAAATCAAATGGTTTCTCTCTTTTTTTATTTGTTTCGTTTTATTAAGTCTTTGAAGTGTTTTTTTAATTCAAAGACTTAATAAAACGAAACGCTGTCTCTTTATTTTCTATCTAAGATCGATTATTTCGACTTGAGGATAGGTTTGTGTTGGAAAAGTAAAATCGTTTGTTTGAATGGCTTGATTTGGCTTGTAAGAAGAGAATGTTATTTGATAGGTGTTACCTTCTCTTACGTGAATGGTCATTTCTTTTAGTCGATTGGTTGTTTTATTACTGATGATTCTTATTTTCGATACATTAGTACTTTTCTTTGGAATTAGATCTATTACATAATTTGTTTCTTCTTCTCTTATTAGTTTTGGACGAAAGTCTTTTGTGTAAGTTTTTATCATATTAGGGAAGTTGAAGATATTGTTTGTTTGGTCTATTACTGAAAGTTCTGCTTCTGAGGTCTCTTTTACGTAGTGCCAATAGTTTGTTCCATCGCAATAGTCTTCAAATCCTTGTGCTTTTAATTGAAATTTCGCTCCATTTGAAAGGAGTGTTCCTTTTTGTGTCTCTAATGTTTTGTTGCCGGATTTGATTGTCATTGTGTAGGCAATAAGTATAGGGGAGTCAGTTGTGATTTTTTTTGATACTGCTTCTACTATTTTTTCTGCTTGTTTGTCAATCACTACTCCGTTTACTATTTGTTTTTGAGCAAAGGAAAAAGTGATACAAAATAAGCAAATAAGAAAAATTAAATGCTTTTTCATATTTTTTTATTTTAGGTATTCTTTTAAAATTTCATTTAGCTCTACTTCGGTTTTTACAAGAACTTCTCTTGCCTTACTGCCTTCGAATGGTCCAACTATGCCCGCTGCTTCTAATTGGTCTATGATTCTGCCTGCTCTATTGTAGCCTAAGGATAGTTTTCTTTGGATTAAAGATGTGCTTCCGTGTTGATGCATCACTACAAGGCGTGCGGATTCTTCAAATTTAGGATCAAGCTGTTTCATATCTACTTCTTTGCTTGGCTCAGAGGTTTCATCTAAGTATTCAGGCAAAAGAAATGTTTCGTCAAATCCACGTTGTGAACCTATGTATTCTGATAATTGTTCAATTTCTTCTGTATCTATCAAAGCGCATTGAAGACGTATCAAATCGCTTCCTGCGGATATAAGCATATCTCCTCGTCCTATGAGTTGTTCTGCGCCTGAGGTATCAAGGATTGTTTTACTATCTACTCTACTACTTACTTTGAAGGCTATTCTTGCAGGGAAGTTGGCTTTGATTGTACCTGTTATAATATTTACTGTTGGACGTTGAGTTGCGATTATTAGATGTATTCCGACAGCTCTTGCAAGCTGAGCAAGACGAGCAATAGGCATTTCTATTTCCTTGCCTGCTGTCATAATCAAATCTGCAAACTCATCAATAACTAAAACAATGTATGGTAAATATCTATGGCCTTCGGTTGGTAAAAGACGTCTTGAACAGAATTTTGCATTATATTCTGTTATCTTTTTGCAACCTGCTATTTTCAAAAGGTCATAGCGTTGGTCCATCTCAATACATAGAGAATTAAGTGTGCGAACCACTTTCTTTACATCGGTTATAATTGCTTCTTCGCTATCGGGTAGTTTTGCTAAATAGTGCCTTTCTATTTTGGAGTAAAGAGATAGTTCTACTTTTTTAGGATCGACCATTACGAATTTCAAATCGCATGGATGTTTCTTAAAAAGTAATGAAGATATGATAGCATTTAATCCTACTGACTTACCTTGTCCTGTTGCTCCTGCCATAAGTAAGTGAGGCATTTTCGCAAGGTCAGCAACATAAGGTTCGGAAGAAATTGTTTTTCCTATTGCTATTGGAAGTTCATATTTTGTATCAACAAATTGAGGTGAAGTAAGCATTGTTTTCATTGATACTATTTGAGGATTAACATTAGGGACCTCTATACCAATTGTTCCTTTTCCTGGTATAGGTGCTATTATTCTAATACCCAAAGCAGATAAGCTAAGGGCAATATCATCTTCAAGATTTTTTATTTTGTTTATTCTTGTTCCCGGTGCAGGAACTATTTCGTAGAGTGTTACAGTAGGTCCGGGAGTTGCTGATATTTTTACTATATCTATTTTGTAGTTTCTAAGAGTGTTTACGATTCTATCTTTATTGGAAAGTAATTCTCTTTCGTCTATTACTTTATTATTTTTTTCGTAGTCGATTAGTATATCAACGGTTGGTTGTCTGTAAGAAGAAAGTTCTAATTTTGGATCATACGGCGTATCTATTCCGTAATGCTCTTCTGTTTCTTCATCAAAATCTTCTTCCTCTTCAATAGAGTCTTCTTCTATTTTTGTGTCTGTTTGAATTTCAAATTCAATTTCCTCTTTTTCTTCTTCTATTGTCGTGGTTTGTGGTTCTATATCAAATTCTATAATAGGCGGTATTTCTTCTGTTTTTTCTTTTTCTACAACAATTTTTTCTTCTTTTGTTTTTTCTTCTATTTTCTTTTCCTTTATTGGTTTTTCTTTCTTAGGTTTTGGTGTATTTATTTTGTTTATTGTGCTAATCCATAGTTTTTTTACAAAAGAATACCTAACCCCAAAAAGAAGCATTGGAAAAACAAAAGTAAAAGTTAAGTTAAATAAAGCAGTTCCAAAAACTCCTATTATTTTGACAAGCCAGCTATTAACCATTATGCCAACTACACCCGCAAAAATATCTAATGTTTCAAAGGTTGAAGGGAAAGAAACAACAAAGAAACCGATAAAACAAGACAACCACATCATTATGACAAGAACGCTAATAATCCATTTGCCAATATTATTGATTGTTGCCTTAAATAATTTTAGAACTGCAAGAAATAAAAGAATTAAAAAACCAAAAGATGCAATTCCAAACGAGTTGCTAATGAAAAAATCTGCAACTTTTGCACCTATTGGTCCACACCAATTCTTTACATCAAGATTACCTTGATCAAACCAAGTCCAATAAAAAGAGACAAAGGATACAAAACAAAAAATAGTAAAAATGGCAACTAAAACACCTATTATTTTAGGAAATTGTTCACTTTTTACAAAAGTAGAAACTGAACTATTATTAGAACCATTCCTTGTTTTCTTTGTTTTCTTATCCTTTGTCTTTCGCATTATTTATTTAAGTCTTAATTGATTAAAAATCTTCTTCTGCTCCGGCTCCGCCACCCATTGCTTCTTGAAGGATTTGAATCTTTTCTTGGAATTCTTCCATAGTAAGTTCTTCATATCCTGTTTCTAAAAGCAAGTCAGTCTTTTTTACTTTTCCGTCAATTACTTCAACAGCAGTAAAAGTACAAGAAAGAGTTTCTGCATATTGAACAGTGTATTCAAAAGGCATAGCTTTCAATCCTGGATAGTTCATCATTTCAAGAGAAGGACCTAAATCCTTGCAAGCCCAGAAAGTTTCTGTTTCTTCAACGTTTTCTGCGTTTTTATAAGTTGCAACAACTTCGTGAGCAGTCTTTCCTGCCATTTCTTTTGTCTTACCTGTGAAGTTATAAGTTACTGCTGTGAAAGCTGAATCTGGCATTTTTTCTCTTATATACCATTTCCCAGAAACATCTTCCAATGGAATTTGAGAAAAGTCAAACATAAGAGTTGCTGTTTTCTTTTGAGCGTCAGTCAAAACCATAGCACCCATAGTCATATCCATGTATTTGGTTTTTTCTTCAAATACTTTGATTTCATATTCCGCAGGTAATCCTTGAGGAACATCACCAGACCAAGTTAATTGATACTTAATTGTTCCAGCCCATTTGCCTTGTTGAGCTTGAAGGCTTAATGTAAAAGCACTAACTAAAAGTGCGAATAACAAAATGTGTTTTTTCATACTTACTAATTTTAATAATTTCTATTCTAATCTGCAAAAATACAAACTTTCTCTTAGAAAATATAGTTTTTTACGCTTTTTTAGACATAGAATCCTTTAATAACATCAAACGATTAACAACATTTACCTCACTTACCCCCGAATCAAAATCCAAAGAAAGCAAACTTAAATCAGGATATAATTGTTTTATCTTATTCTCAACACCTTTGCTGATAATATGATTTGCAATACAGCCAAAAGGTTGAAGACTTATTACACCATCTGCTTTATTGCGTGCCAAAGAAACTATCTCTGCGGGCAAACCCCAGCCTTCTCCAAACTGAGCAATCAAAGGAATAATATTCTTAACCTCATCTGCCAATTCATAAATATCTTCTATTGGAGAATAATACTTAAACTTAGAAATGATATTGTTGAATTTCGCAATTTCTTTCTTTACTAAAACATACAATAACTTCATTATAGGATTAGGAATAGAAGAAGTATCAACATTATTTTCAAGTTTGCTATCTCTATTTACAAAAAATTGTGTCATAAAAGGCGTTAAAGTCGGAGGAATTACCTCAATTTTTTGACTCATTAACCACGCAACAATATTTTGATTAGCAAAAGGGTGGAATTTCAAAAAGATTTCGCCTACTATTCCAACCTTTTTTCTTTCTAAATATTCCTCTGGCAATAATTTATTAAACTCTTTAACAGCATTTTTAAGCAAAGCAATCAATCCTTTACGGTCTTTTTCCAACACAATAGGCTTTGCTTTTTGCAAATATTGATTTTTCAATTCTAATGCCAAAGAAGGATTTTCTATTCTTACAGCAGTAGAATGATAAAGTTTAGAAAGACAATCGCCAAACAATATTGCATCAAAAGCAATTACAGCAATATTTTTAAAATCGAGTTTAAAGCCCGGTTGATTGCTTCTTACATTGCTCGACATTGCAGCAGAAATAACAGGCACATTAGCAAAACCTGCATCAACAAGTGCTTTACGTATAACGGGATAATAATTTGAGGCTCTACATTGACCACCTGTTTGAGTAATTCCAACAGCCGTTTTATCTAAATCATATTTCCCCGAACGCAAAGCCTTAATCATATCCCCCACAATAAGAGTTGCAGGATAACAAACCTCATTATTAGAATACTGTAAGCCTAAATCAGCCGACTTTTTATCACTCAAAGGAAGCACCTCCAACTTATAACCACTCAAAGCAAAGACCTCAGGTAATAAAGGAGAGGCATAATCTGTAAAAAATGGAGCAAGAATTGTTCTATGCTTATCTTCCAAATCAAAAATCTTTGTATCAACAAAAGGTTGAATAGACTTTTGTTTATTGGACTTTTGTTTAAGACTTTCTAAAAGACTTCTAATTCTCAAACGCATTGAGCCCACATTATTTATATCATCAACCTTTATTATAGTACAAGACTTATTATGACGTTTCAAAAGATTTGTTATCTCATCTAAAAGAAAAGCATCAGGACCACAACCAAAAGAAGTAATTTGAGCATAATTCACCTGATCATTTTGCTCACATGCCCATTTTGCAGCCTTAACAATTCTATTCATATAAGTCCATTGCGAGAGCATATAAGTATCCATCATATCAAAATCATTATTTAACCTCACAATATCATCACTTATAACACACGCACCAAGAGAAGAAATAATATCGCTTAACTTATGTTGAATTAAAGAATCACTATGATAAGGCCTTGCTGCCAAAAGTATTATTGGAATATTATTTGCTTTTGCTTTTTCAAAATACTCTTCTGCCTTTGTTTGCATATCTTTTTCAAACCTACTTTGAGCCTCCAAGCCTTTATTGACAGCATTTTTTATTTGTGCAGAAGAATATTTCAAATCTTTGTTTTCTTTACATAAAGTCTTGATATAAGTTTTGCAATTCTTTAAAAGCAATTTATTATCCTTAAAGGTAAAAACAGGATTATCTATTTTCACATCGCTATCATTATAAACAGACATTTGACTCTTTATCAAAACGCTATAAGAAGAAACAATAGGACAGTTATATGAATTAGCAACATCTTCGCTTTCTTTCTTTTCAAAGACAACGTATGGAAAGAAAATACGTTTTAGCCCTTTTGCAATTAGGTTGTCAATGTGAGAATGCACAAGCTTTGCAGGAAAACAAATATTTTCACTCATTACTTGCCTTAATCCCTTTTCATAATTGCTATAAGTTGAAAGTTCGCTAAGCACAAGATCTATATCAAGGGCAGAAAAGAAAGCTTTCCAAAAAGGAAAATCCTCAAACATATTCAAAACCCTTGGAACACCCAATCTCATTTTAGGATTTGCAAGCGGAGGATTTTCAAAAACTCTTTCCAACTTATAAGCATAGATATTATCTCCTTTTTCTTCTTCGGCTTTTGAAGAGAATATTTTTTCGCACTTATTACCCGAATGATATGCTTTATTGTTTTCAAAATTATATTTAGTAACAAGGCATTGATTTTCGCAACCCTTACAATTTATTTCCTTAGAAGTAAAACTTGAAACCTTTTGAGAAAAAGTTGTTGCTATGTTTTGTTTCTCGTAATTCTCTTTTGCACAAATTGCACAGCCGTATGCACCCATAAGTTCTGGCGTTTGACTACGAAAAACCTTTATTCCCAACATATTTTCCAAAGCTTTCACTATGCTATCATTACGCATTGTTCCACCTTGTACAACAATATTTTTTCCAATATCAAGAGAATTGAGTTTTAAAACCTTATATAAGCAGTTTTTTACAACAGAATAAGAAAGCCCTGCTGAAATATCTGCCACACTTGCACCTTCTCTAAGAGATTGTTTAACTTTTGAGTTCATAAAAACAGTGCATCGCGTTCCTAAATCACAAGGATTCTTTGCCAAACAAGCAATTTGAGCAAACTCTGCAACAGGATAAGAAAGCGAATTAGCAAAATTCTCTATAAAAGAGCCACAACCAGAAGAACAAGCCTCGTTTAATTCTATTTTATTCAACACTCCATCTTCAATAAACATTGCTTTCATATCTTGACCGCCTATATCAAGAATAAAATCCACCTCAGGACATAAAGATTTTGCAGCCTTATAGTGAGCAATTGTTTCCACAACAGAACATTCCATAGAAAAGGCAGTCTTAATTAGCTCTTCCCCATAACCTGTTGAGCAAGCAGCAACTATATTTATTGTAGCGTTATTTTCTTGACAAGCCTTATTCATTCTCTCTATTGCTTGCTCTACGGCTTTCAACGCATTACCTCCATTTCTACTATAATCAGAAAAAATAATATTACTTTCGCTGTCTGTAAGAACAAGTTTTGTTGTTGTAGAACCACTATCTAATCCAAGAAAACAATCTCCCGAAAAATCTTTTAAAGACTTTACCTTCTCACCCTTTGCTTTATCTTCTCTCCACTCTTTTAATTCTTCTTCATTGTTAAATATTGCCTCTAATCTATTGCTTTCTTGCGTTAAGGTAGTTGAGGTAGTTTTTATGTTTTCAATTAATTGATTTATGCTTATTGCAAGTCCTTTTTCTCCATTTGTAAAAACACAACCCATTGCAGGAATAAGATTAGAGTTTTCAAGTGTTATGAAATCTTTTTCTTCAAGAGAAAGAACTCTTGCAAAGGCTTCTCTTAGCGATTTTATGTAAGTCAAAGGCCCTCCGCAGAATAAAATCTTTGGAACAATTTGCATACCTTTTGAAAGCGAGGAAACAACTTGCAAGGCAATGGCATTGAAAATTGAGATGGCAATATCTTCTTTTGAAACCCCTCTTGCAACAAGGTTTTGTACATCTGTCTTTGAGAAAACGCCACATCGTGATGCTATTGGATAGATATGTTTTGCGTTTTGTGCAAGTCGGTCAAGTTCATCTACACTTACGCCAAGTATTAAAGCCATTTGGTCTATGAAAGCACCTGTTCCTCCCGCACAATTACCATTCATACGCATCACAGGTAAAGAAGACTCTTTGCTAAAAAAGATAATCTTGGAATCTTCTCCTCCTATATCAATTATAGAGTTGATTTGAAATTCAAAATTCTTTACAAAATTAGACACAGCTATAACTTCCTGAATAAAAGGCACGTTTAAACGTTCCGAAATCCCAAATCCAGCAGAACCTGTTATGATTATTTCTAATTCTATTTGGCTTTCAAACTGATTTTTTATGCTTTCAAGAATATTTAACAACGTTCCTTTAATGTCGGCATTATGTCTTAGATAATTAGAATAAACTATTTCTTTTTTATCATTTACAACTACTGCTTTTGCTGTTGTAGAACCTATGTCAATACCTAATTTATACATAATTATATTATGCTTTTATACTTGCAATTATTAGTTTCTTAATATGTTCTTTACGTCTTTCAATAAAGGTTGCTTGTTGCGAAGAATCTATTTGTAGAATTTTCGTGAAAAATGATTGACCTACAAAAGAAATTACATTTAAAGATAAAATATCTATTAGCAAATCCTCAATAACTATTTCTTTAACATCTCCATTTTTTTGTTTCATTTTAATAAATGAAGAAATCTTATTAAAAATCTCTTGTCTAAAATTAGAAATGCTTTCGTTCATAATTTCCAATACCGAAGAATTTTTTCTCAACTCTCCTATTAAAAAAAACGGAGCATTAGAATTGTTCATCATAAACTCCATTTGCAAATCTATTATCTTTTCAATAAATTCTTCAAACGAAATATCCTCTTGTGGAATGTTGGAAATAGCTTGCAACATCTTATTCATCTCTTGCTGATAGATGATTTTAAAAAGATTTTGCTTTGTTCGATAATAATAATGCACCAAGGCTTGATTGCAACCTGTGGCTTTGGCAACCTGAGTTGTAGAAACACCGTCGTAACCGTGTTCTACAAATAAATCCTTTGCTACTAAAAGGATTTGTTCTTCCATATTATTCTTTTGCATACGCTATTTATTTAATCTATTTAATAAGTCTATTAAATAACTCTGCAAAAGTAGAAATTATTTCTTTACTTTAAAAAAATAAATCAAAGAAAAATTTAATTTTTTCTTTGATTTATTTCAAAAAAACTAAGAGTTTTTTCTCTATTTTGCTACTATTATGAAGTAGTTTTTCTTACCTTTTTGAACTAATATGTATTGAGCGTTAAGTAAATCGTTGTTTGATGTTACAAAGTCTTCTTTTACTTTTTCTTTATTGACAGAAAGTGAGTTTTCTTTTAAGGCTCTGCGAACCTCTCCCTTTGAGGCAAGAATTTGAGTCTTTTCTGCTAATAAATCAATTATGTTTATTCCTTGCAGGATTTCTTCTTTGCTAACTTCAAATGTAGGCACTCCTTCAAAAACACTAAGGAATGTTGCACTATCTAAACGTTTCAATGTGTCAGTTGTGCCTTTTCCGAAAAGAATTTCCGAAGCCTCAACAGCCTTGTTATATTCTTCTTCTCCATGAACGCGTATTGTTATGTCTTTTGCAAGAGCCTTTTGAAGTGTTCTTAAATTTGGAGCCTCATCGTGTTGTTTTTCCAAATTTTCTATTTCATCTTTTGTAAAGAATGTAAAGATACGAATGAATTTCTTTGCATCGTCATCAGAAACATTTAACCAGAATTGATAGAAAGCATAAGGCGATGTTTTTTCTGCATCTAACCACACGTTACCTTTTTCAGTTTTTCCAAATTTTGAACCATCTGCTTTTGTAATCAAAGGACAAGTCATCGCAAAAGCTTCGCCTGAAAGTGTTCTTCTAATGAGTTCTGTTCCGCAAGTAATGTTTCCCCATTGGTCAGAGCCTCCCATTTGAAGTTTACAGCCGTAGTTTTCATACAAATACTTGAAGTCGTAGGCTTGAAGCAATTGATAAGAAAACTCTGTGAAAGAAAGACCTGTTTCAATACGCTTTTTAACACAGTCTTTCGCCATCATATAGTTTACAGTTATGTGTTTACCAACATCTCTTATGAAATCCAAGAAACTCCACTTGCTATTCCAATCATAATTATTAAGCACCAAAGCCTTATTCTCTGCTTCGGTTTCAAAATCCATAAAACGAGATAATTGTTTCTTTATGCAAGCTTGATTATGTTGTATTTCTTCTAATGTAAGGAGCTTTCTTTCTTGACTTTTAAAAGAAGGATCGCCAATCATTCCTGTGGCTCCACCCAATAAAACAATAGGTCTGTGTCCACTTCTTTGAAGATGAGAAAGCATCATAATGCCTACTAAGTGTCCTATATGTAAACTATCTGCTGTAGGGTCAAATCCTACGTATGCAGTAGCGGTTTGTTTTAAAAATTGTTCTTCTGTGCCCGGCATAATATCGTGTATCATACCCCTCCAACGTAATTCCTCTACAAAATTTTTCATTTTTATTTTTAGTTTTATGCTTTGAGTTTACAAAATTACGTTATTTCTTTATAATTTTGCGAAAAAATATAAAAAATGAAACGTTTTTTTGTCTTAATACTCTCAATTTTGAGTTTAAATCTTTGTTTTGCTCAAAGCCAACAAAGAGAAAATTTAAAGAAAGATGTTTATTATTTAAGCTCTGATGCTTTGGAAGGAAGGGAGGTTGGAAGCGTTGGAAACTCTCTTGCAAGAGAATATATTTGTTCTCAATTAGATTCTTTAAAGATAGAATATTATATTCAAGATTTTAGTGCTAATTTAGGGAACAACATAGTTGCAGAAATAAAAGCAGAAAAGCCTTTGTATAATCCTGAATACATTGTAATAGGAGCTCACTATGATCATTTAGGAATAAGAAATAATAAAATATATAATGGAGCTGACGACAACGCATCGGGAAGTGCTATGCTTTTGCAATTAGCCCGTTTGCTAAGTGCAAATACAGATAAAATAAATCGTTACATTCTTTTGATTTGGTTTGATGCCGAAGAAATGGGATTATTAGGCTCTGATCATTTTGCTTACAATCCTATGTTTGTTGATAAGCTTTCTGATATTAAGTTAATGATAAATCTTGATATGGTAGGCTGGTATAAGAATGGTGCTTTGAAAATTGCAAATGTTGCTATGCTTAATGGTTGGAAAGATATATTCTCAAGCACTAAAACCGACTTAAAAACAAAGGTATCTAAGTATGAGAAATCTGTTTTTACCGATTCTGATTACTCTTCTTTTGCAAAAAGAGATATTCCCGCAATAACAATGACAACAGGCACCGATTCGCCTTATCATAAGCCCGAAGACGATGCAGAATTGATAGATTACGAGGGAATGGATAGGATTTGCGATTTTGTTTTCAATCTTACCGTAAACGCAAGCAACTATAAAGATTTGGGATACTCAGGAAAAAAATCACGAAAGCATCAGTTTTATAGAGATGGTTATGAATTTGGAATAAATCTCGGCATAGGAAGTTGCAATCAGTACTATAACAGTGGAAATATTACAGGAAGAAACGGTTTTTCTGCAAATAGTGGATTTATGATTCAGTATAATATTGATGAAATTCAAAGTTTGGATTTAGCAGTTAATGCAAATATAGAACGAAGTAAGCAAGTTGAAGGAAAGTTTAATGCAATGAAAATCTCTGTTCCTTTGACTTATACTTTCGGATACTTTGATAGAGCAGCCGGAATGGGAGTTAAACTTGGTGTTGCTTACGATTATATTGTTAAAGCAGAGTTAGAGAATGCTCTTTTAAAGAAAGGAGAGTACAATCCGCACGATATAGGACTGATTTATGGATTTACACTTCGCATAGGTAAAATTGGAATAAATTATTTAGCGAAATACGGATTCTTAGATAGACATTTCCAACCTATAAAGATTACTTACAGAGAATCAATCTTTGGTTTAACATATTATTTCTAAGAAAAAAATGAGCGATATAAAGAAACTTGCAGGGCAAACAGCAATTTATGGATTGCCAACTATATTAGGAAGATTTTTAAATTATCTTTTAGTACCGGTTTACACCTATTCCCTTACGGCAGACAAATACGGAGTGGTTTCAGAGCTTTATGCCTATATTTCTTTCCTTATGATAATTCTCACATACGGCATGGAAACGGCATATTTTCGCTTTTGCCAAAAACAAGATGATAAGTCCGTAGTTTTTAACACGTCTTTATTTTCGCTTTTCTGCACAACAAGTCTTTTTGTCTTGCTTACCTTTTTCAATATCGAGAGCATAAGCAGTGCAATGCAGTATGAAAACGAACAAAACTATATTAAATGGTTTTTAATCATTGTTGCACTTGATGCTTTTCGTGCAATTCCTTACGCAAAACTACGTCAGGAAAACAAAGCAGCACGTTTTGCCTTGATTAAAAGCATTGATATTTTTTCAAACATAGGATTCAATCTATTTTTCTTTTTCATTCTAAAACCCGATAACCTTGTTGAGTGCATTTTTATTTCAAATTTCTTAGCAAGTGCAATATCTGTTGTGATGCTTCTACCAGAATATTCTAAGTTTCGTTTTAAAATTAGTTTTTCTCTTTTGAAACAAATGCTGATTTATGGACTTCCCGTTATGATTGGTGGACTTGCGGGAATGGTAAACGAGACTTTTGACCGTATTGCTTTGAAAAAACTTTTAACTTGCCCCGAAAATACTGCCGATTGCAACACCTACGCAATGCAACAAATAGGAATATATGGTGCTTGCTACAAGATTTCTATCGTAATGAGCCTCTTTATTCAAGCATTTAAGTTTGCAGCCGAGCCTTTCTTCTTCTCAAAGATGAAATCGCAAGATGCAAAACAAACCTACTCTTCGGTAATGCTTGTTTTCACTATCTTCCTTCTCACAATCTTTCTTGGAGTAATTGCTTATATGGATTTATTTCAATATTTCGTTAGTGAGGAATACCGAGTAGGCTTAAACGTTGTGCCAATACTTCTTTTAGCAAATTTCTGTTTAGGAATTTATTACAATCTCTCAATTTGGTATAAGGTAAGCGACAAAACAATATACGGAGCCTACATTTCGGGCATTGGAGCTGCAATAACCTTGGTTTTAAACTTTATTTTAGTGCCACGTTTTGGCTATTTAGGTGCAGCATACACAACTTTGATTTGCTATGCCTCAATAATGATAATTTGTTGGGCAATAGGACAAAAATTCTATCCCGTAAAATACCCTATAAAACGTTTCTTGCTTTATGTAATCCTTGCCTTAGGGTTGTATTTTGTAATGAACGCTTTCCAAAACCTTGACAACACAGCACTAAGACTTTCAATCAACACCCTTTGCGTGCTAATTTTCTTAGCCGTTGCCTTTTTCTTGGACATAAAGAAAGCGTTAATAAAATAGAATCGCCACGAATTTTCGGATGTAAACAAAATTTCTATAAATTTAACGCCGA